>NZ_CP017659.1:5146666-5455000 GCF_015326965.1 Paenibacillus sp. JZ16
AGCCAAGCTTGGGACATTTTGTTTGTCGCGATCGATTTCATACTTCAGATCGCTCATGGCAAACAGGCCAAGAATTTGATCCCCGTCTACTTGTCCAATTTCGCTGCGATTCGTAATGTACTCATAACCCGCAGATTTTGCTTCCTCTACCAGATTGCGTTCCGGCTGTTTGCCTCCTTCCGACTCAGGCAAGAACATATCACGGCCACCGCCGAGAATGACATCGACATTATTGATATATTCAGTAGCCAGTGCTACTTCATTGCCGCGACTTGGGTCGTGAGCAGTGAAAACCGCCGGAGTTGCATGCGTAATCCGAGATGTAGCGACCAATCCAGTAGACTTGCCGCTCTCTCGAGCTGCGTCGAGAATCGAATCCGGTTTCACACCGTCCGGCGTAACCGAAATAACACCATTATCCGTTTTGTATCCGGTTGCCATCGCTGTACCTGCGGCGGCGGAATCCGTAACATTGGTATCAGCAGAGGCGGTCTTCATTAATCCTTTCACATAGCGTTCAAAGGACAGTTCTTCGCCCTTGTAAATCCGTGTTGCCGTCAAATAGCTAATACCCATGCCGTCGGGAATCAGCAAAATGACGTTTTTGGCGCTGCCCTTCTCCTCCGCACTGACAACGCTTACTAAACTGCTCCAAATGAGCATAAATGCGATAATCGCTTTTGCCGTCCTGCTGTAGAATTTTGAAGACATAATCTAACCTCCTACAATTGGGATAGTTTTACTATAGTATGATTCTATTAACAGGTTGTTTGAGGAAAGTTAAGGCAATGTTAATTAGTTGTTTTAGAGGTATGCAAGCGGATGCGGGAAGGGGATTATTCAAGCAGGAGAGTGGAAAACTGCAGTTCTGATGGATGCATATCTATACTTTTTTCGCACTCGCATAGTCATTAAAGGTATAATTTCATTCTTTACAAACTGACGGAGGTCAGATAGTATGTTTCCATACTATAATTTTGGAGGTTCATATGGAAACGAAAGTGATAGAAGTCAGAAGGGCTGCTTTATGGGGGAGATCCTTTATTTTTATTATGGCTGCCAATGCCCTTCTGTTTATGGTGTTTGAAATGATGCTTCCGACATTACCACTGTTTGTCTCGCATCTTGGCGGAGGGGCTTCGGAAATAGGGATGGTAACGGGGGTGTTCATGTTCTCGGCGATCTTAATTCGTCCATTTACTGCGAAACTGGCAGCGCGTATGGATAAAAAGTATCTGCTGTTGATCGGCATCGCAATATGTGCGGCAATGACAGGTCTATACTACCTTGCGTCAGGTACAGCGATGATTTTGGTCCTCCGGGTTATCCATGGGTTTGGGTTTGGAATAGCGACCACGTACTTCGCTACCTTAGCGACAGAGAACATTCCAGTGGAACGCCGCGGGGAAGGAATGGGCTATTTTGGGGTAGGGGAGACCGTGGCGGTCTCGGTCGGACCTTTAATCGGGATGAGTGTGTTGACTCAATATGATTTTCACGGCCTCTTTTTCGGAGGTATGTTTATTTTGCTCCTGGCACTGCTGATGGCTGTGTTCGTCTCCCGGAAGCCACATACTGGCACTGTGGAAGACCATCCGGAAGTTCCTTTTAAGCTGATTGAAAAAAGAGTACTCTTTCCTTCACTGCTCATCATGCTGATAGGGGTTGCGGCAGGCTCAATCATGTCGTTCATCGCGCTATACGCTGCCGAAAAAGGATTTGATAAGATAGCCTGGTTCTTCTTTATCGTTGCTTTGGCCAGCTTCGCGGTTCGTCTTGTATCCGGAAAAATGTTCGACCGTCTCGGTCCAGGCTCCGTGCTTGTGCCCTCAGCTGTATTTATGGGTGTAGGCATCTGGTTGCTTACACAATCCGGAAGCGAAGCGTGGTTTCTCGTGTCGGCGGCCGTCTACGGACTAGGCTTCGGTGCTGTTTTCCCAGCGATTCAGACCTGGTGCATCAATCTGGTGGATGAACATGAGCATGAGAATGCGATGGCTTCCTTCTTCAACTTTTTTGACCTTGGCATAGGTGGAGGAGCGATGATTCTGGGTTTGGTTGCTTCAGCATTCTCCTATGAAGTAGTGTATGATATAGCTATAGTCATCATGGTCTTATACTTGCTGCTGTATATTGGTTATGCGAGGAAGAAGAGAAACGGATAAGTGAATGCATCGTGTCGGAGGTAAAAGCAGTTGAGTAAAGACAAAATTAAGGAAATTGCGATTCAACACTTTAATCGTTATGGGTACGAGGGGACCCGGATGGCAAAAATCGCCGAAGAGGCAGGGATCCGCAAGCAGTCGCTTTCTTATCATTATTCGAGCAAAAAGGAGCTGCTGCTGGAACTGTATGAGGAAGCGGTGCAAAGTGAAATCGAATTTGTACGCCATTATTTTCACCGTGTCGGTGAATCGCCCTGGGAAGACAGATTGTATAACTTCCTGGTGGAGCATAAGAACCGCTTCTTGATGCATCCTAACGTAAACTTAATGTTTGTGTTTTCATTTATCCCGCCGCTTGAAGTGAATGACTATGTCTTATCTCAATACAGACATTATCTTGCCGTGCTAAAAGGGGAGCTGACCGCTTTATTTGAGGAGGCTGGACACACATCACCGGAGGAATGTTCGGTAGCCTATGTTACCCTATTGGACGGACTTGATGTGCAGCTGGTCTATGAGACACATCAATCTTACGAGCGCACGATGACGATTGCCTGGAGAGTATTTCTTGCCGGAATCCGGCATGCTTAAGCTAGATTTGGGCGGAAACAATGTTCTCCACTTCGAACGCCAACGAGAATATCTCAAATTTCTCTCCATCCCATTGCTCTCATTTTAGAGATCCGAGGACGGGCACTTACGTGCCTTTTTTTTTGTGTTCACCGATCTGTACAAGAGGTTAAGATTTCTAAAATTGCGCTGGGACGGAACCGTCTGCGGCAGGCGAGGGCGCCGGCGGTGATAGCGGAGGGGTCACTCTGGAATTTCTGTATTGGGGAGATGATGCCCAAAAGCAACTGGTAGAAGCTGCGATAGCCCAATATACAGCAGATACGGGCGTCAAAGTCAATGCCCAGGTGCTGCCAGCGGACGGATCGCTGGATACCTTTATCCAGACACGTCTGGCATCCGGGGAGCTGCCTGACATCAGCTACATGGGCGAAGGAGACATTCAGAAATATTACGAAATGGGCATTTTGGCCGAGATCGGGGATCTGCTCGACAGCGGAGCCATCCCGCAGAAGCTTGATGCCATTACGATCCATTCTCCAGATCAAAAGGTGATCGGCGTTGGGCTGTCCAACCAGATGGAGCTGCTCTTCTACAGCAAGTCCAAATTCGATGCCGCCGGCATTCCTTATCCTCCAACCAAGGTGGAAGATGCCTGGGACTGGGATACCTTCGTGAACTATGCCAAGGCATTGACTACCGATACGAGTGGCAAAACGGCGGCAGATCCCGGCTTTGAAGCTGCCAAAACGCAAGATTACGGGCTTGGCTTTACCGCAGGCCGCGAATTCCATCATTTCTGGGCGGCGAACGCAGCCGGCAGCGGCGTTGTCTCTGCGGACGGCCAGCAGTTCTTATGGGATTCCCCGGAATCGATTGAGGGCATTCAGAAGCTAGCGGATCTGGTCAATAAAGACAAGGTGACCTCCAGCTTCTCCTATACGTGGAACTCGGGTATCGGTTCGGCGGTAGATGCGCTCAGCGGCGGTTATGCCATGGTGATCAGCGGTTCTTGGGACCTCGCCAATATCAAGGGGAACGAAGATATCGGCGTTGGAGTGCTGCCGAAAATAAAGCAGGCCGTGACGATGAATTGCGGAGCACCGCTCGTTGTGTACAACACATCCGAGCATATTGAAGAAGCCAAGAAATTCTATGCCTATATGGTCAACCCGGAGAACAGCTTGAGCCTGCTGAAGTCCGGCGCCTGGCTGCCCAATCAGGCGGATTGGTACACCGATCCCGAGCTGATCGACAAGTGGACGGCGGATCTGCCTGTCAGCGCCAAAGAAACGATATTGAGCTACTCCACGACCAAGGATGCCATCGTACAATGGCCGGCCTATTATGTTCCCGCTTATCTCCGAATGAACACGGAATACGAGAAGAACATCGATCAGGCCCTATTCGGTGAGAAATCGGTCCAGGAAGTGTACGATTCCGTCATGCCGACCATCAAAACCATGTGGAGAGCGGAAAAGTGTCTGAATAGCCGACAAAATGACGATTACAGGAAAGGGCTATGAACATGGAGATCGAACGCAAAACTTCGGCCCCGCCAGCTTCCATAAATTCCTTCACAAATCGACGAACTGCTCTAACGGTCGATCACCGGTAATAAAAGGGATGTAAGCATGAATTTCGAAAGCGCATAAGATCAATGCAAGATGCTAAAGCAGTGGCGACTTAAGATGTAAAAATGTAGGAGTTTCCCATGCCCGGTAGAGACGGAAGCTTACAGCGGATGGGCGCAGCTGTTCGTTACGATCAAGATGCTCAATTGAAAATGGTAAAGGACTCATTCTAAAACAGCTGGCGGTGCCATCTAGCTGGACCCTGCCAAGACCTCGCCTTACGAGTTCTAACAGTTCTGGCTGAATACCGGTGATCGTGACGTTATCAAATACCTGAAATATTTCACCTTCTTGTCCAAGGAAGAGATTGAAGAGCTGGCAGTTAAGGTAGAGACAGATTCAGGCAAGCGCGAAGCGCAAAAGATACTGGCTGAAGAAATGACCAAGTACGTCCATGAGGAAGAAGCGCTGGCACAAGCGCTTAAAATCTCTCAAGCCTTGTTCAGCGGAGATATTAAATCTCTAACAGCGGATGAAATCGAGCAGGGCTTCAAAGAAATGCCTACATTCGAATCAACGAAGGAAGCTAAAAATATCGTGGATTGGCTGATAGATCTGGGTATCGAGCCAACCAAGGGCCAGGCAAGAGAAGACATCAACAATGGTGCGATCTCCATGAATGGTTAAAAGGTCACCGATCTAAATACAGAAGTGAGTGCAGATACCTCCTTCGACGGCCGCTTCGCCATCATCCGTAAAGGGAAGAAGAAATACAGCCTTGTAAGATTGGTGGACTAGGTTCATTTCATTTTGATGAATATGCACCCCTTAGGAAGACAGGAGAATCTACAGTCTACCTAGGGGGTGTTTTATCCTTCTGCTGGTATCAGTAACAATCAGTGGAAAAAATCAGGTACTGCATTCGTCTGTGGATTGGTAGAAGAGGGGGGCCAAGTAGGAAGAGCAGCCCTGTTTCTCGTAAAAGGGGATATGATCATCATAGGGCTGTCCTAACTAGTCAAGAAATGGCTAATTGGAACAGCCTTTTTTGTTGAGAGCTGAGTATCAAATAGATTATTAGTTTAGCTGTAAAGCGTATTCACTGCATTTATAGAGAAAAAATAAATATAACACCAAAAATTGTAAATGTAAATGATAGATTACACATAAAATAGAATTATTATGTATTATTATGTATTTAAAGGTTGAATATGGTTAACGGAGCTGATGGCTATGAAAGTACATATTTTTGTTACAAATGATTGTAATTTGAGCTGCGATTACTGTTATGTATCTGGACTAAGAGAGAAACTGTATTTCGGTTCAGAGCTTGTTAATTCGTTGATCACTTTCATTAATAACGTGTTAGAACTTAATAAATCTGAGAGTGTAACCCTGAATTTTTTTGGGGGAGAACCTTTACTTAATAAGCGTGTGATAGAAGACATTATTAAAGCATCAAACAAAATAAAAGTAAAAACATATTTTATGATGACAACAAACGGAACATTATTGACGAAAAGTAACATAGATTTTCTTGTAAAACATAATTTTATTTTATCAGTTAGCATTGATGGTACACCAGAGGTTCACAATCGATACAGAACTTATTCTAATGGAGAACCTTCTTGGGAGAAAATAGCACCTAATTTAGAGTATTTATTAGAGAAGCTCCCTCATGTGACTGCGCGAATAACTTATAATACTGAAAGTGTCTCTAAGCTTTATCCCAGTGTTGTATTTGTATCTGAACTAGGTTTTCAAGAAATTAAACCCATACCTGATTTTTTTGATGAAAAATGGGATGAGGAGCATTTTTTAATACTTAGAGAACAATTTAAGTATCTTGAAAGCTTCTCACAGAATAATAAAAATATCCATCTTTCCGTTTTGGATAGAACTTTAAAAATACAAGGAGATTGTAGTGGAGGAGTCAGTAGTTTCGCAGTTAATGCCAATGGAGATATATATCCTTGTAACTATGTTGTAGGTGAAGAACAGTTTTGCATAGGAAATATTAAAGATAGTGAAAAGTATGAATTGCATACCTTTCCTACTGATCATTCAGAACGATTTGAGTGTGAAGGTTGTTCTTATTTTAAATCATGTACAAGCTCTAGATGTATATTTGTGAATTATAAAATGACTGGCGAAATGTGCAAACCGAGTGGATTCTTTTGCGCTTATGAGCGTTTGGAATGCTCTTATGCTAAGACAAAATAGTTATCTTATAGCTTGATAATTTTGAAAAGCTATATGATATAGAGCCTGATTTGAAAGGAGGTGAGAAGATGAAAATTAATCCTGAGAAAAAGGAAGATTTGAAGTTAGATGTTAAAGGTTTTGGTTGTTGGAATGATTGTAATGTTTATTACGCTAATGATACAAGTACTTATGGATGTGGGTGGAAACCAACTCCTCATAATAGTTGGTTTTCATAGTAAGTTTGTAAAAAGGTGCGTTGTGACTGCAACGCACCTTTTTACTTAATGTATTGTAGATCTAATGAGCAGCCCATTCCTGATAATTTTTCAACCTGTCAGTCAGTGAAGTATGAGTGAGAAACAATGATCTGTTAATTTATAATGGGGTGAAAATTAATGATGCCAAGTCCTAGAGTTAGATTTAATAAAAACTATAGAAAATTAATAAAGAACGAATACATGATTTTAGGAAACATTTTTAATGGTCTTTGGATAAAATGTCCAACATATGTATATGAGTTTCTAAATAATTGGATTGAAAAAGAATATACTGTTAGCAATATGCTTGATGAATGTATGGATGTAGATACAAAGGAATATCTAAGTAATATGATCAAAACATTGGTTGGTATTGAAATCATTGATTATTATGACAAACATACACCAGATAATAAAGCAATAAAACATGTAACATTTGAGTTAACTACTGGTTGTAATTTAAGATGTAGCCATTGTTGTGTAAGTTGTGGGGAAATTGCCCGAGAGGATATGAGTTTTGAACTGTTAAAACAATTAATTAAATGGTGTGAGAAAAATGAAATTCGGAGTATTGCGTTGACTGGTGGAGAAATATTCATTCGGCATGACATTTGGGATATTTTAAACTATGTAAGAGCAAATTTCACTGGTTCAATTGAAATTATGACTAATGGAACTTTATTAAGGGAAAAGATGATTCCTGATCTTAAAGCCCTGGTTGATTACATTTCGATCAGTCTTGACGGTTATGATGAAGAAAGTGTATTGAAGATTCGTGGTCCAAAGGTTTTCAACAAAGTTAAGAGCACCATAAAAAGTTTGCAACAATCGGGACTTGAAAATATTAGTCTTTCTATGGTTTTGACCAAGGACATGATAACACACCAAAACAAGTTCCGAGAATTATGTTTATCTCTAGGTGTTACCCCCATTATGAGAGTTTTTACTCCTGAAGGTAGGGCAGATAGTAATTACGAGACCCTGAGTCCCCCATTCAAAATAAAGAACAAGAATGAACTTACAGAAGTAGAGCTAACTAGTCTTCAGAATGCTATAAATTTTAAATGTAGCTGTAATCTTAGCTCTAAAATATTCGTATGTTGTGATGGGTCCATATATCCCTGCTTTTTGACTAAAAATGAGAAGAATAGATTAGGGAGTACCAATGATTTGTTAGACGGTAAGTTAAAAGAAGCTGAGATAGTTCCGATTGTAGATACAATAGACGAATGCCGAGATTGTGATGTGAGGTATTTCTGCGCTACAGCATGTCCGGGACATGATAGAAATATTTTTATGAATGAGAAATATAGAAGTGAGATGTGTGATCAAATGAAGCCTTATTACAATATGATTGTATGGAAATGAATAGCACTACTCCAATTCTATATGAAAAGAAAATTACGGTAGCAGTTATTGATAGTGGACTCAGTAGTTTGCAGGTCAATACTAAAATCAAATTTTCATGCAGCTTGTTAGGGGACGATAGTATTGAAGATGGACATGGACATGGTACTGGTTTGGTAGGTATGTTAAGTGAATTTTGTGGCAACAGGATAGAATTCATAATTATTAAAGTTTTAGACGATAACTGCAGAGGTTCATCAAAAACACTCATAAAAGCGATGGATATTGCCATTGACTTGCAACCGGATATTATAAATCTTAGTTTGGGCACTGAAGACATGTCTTTGAGAAGCGAATTTGTAACAAAATGCAAACTAGCTATCACTAAAGATATTCTTCTAATAACGACAACGAATGAGAATGAAAGAAGTCTACCTTTTATATTAGATGAAACTATAAGAATAAAATCGAGTAAACAAATCGTTGATACTGAACAATTATATATAGATCAATATTCTACATTTTATACTTTAGGCATCCCGCACATCGTTCCTTGGAAAAATGGCAAGTACGTTTTTATTAATCGAAATAGTTTCGCTCCCCCTTATTTCATTCGTAAGTTTTTGGATTATAAATTGAGAAATTCCTTGAATAACTATAGCACTGTGACTGAAATTAAGAAAAATTGTTCCAATATTGCTGAACTTAAAACTAAGGAATTAAAATTTGAGATCCCATCTGATTTTGATTTTTACAGAAGTCTACTTGAAATCACACAAAGGTATATTCCTCAGTTTGAAGAACAAAAAATAACATTTGCTCAAGGTTTAAAAATGAATGACTGTATAGACATATTAGTAGATACAGAAAAAAAATTTGGGATAAAGATACCTTTTACCTATTTCAACATTAATGACTTTACTTATATCTCAAATTTATCTAACAAAATTAATAAAGTGCTCTATTTTCATCTTTCTTAGGAGGAACTATGAGCAAACATAAGCGAATGATCATCGATCAAATAAAAAAACTGAAGATGCAGATTATAGGGATTATTTTCTTAACGATAATTGCCGCAATAATCGAGCTATCTATTCCATACCTTACTCAGAAGATTATCGATTTAGGAATATTGCATAAGGATTTTCAATTTGTAGTTCTATTAACATGTCTAATAATTGTGCTTTATATTATGTTATCCGTAATGAATTCTTGCATTAATCTAATGTTTGCAAAGGCAAGTGTAGAAGTTATTACTAATCTAAAAAAGGACATAATTACAAGGTTGCTCAGGTTTCCGGTTTCGTTTTTTGATAAGAATAAAACAGGATATGTCATTTCCAGAGTAGAAGAAATTGATACACTTAATGCATTGTTTTCTCCCGTTTTGATGGTTTTTTTAAAAAGTGTTATTTCATTTATCGGAGCATTTTTTGTAATTCTGGCTATACGTTGGGAGTTGCTCCTGTTTGCACTAGTTTGTTTACCTGTTCTCTTTTTTATCACTAGATATACTTCCAAACAAGTATTAAACACATCAAAGGAATTAAATGAATCAGCTGCAGAAGTTCAAGGTGAAATTCATGAAGATATTGCAGGTTTATCTGAAATGAAAAATTTCAATCTTGAAGAACATAAAGAATCTGAAATTAAGAAGTATTTTAGTGTGATTGCGAAAAAGTTAATGAGAAGGAATGTTTTTACAGTTGTTGGCAATGAGGCGAATTCCTTATTTGCCCTTATATCAAGGTCGATGTTTATCATTTTAATAAGCTATTACATTATTAATGGGGAGCTGACGGTTGGATCATACTTTTCATTGTTATCGTATATATCCAATTTGTTTACTCCTGTACAGATGTTCTCATCCATTAGTCTCTCCATTCAACCTGCCATTGCAGTCTTATCCAGAATGAGCTTTTTTATGGACAACGAAATTGAAGAAGGAAGCAAAGGGACAGTATTAATTAACAATATTAATACTATTCAGTTCAAAAAGGTTTACTTCTCCTACCCTGACAACGAGCGAGAAGTCTTACGTGATATAAATATAGAACTAAGTGAAGGAAAAAATTTGTTTGTGTATGGGCCTAATGGAAGCGGGAAGTCAACAATTGTAAAATTATTACTGGGGTTTTATACTAATTATGGCGGAGAAATTTTAGTGAATGGATACAATCTCAAGGACATAAATATTAATGATTTGAGAAGAAAAATAGGAATTGTTTCTCAGAAAATATACTTATTTTCTGGTAGTATCATGGATAATATTAAACAATGGGATGGGGGAATCACAGACGAGGAAGTTTATCGTGTTTTGGAGGAGTATGGATTATCAAGTGTTTTGAAAGATGAAAGTTATCATCATATTGGTGAGTCAGGAAAGAACTTATCAGGTGGTCAAATGCAAGAGATTGCACTCTCAAGAGCAGTTTTGAGACGACCGAGTTTATTTATTTTTGATGAGCCGACTTCGAACTTAGATATACAAAAAAAGAAAAATTTGTACAGCTCTTGAATAAGCTAAAAAACAACTTATGTATAATTATAACACACGACGATTACTTGATGTCAAAAATGGATCGTGAGCAAGATATACTTTTAGATATATCCGATCCTGAGCTGTTGCGAAAGAGGAATGAGGTATGTCAAATCTAATCTTGATTGCTGATGATGAAATAGATATCGTGAATCTACTCCAAAATTATTTCGAAATCAATGGTTATCGGGTTATCACAGCAAGGAGTGGGACCGAAGTATTGCAGCAAGTTGAGTTTGATCCAGATCTTATTTTACTGGATATTCATATGCCAGATCTGGATGGCATTGAGGTTTGTACACGGATACGCAATTTTGTGTCCTGTCCTATTCTGTTTTTAACGGCAAAGGTAGAAGAGGCCGATAAGCTCAATGGATTCCGTGTCGGTGGGGACGACTATATTGTCAAGCCATTCAGCATTGAGGAGGTAGGGGCTAGAGTATCTGCACACTTGCGTCGCGAGCAGAGGCAGCGTTATAAGACCCAATCGAAATTCATTGATGATTTAGTCGTTGATTATTCTGCACGTGCTGTTTATTATCAAAACGGACCAATTTCATTTGCCAAAAAAGAATTTGATATTATTGAATTGCTATCCATGAACAAGGGTCAGATTTTTGATAAAGAGCGGATTTATGAACGAGTATGGGGGTATGACAGCGAGGGAGACAGCGCCGTTGTCGTTGAGCATATTCGAAGAATTCGAGCCAAATTAGCTTCGGTGAACAGTCATACGTATATTGCAACCATATGGGGTGTGGGATACAGATGGGTAGGATAATAGCAGGAATCCGCAACCTTTCGATTAGAAAGAGCTTTATGCTATATATGTTCATATTTCTAATGATGGCGGCTCTGCTTAGCTCTGTTGCAATTGGAGCTTCAAATGGAGTTAGAAACGATCTCTATCATAAATATAACGCTCCGAACAAGAATAGTTCTGAGCCTATAAATAATCATTATACGCCGAATGATGAAATTATTCTTCAAATTTGCGATATTGTTGAAGCATGGTCTATTCCGATATTTCTTGGACTGTGCAGCATGTTGTCCTCGTTTGTATTTTATCGCCATAAACTGAAAAAACCTATTGCACTATTAGGCATGGCTTCTGAAAAAATAGCGAATCATGACTTGAATTTTCATATCCATTATGAGAGCAAGGACGAGATGGGGAAGCTCTGCGATTCCTTCGAGAAAATGCGAGCTGCATTGGATGACAACACTCGGCAAATGTGGCGTTCTATGGAGGAGCGCAAACAATTGAATGCTGTTTTTTCCCATGACCTGCGCACACCGCTCACGGTACTTAGGGGATCTACGGATTTCTTGGTGAACTATCTGCCCCAAGGTAAGATCAGTGCAGACAAAGTGATGTCTACCGTATCTGCAATGTCCGCACATATTTTACGGCTGGAGAACTATGTTCAATTGATGAGCGAGATTCAAAGATTGGAAGACAGCAGCATTTACACAACAAACGTAAATATAGATCATTTTATCAAACAGCTTAACAGTATTGCCGAGGTGTTAGTAGAGGGACGTCATCTTAAAATGACATTTGAAAACCATATTGCCCAAACAGAACTGCACTTTGATGCTGACACGGTTATACGGATATTCGAAAATATGCTTAGCAATGCAATTCGTTATGCTGACAAGACAATATCCATAGGTTTGGAATCCATGAATGGCATGCTGTGCATTACAGTTAGTGATGATGGCGAAGGTTTCTCGGAGGAGGATCTCGAACAAGCGACTAAACCGTTCTACAAACGTAAAGCAATAAACGGGAGTGGCGGTTTTGGTTTGGGACTACATATATGCAAGATTTTATCTGAAAAGCATGGTGGAGGACTTAGAATAGCTAACAATGAGACATGCGGAGCGAGAGTAACTGTCATGTTCCAATGTAAAAGTACCAATACACCTAACATCGATATTCGTTGATAAAAAATAGATAATTATTAGATATCCTTTTCTCAGCAGACAGCTAAGGGAAGGATGTTTTTTTGCTTTAAGTGGAGCATTCCTGAAATGGATTCTTTGAGTTTACCCGGAGGGGGCGTTGGATTTGATTCTGGAAGGAAAGAAATTGTGCAAGTATTATGGCACAGGAGAAAGCCAAGTAAAGGCCATACATGAAATTGATTTCACTGTGGAGAAAGGAGAGTTTATCTCCATTGTCGGGCAGTCAGGTGCGGGTAAAAGTACTTTAATGCACATCATTGGTGGTTTGGATGCACCGACAAGCGGCGAAGTCATCATGAATGGAACTTCTATTTATACACTACCGGCAAATCAACTAGCCGTGTTCCGCCGTCGTGAAATCGGTTTTGTCTTCCAATCATTTAATCTCGTGCCATCACTTAACGTATGGGAAAATATCATATTACCCATTGGACTTGACGGAAAAAAGGCTGACGTTGAATACATCAAAGATATTTTAAACACGCTGGATATTTATGAGAAACGAACTAGTCTACCAACGGCGTTGTCAGGGGGACAGCAGCAGCGCGTTGCCATCGCCCGTGCGATTGCTGCTAAACCGTCGATCATCCTTGCCGATGAACCTACTGGGAATCTGGACAGTCGTTCCAGTAGAGACGTCCTGAATCTCCTGAGATTGTCGATACAGAGGTATAACCAGACATTAATTATCGTTACGCATAATGAGGATATCGCATCATTGTCCGACCGAACGGTTCGGGTAGTTGATGGTTCGATCGTTGTGGAGGCATCGCAATGAAAGATACTGTATCCGTACGAGACATAGCATGGAAAAATATAAGCCACTACAAAGGCAGAACCCTGTTAACTATATTTACAACAGCCCTATCCGTTGCCTTAGTATTTGTCGTGTTCACGTACTTTCACTCTGAAGATAACCGCAATAAGAGGGCAGCTATGAATGAAATTGGTGCCTTTCATGTGCAATATGAGGAATTGTCATTGAAGCAACAACAGCAGATCGTGAGTAACCCTAAGATCAAGGAGTATTATCTTTCGTATAACAGCAGAAATATTAGCTCCACTACATTTGAGAAACTGAATATCCATATGGCTATTGGTTACATGGAGGGAATAAATAACGGACTGATTGAACTGAGGCGAGGCCGTGCGCCAGAGGCTGATCATGAAATTGTATTGGATGAATGGCTCCTTCATGAATTAGGTTATTCTTCTGAGTTAGGACAAAGAATCGCGTTAGATTTGCAGGTTATAAGTGATGATCAGACTAAAGAAATAACGAAAACCCTTGAACTGGTAGGTATTACTGAAGACATTGCTATTCGAAAGGCTGCAAGAGCCGGATTGATGTTTGTATCAAAAAGCTTCTCGGAGCAGTATAGTCCGGATCCGGAAGTAACGGTTTTTGCACTACTGAAATCCAACTTAAACGCTGCCTCGGTCGCGGAGGATATAGGTAAACAAGCAGGCTTGTCAGATAAGCAAATTAAAATAAATGAACGCTATACAGGCGCTTATGAACAGAATCCGACAACTATTCTGCAGTCTGCATTAGCTGTGTTGGTTATCGTTTTAAGCTCTGGAATGGTTATTTATAATATTTTCAACATTTACATTTCACAACAAATACGTTTGTTTGGCATGATGAAAGCGATTGGCATGACTCCAAGACAATTACGACGCATGATTCTAATAGAGGGACTGATTATTTCTTTCATCGGCAGTATTGTTGGAATTCTACTGGGAATAGGTTGCAGCTTGGCATTCATTCCGTTTCTCGGAAATGCGGGCTCTACCGATCTTTCTCTGTATGTAGAGATATCTCCATTTCATGTTGGCGTAGCATTCTTATCAGGTCTGCTTTTCGTCATTCTTTCAATCCAATTTCCAGCCAGAAGAGTAGGGAGAATCTCGGAGATTGCAGCGACCCGCTATAATCCGGTTGCTGACGCATGGAGGAAGAGAAAAACAACCAGAAATCAATTGAACAATTCCCTTAGCAGCTTCACCTTGGTATCTGCGCAAGTTATACGTCATCGCAAACGTACTTGGATTACTATCACTTCAATCACTTTGACAGGGCTGATCTTTATCGTTACAAGCAGTATCCTGAACAGTATGAATATGGGCAATGTAGCCGCGAGTATGGTGCCAGGCGATTACAAGCTGAGTGTTAACTCTTACCGAGGAGTGGATGAGCATCTCGATTTGTTGAACGAAGGAATCGTGAAGCAGATACATGATATGAATGGGATTCAGTCTTTGTATACGGAAATGTATGATGAGTTCCTCTATAACAAGCAGGATGCGGCAGTTCATCTTAAAAACATAGAGGATATCCGAAATCCTGCGATTACTTCAGAAATCTATGGCTATGACGATGCTCTAATGCAAAAGACACTACATGCACTAGGGAATAACAGACACGCATTAGAGGAGATGAAGAATGGGAACGTGCTTATTGCCATCGCCGAGGATGGGACCTATAAGGTCGGTGATAAGATCAGAATGACCCCGCTTGGAGAACAGCGGGCAGAGCTTGAATTCACAATCGTCGGCGTTCTTCCTAGTTATATTACTTATAAAGGAGACTCTGCTTATGGAGGGACTTTCATTGTCCATCAGGATATGTTTAAGCGCCTAGGGCTGGATCAGCGTGTCAAGCAAGTCAGTGTGACCGTGCCTAAAAAGGAATTCGAGCATGTAGAACAACGCTTAAAAGAAATTGCTGCGGCCGATCATAGAATTGGGTTTACTTCATTCCAAGAGATTTATCAGGAATTTCATGAGGCGAAACGGTTGATCGAGTTATCCGCCTATGGTTTTATTGCAACGCTGCTCGTCATTAGCATATGTAATCTGGTCAATTCAAATCTGACAAGCATGATAGCTAGAAAAAGGGAGATCAGCGTGATTGAGGCAATTGGGTTGTCACAAAACCAATTAGCAATACAACTTGGTAGCGAAGGATTAGTAGTTATATTGGTTAGTCTGTTGTTGACTTTTATTGTGGGCATACCCACAGGATATATTATCGTTGATATTTTTAAGCGCGAAGCCACCTATGCCCAATATCAATTTCCGATTGGTGCTATGTTGATAATAATAGGTGCCTACATTGCGGTTCAGTTGTTTACGACCTACTATATGCATCGACGCTTTAGAAAGGAAAGCCTGATCGAACGAATTCGGTTTAGTATATGAACAAACGAGGAAATCGACTTACTTCATGAAGGAGGTGTCTTAATATGCATGGGTATAGAGGAGTGTTCAGGAACCATTGTTGGCGTAGTTTTACTGTATTGTTCTTCATTGTACTGTTTTTAACAGCGTGCAGTAAAAACAGCGAGGAGGGTTTTTATCCAGAATATAACGGAGTAAAGTACACAGGTGAAGGGACGCTCGAAACAGAAGTTGATGTAGCAATCTTCAATGAAGATGAGGCTTTGTTTGTGCAGACAGTTAAGATTATGGATGACCATCCTACCGTGGGGAAGGTCATGCAAGCCATTTCAGACGACGATGAACAGGGGGTGCTGATAGAAAAAGACCAGGAAGGGCAAATATTAAGCGTTGATGGTATCGTGAATGACGAAAACAAACATTGGGTGCTTTCTATTAACAACGTAATTGACGAAGGGAACACGGAAGAGATTGAAATTGGCGAGGACCAGTCATTGACGCTAATTTACACTGCCGATCCTTAAAGAAATCTAGCAGCTCAGTTAGGTACCAACTTCCATAAATTCCTTCACAAATCGACGAACTGCTCTAACGGTCGATCACCGGTAATAAAAGGGATGTAAGCTTTGTTTCTTAGCTCGAGAAGCGCCGGTCCATTCTGGACCAGGGAGAGCGTCGCCACTTCCAAGCCATTATAGATCCTGTCCTGATCCGGATTTAAGGCCCATTGCTCTCTTCTTTCAGTTGGCAGAGAGGGAACCATCATGCCAATATTGGCGCCGATGACATTCTGATATAAAGAAATGACGGTACAGGGTTGACCTCCCTGGCACCGCCATTTCTTTATTTTTTGCTGTCTTTTTTATCAATTGAACCGTCTCATTAAGTAAGCAGACTTACTTTGGGGACAGCCCTGTTATATGCATGAAACCTTTATTGGAGTATGGACGAAATGGTGAAACAAATTCATAATGGAACTATATGTTGAAACCGAAGGCACGGCACGTGCGTATTTTTTTTGTGAAATATAGTCATGCAAAGAGAAGTGGGGTACAGTCATGAGAGAATCGTTCAAGCGATTGGTGGAGCACCGTTATTTTCAACCTATTATTATTGGAATCATCTTTTTGAACGGCGTGATCATTGTCGCCGAAACGTACAGCACGAGTCAGTTTCTGGTCTACCTTGACAAAATTATCCTCGGGATTTTTGTATTGGAGATTCTTTTGAAGATTACCGGTCTCGGATTTAAGCGATATTTCTCGAGCGGGTGGAACTGGTTTGATTTCTTGATCGTTGCCTGCAGCCTGATCTTCCTGACCACACCGTTCGTAAGCTCGCTGCGTCTGGTCCGGGTTCTGCGCCTATTCCGAATGATCCCTGCGATTCCGGCACTGCGCAAAATTATCGACTCGTTAATCCGGTCGATGCCGGCTTTAACCGGGGTGCTCGGATTGACGCTGCTTATTTTTACGATTTATGCGATTATTGGCACTACATTTTTTAAGGATGTGCTTCCGTACGAATTTTTTGGCAGCTTCCATAATTCTCTATTCACATTGATGCAGGTGGTCACCTTTGAGTCGTGGGCGAGCCAAGTGGCCAGGCCGGTCATCGCGGAAATGCCATGGGCTTGGATTTATTTTATAACGTTTATTATTGTTGGGGCGCTTGTCATCTTAAACCTCGTAGTTGCTGTTATTCTAAGTTACTTGGGACAGGAAGAGGAAGAGAGTCGGGACGAGCGGCTGGATCAGCTGTTGAAAGAAAATATGGAGCTGAAGAAAGACGTACAGGAAATCAAGCAGCTGCTGCTTGAGCAATACAGGTCGAATCGTTAGTCCCGTCCGTGTGTCAAAAGCAAGATTTTTGCAGGGCCCTCATCGAAGGGTCTTTTTTTCATGGAAGAAAGCTATAGTCGCTTGCATCAGATCACCCAGCACAACAGGGGAACGATCAAGGCAAAGAACGGGGTGGCCAGAGAATTGCTGGAGAACGTATGCTTCCCCCACAAGAAGATGAGCAGGGTTAAGGCTCCCGCTGCTGCGCGCAGCCAGAGCTGCTCCGGATTTCCGCCTGTGAATAAGGCGAAGAACAGAAATCCGACCGCTCCGTAAACGGCGGCTTGTTTAGCCTTATGCAGGGAAGGCAAGAACGAGAGTATGGCATCTGCCGCAAGGGATGCAGTGAGCGCGTAACCGTATACCCAGTGCTCTTGCGGCAGATAGAGGCCTAACCATTCCGAAGCTCGATCAGCGCCGGGAGGCCACACCCAATCGAGCAGGCTCAGCAGCAGCACAACGATGCCGGCGCTGGCCAGCTTGTTTAATGCATAAAATCCCATGTCCATCCGGCCGGACCGTTTAGGAATTCCCGTGTTCATGGTACACATCCTCTGCTTGTTATTCGTAGCTTCTCGAACGCTTAAGGCACCGCTGTTAACTGGTCACCATCTGTCCCCCGTTGACGTGAATAGCCTGACCCGTGACAAAAGAGGAACAGATGGACGACGCCAAGTAAACATAGGCAGGCGCCAGCTCATAGGGTTGTGCCGCCCGCTTCATCGGTGAATCCGTTCCGAACACGGCGACCTCTTCGGCTGGGAAGCTGGATGGGATGAGCGGCGTCCAGACCGAGCCGGGAGCGACGGAATTGACGCGGATGCCTTGATCGACGAGCGAAAGGGCAAGGGATCGGGTAAGGGAAACGATGGCGCCTTTAGTGGAAGAATAGTCGATGAGCTCCTTAAATCCCTGATAGGCGGTAATGGAGGCCGTGTTGATGATCGACGCTCCGGATTTCATGTGGGGCAGCGCAGCTTGGATCATGAAGAAAAAGGGAAAGATATTCGTTTGATAGGTATGATGCAGCTGTTCCTCCGTGATGTCCAAGATGCTGCGCTGAACATACTGGACGGCATGGTTGTTTACAAGCACATCCAGCTTGCCGAAGTGGGCTATCGTCTCGTTTACTACGGCTTCGCAGTTCTTTTTATACCGCAGGTCGATCTTCATTAAGAGGCAGCGTCTGCCGAGCGACTCAATCCGCTGCTTCGTTACTTCCGCATCCGAAGTTTCATATAAGTATGGGATGACCAGATCGGCACCTTCCTTGGCAAAAGCAATGGCCGCCGCTTTGCCGATGCCGCTGTCCCCTCCGGTTACAATGGCGATTTTGCCATCCAGTTTACCGCTGCCCCGGTAGGCGGGATCCTCGCTGATCGGACGCGGTGACATGAGGCTTTCAAGACCGGGCTGGCAGTTTTGATGCTGGGGAGGGAACGCGATGGGCTGTTCCTTGCATTCGGTTTTGGAGCCTACGTATGGAATGGGCTGCTGGGGATTCATTTCCTTCCTCCTTTGATATACAGAGTGTTTTCGTTGAACGCCGATGCTTTATCTCTATGCATCCGCCCAGTCGGGGGTGCCGTTTATGAACAGAATAGGAGAAAGGTCGTGCGCAAACGCGCGGGTTACAGATTTTTACGCTGTCTTTCGGGCTATTGGAGCGAAGTGTAATGGTTGGCGAATTGCCAAGGTTCAATTGCCGGAGCTGCTGCATTGACAAAAGCGCAGACACATTGATACGATGATACTAATTCTGACAAGTTTGCTCTGATTTATATGGGTTGACGTTCGAGAGGACCTTACATAGCGATCTTATGAATGGATGGCGACACTATAACATAAGCCGAGGTGAATGATTATGGCGAAAGCTGTTATTATTAACGGAAGTCCTACAGCCGGATCCCGCTTGAATGCGGTTATGGAATATGCGGAGCAGGCATTGACTGCTGCGAATTTCGAGGTTAGCCGGATCGACGTGGCCGCCCTGCCGCCTGAGGATTTGATTCATACCAAGTTTGAGAGTGAGCATATTGTCAAAGCGAACGGGCTTGTGGCCGAGGCCGATGCCGTGATTGTGGCAAGTCCGGTTTATAAAGCTTCGTTTACCGGTGTTCTGAAGACCTTTTTAGACCTGATTCCGCAAAAAGGCTTGGCCGGCAAAATCGTGCTTCCGATGTTTATCGGCGGCAGTCTCGCACATCTGCTGGCAATTGATTATTCGCTCAAGCCCGTGCTTTCTTCGATCGGGGCCCGTCATATTCTTGGCGGCGTGTACGCGGTGGATGCCCAGGTGGCACGTACCGAGGATGGCGGATTTGACGTAGCGGACGTGCTTCAGGAACGCTTGACCTCCGCGATGGAGGAATTAATTGAAGAAACCCGTTACCGGACAGAACGCGCATAAGGATGGCATGAGTGGACGGCAGGGATATGAAAGCGATAGAGATCATATGGAGGGATACCATTTGCAAAAGCTAGTATTTTTTGTCGGCGTGGCCGGTACAGGCAAGACAACCGTAGCCAAGAAGCTTGCAGTCCGTATACCGGCTGCATTTCTCGACCGTGATACGGTGGGGGGACGCTTTGTTGAGAAGTTCCTGGAAAGTAACGGACTGGATCCGAATGACCGCGATTCTTCCTTTTATAAAGAGAACCTGCGCGATCTGGAATATGATACGACCAAGGATATTTGCATCGAGAACCTGGGTGCCGGACAAAATGTTTTTATGATTTCTCCGTTTACCGCGGAGCTCAAGAACCGCGAATGGATTGAAGAAGTCATTGCATCGGCAGGGTTAACGAAAAGCGACGTTGACGTGAAGGTCATCGTGGTTGCGCTCAAAGACATGGATTTGCAGAAGGAGCGCATCATTGACAGACAGACCGAGCGGGATCAGTGGAAGCTGGATCATTGGGACGACTTCAAGAAGCGCGTCGATTTCGTGCCGGAAGTGAACTGGGACATTCCGCAGACATCCATTAAGGTATTCGATAACAGCGGCGATTTGACGGAAGAGAAGGTTGAGGAGCTCTATCAGTTTATCGTAAGCGAGTAGCATATCAGAATAACACCATTCGATATCGTATAAAAAAAGTGCGTCATACCAGGTGCCCGGCTAGCCCTGTGATGGCGCATTTTTATTGAGTATCGACGAGGCATCAACATCTCGAGGCAATACCCCCTATTATGGCGTGAAAAAGGATGTTCGTATTCACCCTTCAGGGAAACGCCCCATGCTTATGCTCGGAAATATCGAGCGATGGTCCTGAATTGGAACCATTGCTGGAATGATATATAGTAGAGTAGTAATTATAGGTTTCACAATCGAGGAGGGAAAGCGCTTGGATAACGCTGCTATGCTTGCCTATCTACGAAGCGTTGTGTTAATGAGGGATCGCATCCCTTCATTTCATGAATATCCTTTTAATTTGCCGGCCGTTGCGGCTTTGGACGGTCTTCATTTTCATCCGAAGGTTACTTATATCGTAGGCGAGAATGGCATGGGCAAATCCACGCTGCTGGAGGCGATTGCTGTAGCATTGGGTTTCAATCCGGAGGGGGGCACCATCAATTTCTCTTTTTCCACGGCGGAGACGCATTCTGTGCTGTATCAATATATCCGTACGGTTCGAGGAGTCCGGAAGCCGCGGGACGGTTTCTTTTTCAGGGCGGAAAGCTATTATAATGTGGCCTCCGAGGTTGATTCACTGGCGCTTTGGCATTCCTATGGCGGAAAGTCGCTGCATCATCAATCCCATGGTGAGTCCTTCTTTGCGACGTTTCTGCACCGCTTCGACGGCAACGGACTGTACATCATGGACGAGCCGGAAGCGGCCTTGTCGCCATTTCGCCAAATGGCGCTGCTCAGACGCATCCATGACCTGGTCCAGGAAGACTCGCAGTTTATTATTTCCACCCATTCGCCAATTGTTATGGCTTATCCCGATTCCATCATCTACAAGCTGACTTCCGAAGGGGTAGAAGAGTCGAGCTTGGAGGAAACGGATCATTATATGATTACGAAGGAATTCGTAAATCGCCGGGAAGCGATGCTGCACGAATTGTTTGCAGACGATGAGGAATAAACGGGAAAGATAAGGACTTGTAAGATCGCATAGATCTTGCGAGTCCTTTTTATGTAGGAGCCTTTATCGTACCGAGCGTTTCGAGTCAGGGGAATGATTAGGAGTTTTCCATCCGTAGATATTTCTGATGTTAAGAATCATGGATATTCGAAATCCTGAAATAAACTTAGAACAATTTAAGTAATTAGTCAGTTATACCTCGATAAATGGGATAAAATAGAATTATAATCATGAAAATGGTGTTTACAAGTTAGAATCATTGAACTAAAATAAGAAGCGAGGTGAAAAACTCTGGAGAACGGAAGAGAAGCAAGCGTCGAGAGACTCATGGAGATGTATCGTGAGTTATCGGATAAAATGACGAGCCATCGGGTCGTATCTTTTTTGAGTCACTTGAGAAAGAACGATTTAACGATGAATCAGTATAAGATCTTAAGTTTGATCGAGCAGCAGGGTCCACTGCTTCCCAACCGGTTGGCTGAGCATATGGAGCTTAAGGCTGCAACGATCACGTATTTGGTGGACGCTCTGGGACAGCGGGGGCTGGTGGTTCGAACGCCAAATCCCAGTGATGGACGCAGCCACTATGTCAATCTTACGGCAGAAGGCCGGCAGCTTGTGCTCGATGCCCGCAGCGAAGGAGATTATGCCGTCATGGAATCCTTCAAGCAGCTGGATGAGGACGAGGCGGATAACCTGTATATTTTACTGCGATTGCTTGGCAAGAAATTATTTCCATAACACCAAAGACCAAACTCTTTGAATCCCGCCTCCAGCTCTGTTAACCAGATCCGGGCGGGGTTACTTTGTTTAGGAGGCTTCATGTGAATACACAAGATAAATCTTCATTTTGGCTTATAATGAGCGCTATCTTTTTCGGTAATTTTCTGGCGGTGCTCAGCATTACGACCATCAACGTGGCTTTTCCCGTTGTCATGGAGCAGTTCGATGCCACGCTGAGCACAACTCAATGGCTGATGGCCGGGTATCTGCTGGCAACGGGCATTGTGGCTCCCATCGTAGGTTACATGGGGGACCAGCTCAGTTATAAGAGGCTGTTTGTCCTGGCCTTGTTGGGCTTTACGCTCTCGTCGGTATTATGCGTTGTAGCCTGGAACATCGAGACTTTGATTGCTTTCCGGATTACGCAAGGCGTGTTCGGCGGGATGATCATCCCGATTACGATGACCATCATATACCAGGTATTCCCCCGGGAGCGGCAAGCCTACGCCATGGGACTATGGAGCCTGGCCTCTATGCTGGCACCGGTGATCGGGCCGACACTTGGCGGATGGCTGGTGCAATATTTTGGATGGAAATCGATTTTCATTCTAAATATTCCGATCGGTCTGATCTCGATGGTCATCGTAAGCAAATTCATTCCTTTTTATCGACTGACCGGGAAGAAGAGGTTCGATCTCCTCGGATTCTTGACGGTGGTGGCGGGCAGTTCTCTTTTGCTGCTCTCCTTCAGCCACGGCAACGACTGGGGCTGGGGATCCTGGAAGACCCTGTCCCTGCTCATCTCCGGAATTTTACTGCTGCTGTTCTTCATTAAGTGGGAGCTGCGGATTTCATCCCCGTTATTGCAGCTTAAAGTGTTCAAATTCCCCCGATTTCGGTACAGCTTGATCCTGAACTGCATCGTGACGATATCGCTGTATACGGGAACCTTGCTGGTGCCGCTTTATTTACAGACCGTGCTGAAGCTGTCTCCGATGGATACCGGACTTATCATGCTGCCGGGCGCGGTTGTCATGGCCGCTGCGTCGCCGATTATCGGCAAATTTTATGATCGGATCGGTCCATTCCGGCTGGTGATCACGGGGGTTCTCATCATTGTGGCCGCCACGCTCGCTTTCAGCGGAATCGGCATCCATACCTCGGTTCTGTACATTTCCTTGCTGCAGCTGGTTCGCTGCCTCGGCATTGCTTTATGCAATATGCCGTTAACGAACGCAGCGATGAGCGCGGTGTCCAGCGAATATTCAGGCCACGCATCGTCCATCACGAACTGGGCGCGCCAAGGGCTCGCTTCGTTATCGATCGGCATATTCAGCGCACTGGTGGTATCCAGAACGTCCTACTACATGGGTGCGGGGGCTTCGACCCAGCGTGCGGCGACAACGATGGGCATTGATGACGTGTTTATGATCGGAACGATGGTGGCTGTTATTGCCATACCTCTTACATTTTTGTTACGGGTCAAAAAGAAAAAAACGGCTCACCCTGTCGCGCTCTGACCGGGCGTTCATCGGCCAAGTGGAGAAGATAATCCTGCGGGCCGTTGAAGCCTGGCGTAAGATAGGGAAACTCGAAAGGTATCAAGCGATTGAATGGGGTATGTTGAGCTACATCGTTGGCGTCAAGGATAACCTCAAGCATGGGCAAATAGGACGTTAACGGGTAAGAGGGCAGCTGAAGGGCTGCTCTCTTTTTTTGCATTACACCCGTCAATGGATTGCACGAATTATGACAACGCTGTTCTTTTATTGAAATCGCGGTCTGTGGTAGGGTGAAGTATACGAATGTGCAGGTGGTAGGAGGAGCTTATGGAATTTATACGGAAGCTGTGGATTTTCGGTTATCAGCAGGCGTTGTCCTGCATATTTCCGGTTATGATCTTCGGTGCGCTGGGACTGACCAAGGTGGTTGAGATTCCCGGCTTGGCGCGGTATGATCTCATCCTTCTCATATGTGTGCTGGCGCAAATCGGGATGCTGGTGAGCAAACTGGAGACATGGGATGAGCTGAAGGTCATCTGCGTCTTTCACGTCATCGGTTTGATGCTGGAGCTGTATAAAGTGCACATGGGCTCGTGGTCTTACCCGGAGGAAGGCTGGAGCAAAATTGGCGGCGTCCCGCTGTACAGCGGCTTTATGTACGCCAGTGTGGCCAGTTATATATGCCAGGCATGGCGCCGAATGCATTTGCGTATAACGGGCTGGCCGCTGCCCGTGCTGACCGTGCTGATCAGCGCAGCGATCTATGCCAACTTCTTTACCCATCACTATGTGTGGGATGCACGCTGGCTTCTCACGGCATTGTTATTCGTGGTGTTCGGCAGAACCATGGTGTATTTTGACGTGGACGGAAAAACGCTGCGGATGCCGCTGGTGCTGTCGTTTCTGCTGATTGGCTTTTTTATCTGGATCGCTGAGAACATTTCTACGTTTCTTGGAGCCTGGACTTATCCGGGTCAGGAGCGCACATGGAGCCTTGTGCATATCGGCAAAATCAGCTCGTGGTTTCTGCTGGTCGTGATCAGTGTCATCATTGTAGCTCAGCTGAAGCATCTGAAGCAGGGCAGAGGACCGTCCCAAGGCAATCCGAAGGGAACGGTTATGTGAGCCCAGTTTAGCGGATTTGACCATTTATGCCTAATCATATATCCTATGGTTAATTAGATGATGGAAAGCTAACGTTGCGACTCGAGCTTAAGGCAAGAGACTTTGTATGAACATAGATGTTTGGCATAGATGAACCGCGCGAAGCAGAAGGGAGGAGGATCCACATGAAAAAAAGATCATTGGCGTCTTTGGCAAAAGGCATGGGATACTCCACCGCTGTTTTCTTTGATCCGTCCGATGATGGGAGAAGTGTGTCCAAAATCGGATATTCGGGCGATCAAGGGTCCTTCCATTCGATGACCGAATGAGGATGCAGTGGAATTAAACACCACAGGTCGCTTGCTTGTGGTTGCATAGATCGGCATGTACACCACAGGTGCGCTGTGGTGTTTTTTTGTGCTTCTAATGATTCAAACAGAGGAGAGGGATACGTATGTTCATGCAAGGGAAACAGATTTATGTGAAGTCGGTAGAGGAATTGGATGTGGACGCACTTCTGAAGCTCGAGAAGGATAACCGGGATTTTTTCCAGCGGTTCACGGGCTTAAGGGAAGAGAGCTTCTACACCCATCAGGGACAGCTTGAGCGGATCCGAAAGGCCATGGAAGCCAGCAAGGCAGATCAAGGGTATGTCTATGTGATTGGGCTGCGGGACACCGGAGTGATCATCGGGGAGATTATGCTTACCGAAGTGGTGCGGGGGGATCTGCAGAGCTGCTGGATCGGTTATTTTTTGGACCAAGACCATAACGGAAAGGGGTATATGACCGAAGCGGTTCAATTGGTCGTGAGGTTTGCCTTTCAGGAATTGAAGTTTCACCGGATTGAGGCGGGCGTGATGCCGCACAACCTGGCCTCGATCCAAGTGCTTTTGAAAGCCGGATTCCATAAAGAAGGGATTGCCCGAAAAAACGTGAAAATCAACGGAACGTGGGAGGACCATCAGACGCTGGCTATTTTGAATGAAGCCGATGAGCAGCAGCCGTCTTCAATTCAGCGGTACAATCCACCTGTTATTGCCCCGCCGATCGGACCTTATACCCATATAACCAAGGTTCCGAGAGGGAGCGAGCTGCTGGTCTTCTCCGGTCAGGTGGGAACCGACAGCGAGGGGAACCTGCCGGACGATATGAAGCAGCAGGTGGAGAACACCCTGGCGAACATTGAGAGGTTATTGGCTGCGGAAGCGATGTCGGTGGATCATATCGTCAAAATCAACATTTGGGCGGCTCAGGAGGTCGACTGGGATCACTTCCATCAGATATGGGAGAAATTCCACGGGGGGAAGGCCCCGGCCATGACGATGGCCTACGTGCCGGCATTGGCGATGCCGTCCATTCTGGTGGAGATCGAGGTATGGGCAGCAAAGGGATAGCATTGATGAACCGTAAGTAAGAGCTGTAGACTTGGACTGCGGCCGATCATATGCAGTTACAAAAAAACCTCCGTGGATTCCTGTTAAGGGATCACGGAGGTTTGTTATATGGAGAGGAGCTTATAGATCGTCAAACCCGTTGTCGTCGCCAACTTTGCCGTAGTTACGGGATTTGGCTTCGAAGAAGTCGGTCTTCGTCGCGTTGAGGGCTTCATCGGAGAAAGGCTTGATCCATGGCATGCAGTTAACGTCCACGCCTTCATAAGCTTTTTCCAGACCCATCATGGTGATACGACGGTTCGCGATGTACTTGATGTAATCGCCCAATTCGTTCAGATCGATGCCGCGCACATTGCTGAGTGTGTAGTGAGCCCAATTGGTCTCAAGCTCAACCGCACGGTCAATGGTGCGGTACAGGTAGTCGATGTTCTCTTTCGTGTTCAGCTCAGGGAAGTCCTTGAGCAGCTGCTTGAACACTTCAGCGAAGAAGTAGCAGTGCTGGTTCTCGTCACGCTGAATATAGGAAATCATCTGGCTGGTTGCCATCATCTTCTGGTCACGGGCCAAGTTGTAGAAGAAGGCAAACGTGCTGTAGAAGAAGATGCCTTCCAGGATCAGGTCAGCCACCATCGCTTCGAAGAAGGACTGCGGCGACGGATTGTCACGGAAGTTTTGATAGATGTCCGAAATGAACTGATTGCGCTCGAGCAGAACCGGATCATGCTTCCAGTACTCGAAGATTTCCTTCTGTTCCTGATCCGAAACGATGGAAGAGAGCACATAGGAATAGGATTGGTTGTGAACCACCTCTTGCTGACCGATGATGGCCGAGATGGCTTCGAGCGACGAATCCGTGAAGTAACGCTTCACGTCGCTTACAAACATCGTCTGCATGGAATCCAGAACAGCCAGCAGGGAGATGTTGATCTTGAAGGTGCGCTGCTCTTCAGGGTCCAGGCGCGGGAACTGCTGCGCATCCTTGGACATCGGAATCTCGTCCGCGATCCAGTGGTTCAGCAGCAGGACCTTGTACAGCTTATACATATGAGGCATCCGAATGTCGTTCCAGTTCAGAATCCCGGAGCATTCACCTTCAATAACACGCGTGGAGCGGTTGGGTGCTTCGGTGTTAAATATCTTTTGCATTTGCATGCCGATTTTCTCTCCTTGTATATCATAGTAGGGCGGCGCATAGGTGGAGCTGAGGGATATTGGTCCAGCATATTCACGGGACGGGTATCCATCTCCAGACGCTTGTTGTCCGCCCTTTGCCTGAATGTATTGTAAAGGTTGCAAAGGGCTCCCAAAGGCGGACGTAAACTCTTCCGATTGGATACCCTTACCCTTGTAGTCTTCTATTTAGAAAGCTTATCCACTCCTGCTAAGCGGGAACACCCGCATGCAGCCGTTCGATGCTTGTTTGCACCACATGAAAAGCGATTCCCTAAGGGAGAGCAATCCACGTAGGCAGTAACTTAACAATCGCCACGAAGTAACTCACGGTCCCTGCGCCGCATGAGAAGCGATTCCCAAAGGGAGAGCGATCCACGCAGGCAGTAACTCAACAAAGCGCACGAAGTAACTCATTAGCCTCGCACCACATGAAAAGCGATTCCCAAAGGGAGAGCGATCCACGCAGGCAGTAACTCAACAAAGCGCACGAAGTAACTCATTAGCCTCGCACCACATGAAAAGCGATTCCCAAAGGGAGAGCGATCCACGTAGGCAGTAACTTAACAAATCGCACGAAGTAACTCATTAGCTTCGCACCACATGAGAAGCGATTCCCAAAGGGAGAGCAATCCACGCAGGCAGTAACTCAACAAACCGCACGAAGTAACTCATTAGCCTCGCACCACATGAGAAGCGATTCCCAAAGGGAGAGCAATCCACGCAGGCAGTAACTCAACGAACCGCACGAAGTAACTCATTAGCTTCGCACCATATTCCAGCGTTCCCGAAGGGAGAAAGCGCTTCTGGCCACTAAAGTAACTATAGAAGCGCATCATTCACGCCATGCACACCTTGCGGGTGTCCAGAGGGCAGCGCCCTTGGGGCCCTCCCTTGGAAGGGAGGGTTTGGGTGGGTTCGAAAAAGGTTAGACTAAACTCTTAGCTTGCGCACGACTCACACTCTTCAATCGTCAGCGCACGGCTGCGTACATAGTACGTGGACTTGATACCGGCTTTCCAAGCATGCAGGTGCAGCTCCAGGAATTCCGAAGCACGGATATCAGGGCGGACATACAGGTTAAAGCTTTGTGCCTGGTCAACGTGACGCTGACGGGCGGCAGCCATTTTGATGGACCAATGCTGGTCGATCAAGAAAGCCGTTTTATAGTACCAGATCGTTTTTTCGGATAGATCCGGAGCCGGGTTAGCCACTTTATAGGTGGTTTTTTCTTCATAAGAAAGAAGTTCGTACAATGGATCGATGCTCGCCGTGGAACCCGCGATGATCGAGGTGGAGCCGTTCGGTGCGATGGCAAACAGCCATGCGTTACGGACACCGTTCGCTTGTACTTCTTGCTGCAATTCGCGCCATTGTTCGGTGGTTACGAACTTGCCTTCATGCTCGCCGTCGGTGTAACCGCGGAACGTAAAGTACTCGCCGCTCTCCCAGTCGGAGCCTTTGAATTTCGGATAATGGCCTTTTTCCTTGGCCAGCTCCATGCTGGATTTAACGAGCAGGTAGTTGATGTGCTCATACAGGTTGTCATTATAGGCAACGGCTTCGTCGGATTCCCAGCGAATGCCTTCCAGCGCCAGCAAGTGATGCAGACCGAAGGTGCCGAGACCGACCGCACGATATTGACTGTTGGTATATTGAGCTTGCAGAACTTCAATATTGTTAATGTCGATGACGTTATCCAGCATGCGAACCTGAATTGGAACGAGACGCTCCAATACACCGGCAGGTACAGCACGAGCCAAGTGGATAGAGTTCAGGTTGCAGACAACGAAATCGCCAGGGATTTTGGAAATGACGATTCGAGTTTGCCCGTCTTTCGTAACCAGCTCTTCTTGCTCAACGACTGTCGGAGATTGGTTCTGCATGATCTCCGTACACAGGTTGGAGGAGTAGATCATGCCATGCGCAGAGTTCGGGTTCGCACGGTTGACCGTGTCGCGGTAGAACATGTACGGTGTACCCGTTTCAAGCTGGGATTTCATGATGCGCTTCATAATGTCGATGGCTTGTACCGTAATCCGCGGCAGCAGCGGGTTCGCCACGGCTTCAGCATATTTTTGACGGAATTCGCCTTCGCCTTGTCCTTGATCATAGAAGTCTTCCAGGCCCAGCGGACGGCCATTCTCGTCTTTCCAGCCCATGATTTTCTTCACTTCATGCGGACAGAACAGGCTCCACTCTTCACGTGCTTCTACAGCCTCCATGAACAAGTCAGGCAGACATACGCCATGGAACACGTCATGTGCTCTCATACGCTCGTCACCGTTGTTCAGCTTCAGATCCAGGAAGGACAGAATGTCTTTGTGGAACACATCCAGATAAACCGCGATGGCACCTTTACGAGTTCCCAATTGGTCAACGCTAACAGCGGTGTTGTTCAACTGGCGAATCCAAGGGATAACGCCGGAGCTGGTATTCTTGTGACCGCGGATGTCAGAGCCGCGTGCACGGACTTTACCGAGGTATACCCCGATGCCGCCGCCCATTTTGCTGAGACGGGCGATATCCGTATTGGAATCGAAGATCCCTTCCAGGGAGTCGTCTACGGTATCGATGAAGCAGCTGGAAAGCTGGCCGGCTACCTTTTTGCCTGCATTGGACATTGTCGGCGTAGCCGCCGTCATGTACAGGTTACTCATGGCCCAGTAGGCTTCTTTGACAAGGTCAAGACGCTTGTCGGCAGGCTCGTTATGCATGAGGAACATCGCGATGACCATGTAGCGTTCTTGCGGAAGTTCCATAACGCGACCGTCAAAATCGTTTGCCAGGTAACGCTCAGCCAGCGTCAACAGACCGATGTAATCAAACAGCAGATCGCGGCTTGGATCGATGCACTCGCCGAGCTCTTCGATTTGTTCTTTGGTATAGCTGGTCAGAAGATCCTCGCGATAGATGCCTTTTTGTACAAGCTCCGTAATGAGCGGATAGAAGGCACCGTATGGTTCTTCCGGGTAGGCTTTGTATCGGCGGTTGGTGGCCGCTTTTTTATATAAAGAGGTGAGAAACGAACGGGCAGCTGCAAACTTCCAATTCGGCTCCTCTTTGGTGACAAGCTCAAGGGCGGACATCGTGAAGGCGTTGCTGATTTCTTCGCCGGTAACTTGCTCGCCGCGCAATTTGGCATTGACGCCGCGAAGCAGGCGCTCTTTATCGAGCATGTCCAATCCTTTCAGAGTCCGATCGGCATAGACGGAGAGGCGAATTTCATCAAAGGCGAGCTGACGGTTGTTCGGTTTAACTACGAGCTGGGGCATGAATAAATTCCTCGCTTTCTTCGGGGGAAATATGAAAAAGGACATCAAAAAAACATTTTCTAAAACCCGCGGGCAGGCTTGAAAATGTCCGTGCGCTGTGATTCGAAAATGACGTTTGCCATAAGCCCATGAACGGGCATGATGTTATGTACAGACGCAAGTTTAACGAACACTTACCTAAAACCCCGTAGGTTGGTGTCTACTGCATATAGGCAGGTCTCCTGACTTGAGCTTCTTCCCTCGGAATTGCCTTTCCCGAGACCTTGCTCCGGTTCCTCGGTGGCATATGTCGGATGTGGATGGCTGATAGATCATAAACAGCCTTAGAGCCCTTACAGTGGCGGGACCGTGATGGATTTGCACCATGCTTCCCTATTAAGCCGGACTGCCTTATAGGTTGATCCGGCACCTATATACACTATATTTGGTTGTTGTTAATCTAATTTAACCCAATATATTGTGTTTGTAAACCATATTCTTAAAATTGAACGCAAAATGAATTATAGCAAACGAGCGGTCATTGTGCCAGTTAAGAAACTGCCAAAAGGCCATAACATTTCCTGAATTGTGACCAAATGCGACCTTTTCTGCGCAGATACCACGTATATTATCGTTTTGACAAAATAGGATATATTCGTATGGACGAAACGAGGAAGGTACACCATATCTTGTGTGAAGCTAAAGGCAGACGGACTTTGATATGGAGGGCCAGAATTGTTATGATAACAGTATTCGGAAATTTAGAGCATTCCATATAAATGGGATGGGAACGAGGGAGGTTTTTAAGATGGCAATAGCGGAGGTAACGGTGATTCCAATCGGAACCGCAACAACGAGTTTGAGCTCTTATGTTGCTGAGATGCAGCGTGTATTGAAACAACAGGATGGAATATCCTATGAGCTGACTTCGATGAGCACCATCATCGAGGGAGAGCTTAACATGATCTGGCGGGCGATAGAGGCTTTGCATGAAGCGCCTTTTCTGTCCGGTGCGCAGCGCGTATCGACTTCCGTGAAGATCGACGACCGCAGGGATCAAGTTTCCTCAAGCAAACAGAAGATCCAGTCCGTACAGGAGAAATTAGGCGGGTAATGCCACCAGTTTCGGGGGATATTTCCGTAAGAATTGGGCTTGCATTTTGCTGCTGAAGTATTATAATAATTTTTGTTGTTTCGTGAGGAATAACATCGAACCACATGTGCTGGTGTAGCTCAGGGGTAGAGCAACGCACTCGTAATGCGTAGGTCGGGGGTTCAATTCCCTTCACCAGCATCTTCATAAAGTCAACAACGGCGCGGTTTTCTGAGTTTTCGGAATCGCGCCATTTTTGTTGTTTAACCCGTTCTTCTACCATTTTTCTACCCTTTAGTCTAGTAAAGTGGGTTTTTCGTCCTCGATTTACTTCCCTAAGATTGAGTCACCAATTGTATTTAGAACAGCTTCTTGCAAGTTGGGCAGCACGTGGGAATAGGTATCTAATGTAATACTTGCTCCCTTTTTTGGCGATATGTCCTCTCATCAAAGATCCTCCTTAAAAATCTTCTCCATAAAACTGCAGCAATTGCTCGATATCTTTCCTTTGCACGAAGGCAGAATTATAGTACCTACTGGCAGGATGACTGAGCTTTAAGCCGATCCGTCCGTCCATCGTGTAATCCAAATCATGAAACTTTACAGGTTTACTGTCTGTGAAATTCATAAGCTGGCCATCCTCAACTAACTCCAATGGACCATCCAAGGAGAAGATAAGTTCCTCTCGAGTATGTAAAGTTTCATAGTCTACATGAATGATAAATTGTGAGGGGAGATCAAATCATCATGAGCGGAGGAGTTCAGGAAGGTTCCGAACTCCCGGAATGGATGCAAGACCAGCAGCATGAGGAAAAATCGGATGGGCAGGAAATGACCTTGAGGAAGCTGATCAAAAGTCGCAGCGAACGGTACCTCTGAATCTGAGGAAAGCCAGTTATCCAGCGATGAAGAGATTAGCAAGGAGGAGCTGGAACGGTTCTTCCTGAAAGAACGCCTCTTTTGAAGATATTCCATTGGATTTCCCGTTGTTCTTGGAAAAAAGTCTGAGTGAGGGTAAGACATGGGTTGAGATTTCAAAAAAATGCTGGCATTCCTTCCAGCCAAATTCAGCCGAAGTGGAAGAAGTATAAGGAAAAGGTCACAAAAATGATAAAGGCGGCGGAGCCGCTTAATAGAGACCAGGGTCACAATCCCGGTTGATTCAGGCCGGGGTACCTAAATACACGGTTAATGTTAAAAGAACCAATCAAGTTTAATCCCGGTAGCTAAAAATTAATATAATCCAACCCCAGAGAATCAATAAACGGAAGGGGCGGCGATGGCGTGGGGACAAGGAGAATTCTTTCCAAAAGCAAAACGAAGCGGAGATCCAGCGTACAAAATTCCTGCTCGTAAAATATAAAGAGATGGCAATGCTCATGCAGGATTTTGAAAAATTCGAAGACGATTTAAAACAGCGGTCGTTGATGGCAAAGTTGCTCGCCGCATCGATCAGGAGGATCTTCATGCTGATAAGACTGCCAACACTACGATTCTGATAGAAAAGCAGCGTTGGGTGTATCAACGGTATCGGTTCTATACGCAGCAGCTTGAAAGGGCTTTTGGTTTGATACTTCAGGGAACCTAGAGTATGGCCAATCGTTGAAACTAATGGGGTTCTTTGAGCAGGATCATGAGGAGTTTTAAGAATAGGAAAGTAAAAAAAACTGTCCTCATCGTACAGCTTTTTTGTTCTATATTTAAAATAAATGTTTTCTAAAAAATATGACCAATGTCCTATTATCATCATACTTTTCCTAAAAACGACAAATAGAAAGAAATAACTACGAAAAATGAGTCTCGAGATCCTAACTTATGATTCTCTTATAATATAATTTAAATCTAATGGTTAATTTTCTCAAAAAATACATGCTCGTACGATAAAGGCAAACCCATTGAAAAATGGGGACGCAAAGCTAGAGGGGCTAACGGATTTACTGAAATCCTATGTCAGCCAGCTATCGAATACGACGGAAACCTCCGTCTGCTTTAGGACGGAGGTTTTCTTTTTGAGATATTTAAAATTTGAATTAGTGATAGTCGGGGCTTTTAGCTTTGTCTATAGATAATGATGATAAACGAGGGGGGAAAAAAGTAAAGCAGTTGAGGCGAATGAAAAATACATATGAATGCCTCCCCATTTGAATTGAGAACTGATAGAGTCACATCATGAAAAATCTCGAATGTCTGCTATTATCAGCTAACTTTAATGCTTTAGGCTCTAGAAAAAAGACTTCGTGATTGAACTTAAATAGGAGGTTGAAAAATGAACCTGCGGTTAATGAAACGGGCTGCTATCACAGCGGCGACAGCTTTAATAGTCAGCAACTGGCTGCCATTTGCGCCGCTTGGGATTCAAACAACATTTGCAGATCCAACTCAGAATTCATGCGGGAATAGGGTTGCTTTAGTTAACGGTAGTTTTGAAGAGCCAGCAAATAATAGACCTTTCCCTGATCCTACTGCCCCTTCTGGTGTATATTCGTTAATTCATGAGGATGAAGTCCCCGGGTGGGAAACAACAGCGTCTGATCATTTACTGCAGATAGAGAGGTATGAAAATGGTTATGTAAATATCTCTCGTGCGCATGGAAATCAATTTGCAGAATTGAATGCAATGGAAGCATCCACCTTATATCAAGATGTGAAAACGACACCGGGACAAACGATTTATTGGCGGTTAGCCCACAGGGGAGATCAAGGTATAGACACGATGCAAGTTAAAATCGGTCCATCCACTGTATCAATCGGAGATTTAAATACCGTGAGAGAAATAAGCTCCGGGAATAAAGAATGGACGTATTATTCCGGTACGTATACCGTTCCAGTTGGGCAGGAGGTAACACGCTTCGCGTTTGAATCGGTTAGTAGTGCCGATGGAAGACAAGATGCAGGGAACTTCTTAGACGACATCTTCCTTGGTACGGAACCATGTGGTGTTGTAACAAAGTCCGTAGACCCCGTTGACAATGTACAAGAAGGGGATGACTTAACTTACACCGTTAACTTTAAAAATGACGGTGGAGACCATTCGGGCAACACAGTATTTACGGATAACATTCCTGAGGGAACCGAATACGTCCTTGGATCTTTAGAGATTGTATCGGGCCCGAATGCCGGTCAGTTGACCGATGCAAGCGGCGATGACCAAGGGGAATTTATTGCAAACGAAAATCGGGTTATCGTTCGGTTAGGGAACGGAGCGGACGGAAGCCAGGCAGGCAGAATTCCGAACGTCGACGTCTTACCTGACGGGACAACGGTCCAATTTAAAGTTAAAATCCTCTCGAAATACAAAACGACAGGCGTCTCCAACCAAGCGACTGTGGAATACGACAATTTGTTGTCAGGGGATCATGAAACCCGGACATCCAACGGTGTTACGGTCGATGTGAATCGTCCGCCGATCGTCCCGGATTTCGAAGAAACGACATGGAAAGACACAACCGTAACAGGAAGCGTGTATGGCGTGGACGCAAACGGTGATCCGCTGACATTCACCAAAGGAACAGACCCGCAAAATGGTTCGGTGACCGTCAATCCGGACGGGACGTGGGAGTACGTGCCGGATCCTGATTTTACCGGAACCGATAGCTTTGAGGTTACGGTAAGCGACGGCAAAGGTGGGACCTCCACCTCGACGGTGACGATTCACGTAGAGGACCCGCCAAACCAAGCGCCTGAGACTAAAAATTACGATGTAACGACGGAGAAGGATACATCGGTAACTGGCAGTGTTTATGGAACCGACCCGGATGGGGATACGCTTACGTTTGTCATCGAAAGTAATCCGAAGCACGGTACGGTGATCGTCAATACCGACGGAACGTGGGAGTACGTGCCGCATCCCGGATATGTTGGTCCGGATATCTTTACAGTCACAGTGAGCGACGGTAAGGGCGGTGTTACGACATCGACGGTGACGGTGGACGTAACGGACAAGCCGAATAACCCTCCAGTATCTTCTGGTAAAGAAGTAACAACGGAAAAAGGTACTTCCGTGACAGGCGATGTTTATGGTACGGATCCGGATGGAGATCCATTAACGTATACCCCTGGCAAGCAACCGGGGAACGGAACCGTCATTGTGAATCCGGACGGGAGCTGGAAGTATACCCCAGATCCCGACTTTGTCGGCGAGGATAGCTTCACGGTTATCGTGGACGACGGCAGGGGCGGCAAAACTGAGGTTGAGATTATCGTTGATGTGACGGAAGCAACGACTCCACCACCAACAAATCAACCTCCAGTATCTCCGGATAAAGAAGTAACGACGGACAAAGGTACATCCGTAACGGGCGATGTATATGGTACGGATCCGGATGGAGATCCATTGACGTATACCCTAGGCAAGCAACCGGGGAACGGAACCGTCATTGTGAATCCGGACGGAAGCTGGAAGTATACCCCAGATCCTAACTTTGTCGGTGAGGATAGCTTTACCGTTATCGTGGATGACGGCAAGGGCAACAAAACCGAGGTTACAGTTAGCGTTCGAGTAACAGAACCGAATACGCCGCCAACAAATCCAGGGAACGGCACGAACCCAACAGATCCGGGCAACGGCACGAATCCAACAGATCCAGGGAACGGCACGAACCCAACAGATCCGGGCAACGGCACGAATCCAACAGATCCAGGGAACGGTACGAACCCAACGGATCCAGGCAGCGGCACCAACCCAACAGACCCGGGAAATGGAACGAATCCAACGGATCCAGGGGACGGTACCAATCCGACAGATCCAGGTAATGGAACAAACCCTACTGATCCAGGGAACGGCACGAACCCAACAGATCCAGGTAACGGTACGAATCCAACGGATCCAGGGAACGCTGCAACTCCTGAAGATTCTGGAGATGGGGCTGGCCAGTCAGACTCAGCACAAGATAACAATGAAATGACCGCAGGAGAATCTGGTAGAGTTCCTTCATCTGCAGACCAATCTGGTACACCTCAAGGCAACAAGTTGCCGAATACATCAACAAACCTCTTCAACTTAGGACTCGCAGGACTCATCGCCTTGTGCGCTGGCTTGGTTCTCATGTTCAGAAAAAGAAATGCTTAATTGACGAAAGATAGCAAACACAATTTCCTTTGGGAAGGTGTTTGCTTTTCTTTTTTAATTGAGAATTAAGTAGAGCGCTGAATATTTAGAGAATAAAGACAAGCATGAACTAATCCACCCCGCTCATTTGCAGATCAGTCAATATCAATGCGTATGGGTAAAGAACGCAGCTTCATTCGGTTGGTCGTAGTACCGCTGGCAGCATGAACCGGTATTTTACGCTCATTTAAAAGGGAAGGCTCCGGCTTGGTATGGCGACCGCCGACAGACCTCGGTATGGCGCGCGCTGGCCTCCCTTTGGAGGAACCTGAACCATCCACGGTCTGGGAAGTGTCCCGTGGTGACGTCGGCAAGTACGTTCATCCGACACAAAAGCCGCTGGAGTTGCTGGCCATACCGATCAAGAACAGTAGTCGTCCAGGCAACACAGTGGCAGATTTCTTCGGCTGAAGCGGGTCTACTTTGATGACTTGTGACCAACTGGACCGGCCCTGCCGTACCATGGAGATTGATCCGAAGTTCTGCGACGTCATTAAAAAACGGTACAAGGAAGCTACCGGCATAGAGCCAGTCCTCATTTCTCGTATCAATTCTTAGTATAGAAAGAGGATATAGTTCGTATTTATTGAATGGATATATATGGGTTGAAGAACGCTTTAAGGAGGCTAGAATGGATCCAGAGAAAGAAATACAAGAACTTAAAGATCGACTTGATTCAGTGGAGAGGAAAGTTGGGAAGAGACCACATGGTGGTTCGAAGGGGTTGAACTTAGGTTTTTTAATTATAATTATTGTTTATCTATTGTTAGTTCTTATTGGGATAATCCAATTTGTGAACGCAGGATAAAGACCGCCAAGGGGCGGTCTTTTCTTTGTCCATAATAAAGAAGGACGCTGACACGTCCTCCTATTCGACTATCCCCCGGCTGAGATAGCGGCCCGCCACGCGTGGCATTTTGCAGACATCCTCATCTCGCATTCCATCATAACGGAAAGCCGAGGGAACGACAATGGGAACACCTGAGAATAAAGATTTGCTTCTGCAGCATGAGCTCGCAGTCATGGAAGGTATCCTCGAGAGCAAGGAACAATACCGAAAAATAGTCAAAGCTGGCCTAGCCAAGTGGGTTAAGGACCTTCAAGATGGCCGGATCGAGATCAAGACGGTGGATGACCTGAAAAAGTTGATAGAAATTGATATCGAACTGCAGAAGGATAATTTTTAAAGGAGCTCTTTCTCGATTTCATTAATTATTGTGAGATGACGCTTATAGAGGCTTTTTTTCTTATAACTTAACAGAGTATGATTTGTAGTTACTGAACAAAGAACTATCCTGATAAATACTATAGTAAGATAAGCATTCGAACAAAATGACACGAAAAAAGGAACCTCTGGCTATGCCAGCAGGTTCCTTTTTTCGTCTAGTCGTATTAATCGACTCACATGCTTTATTTCCTCTAATGGAACCCAGACTGGCCCATAAGCACTCCGCATCTCTAAGCGATCTGTACAAGTATCTGGTATGCCTTGTAATACTTCGCCATTGATGAGGTATATCGTCACGATGTGCTTCTTCTTAATGGCTATTTTTAGTTCTTTATCCCACATTTGATTGATCACGCACCCATGACTAAAGTAATGATGTCAGTATATCAAATTCAGGTAAAATTCACTATGGTTTCATTTGAACACGAGTAGATCTTATCTGAAAAGGAACGGGACTCGCGAAAGGGAACCTCGCTGCTGCAAAGTGTGTTGACTCAAAAGGGCCGATCTTGACCAGGGAGGACTCTGCGATTGGTGAAAGAAATAATAAAATCCCGCTCGAATGAGCAGGATTTTATTATATTACTTCAACAGGTCTTTAATGACGTTCAGGATTGCGACGTCTCAGACCTACGAGGCCGGCAAGACCGAGCAAACCGAGCCAGCCCCAGTCTGTATCGTTGTCATTGCCTACAGCATTCGTGTTATAGCCGTTTGTGTTCACGTTATTGGTTCTCATATCGTTTGAATTCATGTTGTTGTTGTTTTCTGCAAAAGCAGGAACCGCAAGAATCAAAGCAATACTAATACCGGCTAAAAATGTGGCGAGGATTTTCTTCACGATTTGAACTCCTTTCCGTAATAATGTTGATTATTTAGCGGGACAGGTACCAGAATTATGGTGCCCTTTACGGATATTATTATTCGTTACTGAACAACGAAGGACATCCTCATCGTTATAGCGGAAATACGGATATGAACAGGGCTAAACAGTAATCGCATCTTCGATAGTTCTTGTTTTTATAAAATATGTCCTTGACTATTACCTCTTGCCTTTGCGTTATCAGACGCCCTTACATACTATGTATTATTCCAATGTGGAAGGGGTAGGGAAAAATGAGTGGATACGAAGGTTCTGGGTATGGAAGTAGTATTGGTGTTATTCTCGTTCTCTTTATTCTACTTGTAATTATACTGCGTACTTGGGGATTTTAAGTAAATACCTTGTATAAGGACCCACTTGCGTGAATGGAATGTTCCAGAATTATATTTGAAGGCATCCAGACAAATCTGGGTGCCTTTTCCATAACACAGTGCAATAAGGAAGAGGGTTCTTTTGTCGATCGTTTCATGATTTCATTTCATAGATTAGTAGTCCAATCATTCTCGCAGATGCTGCATATAATGCAATATCTTCTGTGAAGGGAGGATTTCTTATGAAAAAACATCATCATAAGGTTAAAGTTATCGTCCTCAAACCTGGGCAAAAAATCATCGTAAAGTGTAAAAAGCATAAGAAGAATCACGCATAAAAAGTCTGTAATGCAGTGGTGAACCTTAACAAAGGTTCACCACTATCCATAGAGCTACAACTTGAGAATGAAATGGAATTGACTATCTGCCGCTTTTCCGTTGATAGGATGTAATAACCGTTGATAAAGGCGAGAAGGTGTGTGGGGGCTCGCTATTATGCTTGGAGAGAGGGATCATAGCAGAACAATCAGAATTCCAGCCACGAATAAAATGGATCCGAGGACCAGCAGAAGAAGCCCACTCGATTTAATATATTGAATGTAGTCCGAACTTGGCTCAGACTCATACTTTACTTTCCAGATTCTATATAAGGAACCCCAAGTGGGTTTGCGTATTCTCAATACACCACGTACCAAAAAAACGACAGCAAACAAGATAAGCACAAATCCAGATATATTAACCAGCTCCTCACCAAAAGCCCAATGAAAATAGTTAATCCGAGTAATACATATTACAAGCTAAATAGGTGGATAACTCCACCAGATCTACAGTCATCCGGATTGCTATTTCGTCGGATTTCCGAATATTAATAGACCAAGCCAGATATGAATGGCATCGACGAACATAGAGACTGTATCTAGGCCATCCAATATAGGCTTAAGCAAACACCGAATGTACCAGATTGGAGTATCTTATATATTATACTCGTCCTTGCAGTAGGACTTACAGTTGCTTGCCTAATATAAGCGTGCCCAAGCATTGGTGGAAGGAATTGCTGCAGTTGCCTTCGCTGTAATGGAACACCGGGCTATTCAACAACCTACAAAGGCGGTGAATGATCGTGAAAAAGGTTTGGATTGACGCAGGGCATGGCGGGAAGGATTCCGGAGCAACCGGAAATGGCCTGCAGGAGAAAGACGTCGTGTTAGCGGTGTCTCTTGCTGTGAAGAAACGATTGGAAGCTGATTATGGCGATGTCCAAGTACTACTCTCCCGGTCTTCAGATGTGTTCCTTGAATTGGCTGAACGGACTCATAAGGCAAACGCTGCTGGCGCAGATATCCTAGTTAGCATCCATTGTAACGCGGGTGGAGGTGCAGGGGGCTTTGAGTCATATCGATATACCTCGGCAAGCTCCGGTTCGGTAAAATTGCAGAACGTTATGCATACGGAGGTCATGAATGCCATTAAAACCTTCGGAGTCATCGATCGGGGGCAGAAGGCCGCTAACTTGCATATGGTCCGTGAATCTAAAATGCCTGCCGTCTTAACCGAAAACTTGTTTATCGATGTCGCGGCAGATGCAGCTAAGCTTAAACGGCAGGATGTAATAGATTCTATTGCGATCGGGCATGTGAATGGCATTGCTAAATATTTGGGGCTTCAGAAGAAAGAGGGGGCTGGTACAGTGGAGGATAAGGTACATGTCGTCGTCAACGGAAAGCAGATCGCGGATGGCAAGCTTGAGAATGGCGTGACCTATGTGCCGCTTCGGGCCATCGGTGAAGCATTAGGCGCCAGAGTGAGCTGGGATAATAAGACCAAGACGGCTACAGTTACGACCGAATAAACACCTGATTATTTGGAGATAGGAAGTATGGTTCTCCTCCATGGATATGCAAACCTCCACTTGTTGGGGGTGTGCAAAAGAGCAGTGCTATTTGTGCCCCATCGAACAATTTATGTCCCTTTAATCCTAATTTAAGCTTCCATTAATATTCGGAGCTTATGATATAAGCACCCCTTAAAAAATATATCAGAAGCCCCTCTAACATCGGTTAGAGGGGCTTCTTTGGTTGTCTTCCCTCATCTGAGGCAAAGCCCAGGCCTTAGGATGAGCTATTTACAATCCCAGCCATTTCGTGATATAAGCCGATACGGCTAATTCCTGGAAATCCTGCCAGCTGCGAAATGGGGTATGTTCAACGATAAACGGGTTAATCGTATGTCCTTGTATGAATTCGTCAAACTCTTCATCTGTGCTTCCCTCATAACCTGCGGCTTTCAGCAAGTGACCGATTGAAGAAAACTTGGTATGTCTTTGAATAAATGATTCCGAGAACAATTCTTCCACGGGCACTTCTTGTTTCATGTCCGAGAGCCTTGCGGCATTTTCGCGAATTTCTGATAGCTTCTCTTCATCCAGTCCGTCTAATCCACTGATCCCAGTATTCATTATGCCCACCTCCAAAAAGTTGCACGTCACTCTATTATACATATACGAGTATGCTGAATTATCGGATTCGCTTTTTTTTGAAGCAGGTATTGACTTGCTATTTTTATATAAAGGGAGAAGGTTTAGTACATATTTATAATTATTCTTTACCTAGGAATGACGGTCGATATCATGTAGACTGGTAATGATTTACTGCCGCCACACCTTGCTTTATGGGGGATGGAGGTCCGTACATACTTGCTTGCATATGGGGGTGGGCACTGTGCCCAAACAAGAAAAGGTTTCAATGTCATGGCTGCTGCGGTATTTGAAACCGGTAAAAGGACGGTTAATACTGCTGCTCGTGTTGCTGTTGACGTCGACGGGCTTGCAGCTTTTGAATCCGCAAATTGTCAAACGATTTATTGACACGGCAGCCGAAGGCGGGGTTATAGCCGCGCTGATTCAGCTGGCGGGATTGTTTCTGGTCGTGGCTGTTTTTAACCAGCTGATAACCGTGGCTGTCAGCTATATGGGGAACGATATTTCATGGCGAGCGACAAACCGACTTCGCGGCGATCTCTTGAAGCATTGCTTGCGGCTGGATATGCGATTTCATAATGTCAAAACGCCCGGCGAGATGATCGAGCGGGTGGACGGCGACGTGACGAATATTTCGAACTTCTTCGCGATGTTCATCGTGCAGGTTATCGGAAGTTTTGTGCTGCTCGCCGGCATACTAGGATTTATGTTTACGGTCAATCTGCCGATCGCGATCGTCATGACGGTGTTTACGCTGCTGTCCATTTTGTTCATGGTGTTCATCCGGAATATGGGCGTCAATTCTTCGAAGAATGAACGCGAAGCCAGCGCTTCGCTGTTCGGGTTAATTGAGGAACGCATCGCCGGCATTGAGGATGTACAGGCGAACGGCAATGTGCCGTATGTGATGAATCGGTTTCACCGGATGATGCGCACCGTGTTTCTGAAAGGGAGAAAAGCCTGGATGCTCCGCGTTGTCCCTTGGAATACCACGGTGATTCTGTTTGCCCTTGCGGTTACCGCTGTCCTGTTACTAGGGGTTCGCTATTATCTGATCGGTGAAATTACGCTGGGGACCCTGTTCTTAATCTACCAGTATACGCAGATGCTGAATGATCCGATCGAGATGCTGGGTGACCAAGTGCAGGAGTTCCAAAAAGCAAAATCCGGCATGCTGCGCTCCAGAGAGTTGTTGTCCAACAAGAGCGAGATTGTGGACGGAGAGCAAGAGGAGCTTCCGGAAGGGGCGCTCGGTTTGGAATTTGAAGGCGTCAGCTTCAGTTATAACGAAGATAAACCGGTGTTAAAAGACATCAACTTTGAAGTCAAACCAGGCGAACGCCTGGGCATTATCGGTCGTACCGGCAGCGGAAAGTCGAGTCTCAGCCGTATTCTGCTTCGACTGTATAACATCGACAGCGGCGTGATCCGCGTTGGGGGGACCGATATCACGAAGCTGAAGCTGCCTGCGCTTTACCGCCGGGTGGGGATGGTCACACAGGATGTGCAGCTGTTCGATGGCTCGCTGCGTGACAACCTGACGTTGTTTGATCACGGCGTGTCGGATGCATTCATTCTGGAAACGACGGAGCGTTTGGGGCTTCGGCAATGGATCGATGCGCAGCCGGAAGGCCTGGATACGCATCTGACAGCAGGCGGAGCTTCGCTGTCCGCGGGAGAAGCTCAGCTATTCGCTTTAACCCGGGTATTTTTGACGCAACCAAGCTTGGTGATTCTGGATGAACCGTCTTCACGTCTGGATGCCGCAACGGAAACGATGCTGCAGGTAGCCGTGGATCAGCTGATGAGCAGCTGTACGGGCATCATCATCGCGCACCGGCTGGCTACGCTGGAGCAGGTGGATAAAATTATGGTGCTGGGTGACGGGCGAATTATGGAATTCGGCGCACGGGAAGCACTTGCGTTAGATCCGGCATCACATTATGCCAGACTGCTGAGCACAGGCAGAGAGGAGGAACTGGCATGACCATCACGGGTTTTATAGGACGCCTCTTTCGATTCAGGCCTTCATTATTTTTAATCAACGGTCTGCTGTGGTGCATATTTCATTCCTTGCCGCTATTGATCGGACTGGGGATGCAGTGGTTTTTTGACCGGGCGACGGCCAGTTCCACGGATTATGTATGGCTGGCGGTGCCCTTGATCTTTATTGCCGTTGTAAGGGTTGCGCGGGTAGGGACGTTCTTTGCGGCCTTCTATCAATGGGTAACGTATATTTATCACATTCAGGCCATTCTGCGCACGAACATGCTGGCCGGGATTATGCGCTGGCCGGGGCGTAATTTGCCAGCTTCTCCAGGGGAGGCGATGAGCCGCTTCCGCGATGACGTGGATGAAGTTGTGGAATACGTGGAATCCTGGGTGGATTTCTGGGGACGTCTCGTTTTTGCCCTCGTATCCGTTGTCATTATGGCGAGCATTAACTGGAAGATCATGCTGGTGGCCGTGCTGCCGCTCGTGGTGGTCACGCTCCTGAACAATCTGTCCGGCAACCGCGCGCGTCGTTACGGCCTAAAGAACCGGGAAGCTACAGGGCGCATAACCAGCTTTATCGCGGAAACCTTCGGTGCGGTTCAAGCCTTGAAGCTTGGGCAGGCCGAGGATCATGTACATGAGCGCTTTATGAAGCTGAACGAAGACCGCCGGCAGGCAGCGCTGAAGGATAATCTGTTCAAACAATGGATGCGATCCTTGAATCAGCATGTGCTTAGCATCTGTACGGGACTGATTCTGCTGATGTGCGCAGCTGAAATGCAGGCCGGGCATTTTACCGTCGGGGACTTTGCTTTGTTCACGTCTTACCTGGCCAATATCGGCTTCAGCATTTCCTTATTCGGTTATATGGTATTTCAGCACAAGCGGCTGAAGGTTTCCTTTGACCGGATGCGCTCGCTGTTTCGCCCTGGTGAGGAAGACCGGATCATTGAGGCACGGGAAACGTATCTGAACGAAGAGCCGCCGGAACTGCCCGTCATTCACAGAGAACCAGGAGAGAAGCTGAAGGAGCTGGAAGTCAAGAATTTATCGTACCATTATCCGAATTCGGAGAATGGCATAACGGATATTAATTTCCGCCTGGAGCGCGGCAAGTTTCTGGTGGTGACCGGACGAATCGGGGCGGGGAAATCGACGCTTGTCCGGACATTGCTGGGACTGCTGCCGAAACAGGAAGGAACGATCCGCTGGAACGGGGAAGAGGTGGATCCGGCAACCTTCCTTATGCCTCCTCGGGCGGCCTATACTCCGCAGGTTCCAAGGCTGTTTAGCGATCCCTTGAGAGAGAACATCGTGCAAGGGAAGAAAGAGCGGACCGAGGAAGCTCTGGAACGGGCTGTTCGGCTGGCGGTCATGGAGAAGGATATCGAGAATCTGGATCAGGGACTGGAGACGTTTGTCGGTCCGAGAGGCGTTATGCTGTCGGGGGGACAAATCCAGCGGGCGGCTACGGCACGCATGCTGATCACGGGCGCGGATTTATTCATTTTTGATGATCTGTCCAGCGCGTTGGACGTGGAGACGGAGCAGCAGGTATGGGATGGGTTGTCAAGGAGCAGGGCGTCACTTGCATCGCGGTATCGCATCGGAGGGCAGCTCTTTCGAAAGCCGATCATATCATCGTCATGAAGGATGGGCGGATCGAAGCGGAGGGCAGCTTGACGGAGCTGCTCGCCACGAGCGAAGAGATGCAGCTGTTATGGCAGGGCGAGCAGTCCGCTGTCGAGGCTCAGGCCCCCGCAGAGGATGAAGCTGAAGTTAGTAAGGTATAACATCAAGTTTGGTTTGGAATTGGGGATGTAAGAACAGGTTTCGACAGGTTTAGATAGGTTTAGAGCAGGGCAGCTTCCGTTGGTGTGGAGGCTGCCTTTTTTTGTATAATATTTATGGGAAATAATGGGTCGGCATTCAGATGTATAAGGGAGAGAGATCTATATGAAGAATCGCAAATTCTTGGTAACGTTCGGTTATAACCTGGACCATAGCAATATCGATTACCTTGTGTCCGATCGCCTGTCCCGCCATAAGGGCTGGATTCAGAAGGATTACTTTGATCCGGTGCTGCACACAGGGGCTGCGTTTATTCTAAACTACCAGATCATCGACACGAATGCTGCCAGAGTCTCGCAGCGCTATTACTTGGATGATTACCACGTCACGGAAGCCAAGCTGCAAGGCTTTCTTTACTCGCTAAACAAGCTGAAGGGTACGCATGTGTTGTGCAATCCCAGGGTACAAGGACATCACTGGACCGTTATTGATGGGCACGAGTACAGCTGTTATGCCTATCAGACACTGGATGGAAGGGATCTGCGCTTCTTGCAGTACGAAGAGGATTCAGAAGAAGCTTCTCTTAAGAAGGGGGGGCCCCGGATTCCTACCTAGCCTTTCCCTCTGATTGCAGTCAAGAAGAGAAGGATCGGCGGCTGACCGACTGGATCATCGGAATTACTGAAGCGGGTAGGCAGCAGCCTTAAGTGTCACCGCCATTCATGATGGATACTCACTGCGTATTTCCACCACCGGGAGCAACGTAATTCGTTGCTGCGTCTGCATATCGTCAAACCTATCGTAAATTCCGTTTCGCTTATTCTATTATTTTACTTGCGAGAATAAGGATATAAATACAAGCCGATCGATAGGCTCGGGGAATAGGATGTAGAAGATGAATGGAAAGGGTGGGTTTACCATGGAATGGAGCGTCATTTTTCAATTGATCGACCCGCGGCTCTTCATGGTCGTTGCTGCCTGTTGGGTAATCGGATATGTGCTGAAGCAAACGCCGAAGGTTCCGAATTGGAGCATTGTATATTTGGTTATGGTCGTATCGATTCTGTTCACAACCGGCTTGATCGGCTGGAGCGTGGAAAATATCATTCAAGGCATACTTGCAGGGGCGTTTGCGGTATTCGGCCATCAGGCCGTTAAACAAACGGCAGAGGCGATTGCGACTAGAAAGAAGTAAGAACGGCTGAACGGCCCGGGATGATTTTTGCCTAAACCGAACTTTACCTGGCAGTCTGCCGCTTGAACCTGTTACTCTTAAGTCCATAAGATGATTTAAGGGAGCGTGAAGATTTGCAGAGAAAAACGTTGACGGTTGAGGCCCTGCCTGGATTTGAGCCGGAGATCGGCCGCTGGATATGGGGACTTGAGGATGTGCGGCGAACGATATTGAAACGGCTGGAAGGGATTCGGTATGAGCAGTTGAACCATAGGGCGGACGGTCGGCAGTCGATCGGTTCGTTGTTGTACCATATTGCTTATATTGAAGCGGACTGGCTATACGCTGAGGTGCTTGAATCCGATTGGGATCCGAAAATAAAGGTCAGCTTTCCGTGGGACCACCGTACCGAAGATAACCGTCTTTCTGAAGTCCCGGATCAGTCACTGGATGAACACCTTCACCGTATGCAGAAGGTACGTCATGAACTGCTTACCCACTTCAAAAGCATGGACCTCTCGGACTGGAGGAAGGTCAGACAACTGGAACCTTACGATGTAACACCGGAATGGGTCATCTATCATCTGATTGAGCATGAGTCCCACCATCGGGGACAGATATTTCAGCTGTTAAGAGAATTAGAGCAATCTTAAAGAATCGAAAGTCCACTCCGATGAGAGTTTTGGCCTTCGCGGCTAAAGAAAGAGCTTTTTGAGGCTGCTGCTATTCACGTTCATATTCCCCGGGCAGGGAGCTTTCCTTGCTCTTTTTTTGTATACCCTGCAACGATCCAGATGTCAAAACGTAATAAGCATATAAAGAGCACGGTATCGGAGGAGATATGATGAATAATGAATTTTACGTCGGGTGGGGAACGCTGGCATTAATCAATGCGGGTTTGGCTCAAGGGAAAAATAGAACGGATTAAACTGGTTTCTGCTATCCTTATTGCTAGGCCCGCTGGCAACCCTGATTCTTGTCCTGTCAGCTAAAAGGTAATCTGAATAATTAAAGAGCCGCCTCCCGGCATGGGAAGCGGCCTTTATCGGTTTACATCCGTTGAAACATAGCGGTGTCACGGCTGTAGTGCGTCAGATAACCTGTCTCTTCGTTGCGGATGCGGACGACATCCGGTGTGTAGCATTCAATGTAACCCCGCTCGATCTCCACGTATACGCTTGCGGGATCCTCTTCCCATACGGAAACCACCGTTTCCGATAAGGCGGCCGCGAAAAAATGGATGTCTTGCGATAGGTACCGGCTATTGCGGTCTGTATTCATTTATTTCATATCCCCTTGATGGTTAGAATCAGATAAAATGCGGTCTACTAGCTCGTTCATTCCCTTCCAGGAATCCTTCAGAATAAATTCATGCTGAATATGCGCGTTCCACGGACGCGGAATCAGAATGGTTTGTTTTCCGGCTTTTCTGGCGGCAATCGCATTATGGGGACCATCGTCAATCAGAAGATCAAATTCCACTAAATCCTTGCGTTTGGCCACGAAAAAATTCTCGAACGGAATAAAAGGCATATGCCGCTGCAGCCATCTCCATTTCTCGGGCACCGAGGAGGGGCGGGCTGCGGTAACAACAATGACGTCATAATCATGCGTCATTCTGTGGACTTCGTCAATCGTATATTCATCAAATAGTTCAAGTTCTTCATATAAACCCGGCTTTCCGAAGAAAAACTCCTCCGAGCATTCAGGATGCCAGATTTGGTGCAGGTTATAATCGGTAATCTGATCCAGCGTCAGCTGAGGATCCTTGTACTGCAGATTGTGATAATGAATGGCCTTGGGTATGAGATGGCAGATGGTATCATCCATATCGATGGCGACTATTTTTTTGCTCATATCGTCATTACTCTCCTGTTAATCATGAATTCTAAGAAACGATGATGTTCCGTAAATTGTAAGGGACAGGATGCTTGTTGGCAAACCGGAATCAAAAATGGGAGGGAGTAACATTTTCTTTCTCCTGACTCATTATAAACTAAGTATAGCATTAATGCGGCAACAACCTTCCTGATATTTCGCGGTTACGGGAATAACTTAATAAAGCCTTCATCCATTATGACAGTACATGTCATGATTACCCTTTTATAATAAGAACACTACAGGGTACAAGGGAGGAACGGCCATGGTGCAAGAATATATCAACATTCGTGGAGCTAGAGAGAATAACCTGAAGAATGTGACGCTGCAAATTCCTAAACGAAAAATCACGGTCTTTACCGGCGTATCCGGGTCGGGCAAATCGTCCATCGTGTTCGATACCATCAGCTCGGAAGCTCAGCGGTTGCTGAATGAGACGTTTACCGCTTTTGTCCGCAACCGACTTCCACGGCACAGTCAGCCGGACGTCGATTCGATCGAGAACTTGTCGACGGCCATCGTCATCGACCAGAAGCGTCTGGGGGGCAATTCGCGATCCACGCTAGGGACGATTACGGATCTGTACGCCATACTCCGTCTGTTGTTTTCCAGGGTGGGACAGCCATTTGTGGGATATTCCAACGTCTTTTCTTTTAACGATCCACAAGGCATGTGTCCGGAATGTCAGGGAATCGGCAGGAAGGTTGAGCTGGATCTTAATAAACTGCTGGATACAAGCAAGTCTTTGAATGAGGGAGCGGTCCGATTCCCTATTTTCTCCGTAGATAGCTGGTATATGAAGAATTACACCATGTCCGGTTTCTTTGATAACGACAAGAAGCTGGCCGACTATTCCGAAGCGGAATGGGATCTCTTTCTGTACGGCAAGGAGGGGAAGGTGACGTTCCCGTCCAAGGGAGGACCGGTACAGTCCGACTTCGAAGGTCTCGTGTTGAAGTTTAACCGGCTTTATATTCAGAGAGACAGCAGTGAATTGTCGGAACGCACCTTGAATCACGTCAAAAATTTTATTACGCATGGCACATGCCCTTTATGCAAGGGGACGCGGCTTAGTCAAGCAGCATTAAGCTGCAGGATCAACGGCTATAATATCGCCGATTGTGCGGCTATGGAGATCGGGGAGTTAAGAGAGGTCATCCTGAATATCAAAGTGCCCGTGGCTGCCAGTATGGTGGCCAGCTTGGCCGAGCGGCTGCGGCACTTGATGGATATGGGGCTGGATTACCTGACGCTGAATCGGGAGACGACCACGCTCTCCGGGGGCGAGTCGCAGCGGGTGAAGATGGTTAGGCATCTGGGCAGCAGCCTGACGGATATGATGTATGTTTTTGATGAGCCTAGCGTGGGTCTGCATCCACGGGATGTTCACCGGCTGAACGACATGCTCAGGAAGCTTCGCGACAAGGGCAACACGGTGCTGGTCGTGGAGCATGACCGTGACGTGATTGAAATTGCCGACCATGTGGTGGACGTGGGGCCGAATGCCGGTACCCGGGGAGGGGAAATTGTCTTCGAGGGCACGGTTGAGCAGCTGTGCAGCCAAGATTCTACGTTAACCGGGCAGTATATGAAACGTTTCATGCCGATGAAAGAACAGTTCCGGGTACCGACAGGACAGATGCGGATTGCCAATGCCAATCATCATAATCTGAACAATGTAACGGTGGATATCCCGGAAGGCGTGTTGACCGTGATCACGGGCGTAGCGGGGTCAGGCAAGAGCTCGCTGATTCATCACGCCTTCCTGTCCCAGCATCCCGAGGCTGTCGTCATCGACCAGTCTGCCGTCAGCACCTCGATCCGTTCCAATCCTGCTACCTATACGGGCATCATGGATGACATCCGGAGTTTGTTCGCCAAAGCTAACGATCAGAGTCCATCCCTGTTCAGCTTCAATTCCAAAGGGGCCTGCCCCGACTGCCACGGGCTTGGTTTCATCTATACGGACCTGGCGTTCATGGAAGGCATCAAGTCTCCGTGCGACACCTGTGACGGCAGGCGCTTTAAGGATGATGTACTGCAGTATAAGCTCCATGGAAAAATGATTACCGATGTGCTGGATATGACCGTGCTGCAGGCGCTCGATTTTTTCGAGAAAAAAGAAATCAGGCGGCGGCTGGAGGCTTTGCACGATGTGGGCCTGCACTATCTGACCCTCGGACAGCCGCTAAGCACTCTGTCCGGGGGCGAAAGCCAGCGCATCAAGCTGGCCAGCGAGCTGCACAAGCAGGGAAAGATCTACGTGATGGACGAGCCGACGACCGGACTGCATATGTCGGATGTCGGGCATTTGCTGGACATGATGAATCGGCTCGTTGATAATGGCAGCTCGGTGATCGTGATCGAGCACAATCTGGATGTGATCCGTCAGGCGGACTGGATCATTGATCTCGGACCCGAGGGCGGCAGCAGGGGAGGCAGGGTCATGTTCGAAGGAACGCCTGCTGAACTGATCACGGCGGAACAATCGCTGACTGCGAAGTATGTACGGGGTTAGCGGGAATCCAAGGGGGCGAAGGCCGGTTCTTACCGGAGTCTGACCGAACCCATGCAGTATGTAACATGGGAGCAGGGAGGATTCGCTTTTCGTAGTTTTATAATGGACTTGCCAAAGGCCATGCCGCATACCCCCGCGGCATGGCTATTCTATGGTTGTTAGGCTTATAAGATCGCTTAAACGGCAATACTGTATGCTGCGACAGACCAAGTTGGTTAATGATGCGTGTAACGACTCGGTCTGCATTTCTAAATAAGCAGCATCTTTATTGTAAACGGGGGATACGACAATGCAGAAAGTATGGTGGAAAGAAGCCGTTGCTTACGAAATCTATCCGCGCAGCTTTATGGATTCGAATGAAGACGGCATCGGGGATCTGCAAGGGGTTATATCCCGCCTGGATTATTTGAAGGATCTCGGGATTGATGTTATATGGGTATGCCCCATCTATCGTTCGTCCAATAACGACAACGGTTACGATATCAGCGATTATCAGGATATTATGACGGAGTTCGGGTCCATGGCCGACTTCGATCAGCTGCTGGCCGAAATCCATAACCGCGGCATGCGGCTTATTATGGATCTGGTGCTCAATCATACCTCGGATGAACATCCGTGGTTTATTGAATCCCGTTCCTCAAGGACCAATTCGAAGCGGGATTACTATATCTGGCGGAATGCGAGGGATGGAGCGGAGCCGAACAATTGGGAATCCGTATTCACCGGCTCCGCTTGGGAATATGACGAGTTAACGGATCAATATTATCTCCATCTCTATTCCAAGAAGCAGCCTGATTTAAACATGGAGAATCCGGCGGTCAGGGATGATCTGGTCAAGATGATCCGTTGGTGGCTGGATAAAGGGATTGACGGTTTCCGCGTGGATGCGATTACCCATATTAAGAAGCTTCCGGGTTTGCCGGATATGCCGAATCCGAATCACCTTCGTTATGTCGACTCGAATCCCGGACATCGGAATATCGCGGGCATCCATGAATTTCTTCAGCAATTCAAACGCGAGGCGTTCGCTCATTATGACATTATGACGGTTGGCGAAGCGAGCGGCATTCCGATAGCGGAAGCAGACCGCTGGATCGGGGAAGAGAACGGGTCGCTGAACATGATTTTTCAATTTGAGCATGTCAATCTTGATTTCGGACTGGAAGGACGCTGGGATTATGCGGTCTGGGACTTGGCCGAATTGAAGCAGATCATGCATAAATGGCAGACGGGCCTTGAAGGCGTGGGCTGGAATGCCCTCTATATGGAGAATCACGATCAGCCGCGGTCCGTATCCCGTTTTGGCGATCCGGTCCATTATCATAAGGAATCGTCTAAGATGCTGGCTACTTTTTTTATGCTGATGCAGGGGACGCCGTTTATTTATCAGGGACAGGAAATCGGAATGACGAATGTCGAGTTTGCAGAGCTGAGTGATTATCGGGACGTGGAGATCTACAATTATTATCGCGAGCGGCTTCTGGACGGGAAAGACGTGTCCGAGACGATGCGTAGAATCGCGTACCGGGCTAGGGACAATGCAAGAACGCCGATGCAGTGGGATGACACGCTCTATGGCGGCTTCTCAACGGTTGTGCCGTGGATCCGCTGCAATCCGAATTATCATGAAATCAACGTAGAGCAGCAGCTAACCGATCCCGACTCCATTCTGAATTACTATAAAGCCTTGATCCGACTGCGCAAATCCAGTGAGGCGCTGATCTACGGAAAATATGAAGCCGTGCTTAAAGAGCATTCAGAAATTTTCGCCTATTCCAGATCGCTCGGGAACGAGACGTACTTGATTGTTCTCAACTTTTATAGCGGAACACCGGATTTTCAGTTCCCGGCGGAATGGAGTGAGCATCAACCGGAAGTTGTACTCTCGAATTACGAGCGCTCGGACCGAAGCTTCGACGAATTCGCGCTACACCCTTATGAAGCGATAGTTTATCGTGTAAACTAAGTGGGTAAGCGATTTCTTGAGATGAGAGGTGAAAGCAGCTTGTCACAATTCAATATGATGTCTGCCGCCGTTCTTGATCGCCCGTTATCCATCGGGGTGAAGCAGGTTCCCATTCCCGAGCCGAAGCCGGATGAAGCCTTGATTCAGGTATACTGCATCGGCATATGCGGCTCGGACGTGCATTACTATGAGCATGGACGGATTGGCAGGTATGAGGTGAAGGAACCGCTGATTCTGGGGCATGAGCTTGCCGGCGTTGTGGTAAGGACGGGGGAGAAGGTAAGAAATGTCTCCGTTGGTGACCGCGTGGCCGTGGAACCGGGCGTAACGTGCGGGCGCTGCTCTTATTGTAAAAGCGGACGTTACAACCTGTGTCCGGATGTTGTATTTATGGCAACCCCGCCGGTTGACGGAGCTTGGGCCGAATACGTTGCGGTGCGAAGCGACTTCCTGTTCCGGCTGCCGGATGAAATGTCCTTTGAGGAAGGCGCTTTGCTTGAACCGCTGTCCGTAGGACTCCATGCCGTACGACGGGGGCGTATCCGGCCAGAGGACCGGGTGCTCGTGCTCGGACTGGGGCCGATTGGCTTGCTTGCCATGGAGGCGGCCAAAATGTCCGGAGCCTCTCAGGTATATGGCAGCGACGTCGTGGAATACCGGCGTGATCTGGCCCTGCAGATGGGAGCCTCCGGCGTGATCAATCCGATGGGCGAATCCGTTTCGCAGCGATTGAACGAACTGACGGACGGCAATGGCATTGATCTTATTATTGAAACGTCGGGCAACGCCGGGGCCATCGCGGATTCGATCGGATATGTGAACCGGGGAGGCCGGATCGTGTTTGTAGGTCTGCCCACAAAGGATGCGATCCCGGTGGATATTGGCGCTTTGGTTGACGCCGAGCTGGATGTATACGGCGTGTTCCGCTACGCAAACACGTACCCGGCGGCTATTCAGATGCTGCAAAACAAGGCCAGCCGCATACGCGACATCATCACCCACCAATTTTCCTTGGATCAGATCGAGGAAGCCGTAGAGCTTGCTCGCACGCACAAGGACACCAGCGTAAAAGTCATGATCTATCCTCATCCAAACGCTTAAGGTTGTTCGCGGCCTGGAGAGTCGCTTCCGGAGCTGGCGTGTAACAAACGCGCCAATGCAGCGTAATGGACCATCATCAAAAAGCACCGCTCCAATACTTGTCGGAGCGGTGCTTTTTTTCGTGTTACCGGTTAGTTCGGGCGTTCATTACTCATCCAGCTGTCGATGCGGAGATCATCGCCGTAGCTGTCGCGGGCCGAAATTTCGCCGAGCTTCTGCTCGGCTTCCTCGCGGGTATCGAACCCGCCGATGACCGCGAGGAAGTCGTTGCTGGTCGTCTTAATGAAGGTCACGTCGTCTTCCATATAAATCTCTTCAAGGATGGCGAGGGATTCCCCTTGCGGCATGGCTTCACTGCGGATATAGAAGACCTCGCGCGGGGTGACCGGCTCTCCGGTTGAAGTGAGCTTCAGCTCAATATAGCCGGGGTCTTTATATTCGGATACGGTATGTTTCACGCCATCCTTCAGTTCAACAACAAAACGCATGGCCGAGTCGTCCAGAATCACATTTTCATAGACATCCTTCACCAGCGGCAGAGCCAGCATGTCTTTCTTGAGGGTTTCATAATCAAAATTTCGTACTCCGTTAAACGTGAAGATCAGACGGTTTGGCGCATCCCGATGATCCACTGTGTAGGCCGGGACACTGGAAACGGACTTGCCTTCCTGGTTAAATTGAATTTTTAATACGTCTTCGGAAGCTTCCGTGCCCACGGTAACACCGTCGGTCCGCTCGCCTCCGCCCCCGAACTGCAGAACCTGAACGATGCTGCCCACCACAGGGACTTTGGATAGGGCGTTGGCCACCGTCGGGATGTTGACCACGAATAGCAGGGCAACGGCAGCTGCAACAACGGAAGAGTATCTCGTCAAGCGCATGGAACGTTTGCGGGCAGCCGCCTTTTTCTGTGCAGCATCGATAACGCCGGTTAGCTGGGCGGGGATTTCAATGTGTTCGTAGCGTTCTTTTCCTGTCATAGGCTATCGACCTCTCCCTCGATTAGATATGATTTTAATTTTCCGATAATACGATAAAACCTGGTCTTGACGGTACTTTCGGACACGGATAACACATCCGCCATTTCTCGAAAGCGCAGGTCTTCAAAAAACTTCAAAATGATGTAGGTTTTCTCCTCCGGCAGCAGTCTGTCCAGCGCATCGTACAGATCCATCTTCTCTTCCAGCGGTACGGCATGCTCTTCGGCTGCATAGTCCTGCGTCTGGTCTTCCATATAAGTAACCCGCTTCTTGCGACCGAGATGGTCGATGGCAGCGTTAATGACGATCCGGGTCATCCAGGAATCAAAATACTGCGGCGTGTTCATCCGATCGTAAGCGAGATATCCCTTATAGGTTGCCTCGGAGACGATATCCAGTGCCTCCTGTTCATTTTTGACATAGCAATAGGCTACCCGGTACAACTTGTTTTTGCATTTCTCCATATTTTCGCTGAACTGTTGCTGCTTCGACTCTTTCGCTCTCAGTTCACTCACCCCTAACTACTAGCACTAGTATTCATGTCATGGCACGAATTCGTGTCAACTATTCATTCATTGGCCGGATTGGATCATGCTCAAGTACTTGAGTGCGCTTGACTGATCATTAGACCGTGGAGGGGGCCAAATAGTTTTAACCGGGGATAAAAAAATCCATGAACTTAACAGAAGTCCTTAACGGTGTTACTATATTAACCATATAAAATGTACGGAGGCCAGAACATGTAGGTTTTTCTACCCTAACCCATACAACTAAATACAGAATTGGGGTAGAAAGATGAAGAGGAAATCTTTTCGATATCTCTGGATCGGTCAGGCGCTCGCCAATAGCGGCGATTTATTTTACATTGTCGGTCTGATGGCTATGATCCATGAGATTACAGGATCTGCCATGCTGATGGCTATGGTACCCTTTCTCACGACGATGGCACGGTTTATAAGCGGGAGCTTTGCACCCGTATTAATGGATAAATACAGCCTCAAGTCACTGCTTGCTTCGTCTCAGATCGGAAAAACGGCCATGCTGTTTCTGTTGTTGGTAACCTGCTATGTGCTGGGAGAGCTGGAGGTGACGGTTTATGCAATTCTCGGATTCGTATTCCTCATCTCTCTGCTCGATGGCTGGGCTGCACCTGCAAGTCATGCCATGCTGCCGCGTCTGGTGGATGCCGCTGAGCTGACGAAAGCGAACAGCTTTGTTGCCATCGTGGATCAGTTGATCCAACTGGGAGGCTGGGCCGTTGGGGGACTGCTGGTCGCAGCCTTGGGCGGAAGCAACGTGATATGGTTGACCTTTGCTCTGGCCCTGGCAGCCGCTGTCTGCATGAAGATGATCGAGGATCGGCATGAATCCACTCCGGAACAGAATGAGAAGGCGCGCGTTTCGAATTGGCGTTCCATTCAGGAAGGGTGGACACTCATTTGGAAACAGCCTTCTATTCGGGCGATTCACGTGATTTATGTATTGGAGACGATGGCGGGCGTGATTTGGATCGCGGCGACCATCTACGTGTATGTAGCCGATGTGTTGCACAGGGAAGAGGCATGGTGGGGATATATCAACGCAAGCTTTTTCCTGGGACTTATGCTGGGCGGACTGTTTGGCATGAGAGGCGCAGGGCTGATCGACCGCAACATCCGCAAGTTCGTTATCTGCTCTTCCTTCGGCATCAGTATCATGACGTTCGGTTTTGGATTGACCTCGGTGCCTTGGCTGGCCCTGGTGTTCTCGGCAGGCTTCGGCGTTTTTGAACAGCTTAAGGCAGTCTCGCTTCAGACTACACTGCAGCGGGGCGTATCTGTCCATGTATTGCCGAAAGTGTACGCTGCCCAAAGCGCGCTAGTTTCGCTGGTATTCGGCTTATCCACCCTGTTATTTGGTTTCATAACCGATGAATTCGGCGTTCGGGCTACGTATATCATCGCTGCCACGGTGCTGTTCATCTCGGGATGCTACGCATTACGGATACGAACGAGATTGCCGGAGTCAGGGGAGGGGCTTGAACAAGGACGGATCGGCATCGAATAATCATTAAAAAAGGCGAGCTTAAGGCTCGACTTTTTTGCATGCATAAATGGATCCGGACACGAGCTACAGCAAGCATCATCAATACGGTTTACTGAACGTGAAACCTTAATAATCGCGGGGCAATACTGGTTTTGAAAATCTTTCGAGAATCCGGTTGACAATCCATCTACTACGTATTACGATATACCTGTAGTAGGTCACACTGAATACCGACAACACTGAGCAATGAGGTTGCAAAAATATTTTAAAGAAATTGTTGACATCCCTTACTACTTAGTATTACAATGTACATGTAATGAGTAATACTTAATAGCGTGTTTTTCCAAATGCTATTAAGTAAAAAATTCCCTTAGTACTATGTTATACTGAATATAGGTAATACTGAATAGGGGAGGGACGAAATAAAGGAGGCTTTCCAATATGGAAAATTTAACTGAAATGCTGAAGGGTTCGCTGGAAGGCTGCGTGCTGGAAATCATCAGCCGCCGTGAAACCTATGGCTATGAGATTACCCGCCGTCTGAACGAGCTTGGCTTTACCGAAGTCGTGGAAGGGACGGTCTACACCATACTCGTGCGGTTAGAAAAGAAAAAGCTGGTGAACATTGAAAAGAAACCGTCAGATATGGGGCCGCCGCGCAAGTTTTACTCACTTAATGAGGCTGGCCGTCAGGAGCTTGAATTGTTTTGGGAAAAATGGGATTTCTTATCCTCCAAAATCAACGTCTTGAAGTCAAATTAGCTTCATAAGATATTCCGTCCGATATTTGTGTGGTGCCTTGGTCAGCTTTATATAAAAGGAGGGAAAATAATATGTTGGAAATGTTCAAAAAAATGATTGGTGATAAAAAAGAGTACAAAATGATGATGGCACGGGTTGAAGCCCTTCCAGAGGACTACCAGTTTGTGTTTAAGAAAATTCAAAACTACATGTGGAATTTCTCAACGGGCAACGGGATGGATATGCTGCACATGCAGTATGAATTAATCGAGTTGTTCGAAGCCGGTGCGGCCGATGGCAGACAAGTGCTGGAGATCACTGGTGACGACGTGGCGTCCTTTGCCGATGAACTAGTGGCAAACGCTAAAACCTATGTAGCCAAGTATCGGGAAGATTTGAATCAGGATATCTTGAACCGATTGGGAAAAAAATAACTCCAATAGATAATACGACTGATTAGCTGGTTATCAAATGTGACTTACCGCCTTCGCTATTCAGTTAATTTTTGACCTGGTAGTAAGTTATACAGATTATCAGTCATACTAAATAGATGAGTGTAGGTAATCCAGCTCCGCAAGGCGCTTATTATAAGGAGGATAAAATATGAGAAATGCAGCGATTTCTGTAAAAGGGTTAAAAAAATCCTTTAAAGACAAAGAAGTCTTAAAGGGGGTGGATTTTGAGGTGCAGCGCGGCGAAATTTTCGCACTGCTGGGCTCCAATGGAGCGGGCAAGACGACGACAGTCAATATCCTCTCGACGCTGATGAAGCCCGATGGCGGGGAAGTGGGTATTTGCGGCTTTGACGTCCAGCGTCAACCGGATCATGTTCGCCAGAGCATTAGTCTGACAGGGCAGTTTGCAGCTTTGGACGGCATGCTCACCGGGCGGGAAAACCTGATGATGATCGCCAAGTTGCGGGGAGTTTCCAATCCTGCTCAAGTTGCCGACAATCTGCTTGCAAGATTCAGCCTGACCGATGCGGCTAATCGCCGGGCAGACCAGTATTCCGGCGGGATGAAGCGCCGGATTGACATCGCCATGAGCCTGATCGGGACGCCAGCCGTCATTTTTCTCGACGAACCGACGACAGGGCTTGATCCCGAAGCGCGAATTGAAGTCTGGGATACCGTCAAGGAGCTTGCCGGCGGCGGCACGACCATCTTGCTGACGACCCAGTATCTGGAGGAAGCCGAACAGTTGGCGGACCGTATCGCCATCTTGCATAGCGGAAAAATCATCACGACCGGTACGCTTGCCGAACTCAAGGCGATGTTCCCGCCAGCGAAAGTGGAATACATTGAGAAGCAGCCGACGTTGGAGGAAATTTTCCTCGCGATCATCGGCAACAAGGAGGCGATGTAAATGAAAAACAAAACAGGGACATTACTAGGACGTTTAATGCGCAACATCTTGCGCAGCCCGGATACGATTATCACGGTGGCGATTACGCCGATTATGATGATGCTGCTGTTTGTCTACGTATTTGGCGGTGCCATAGAGACAGGTACGAACAACTACGTCAATTATTTATTGCCGGGAATCCTGTTGATGGCTGTCGCATCCGGCGTCGCTTACACTTCACTGCGGCTGTTTACGGATATAAAAAGCGGGTTGATGGCGCGTTTCGTTACCATGCCCATCAAGCGCTCTTCGATATTGTGGGCTCACGTGTTGACCTCGCTAGTTTCTAATGCACTTACTGTTGTTGTGGTTTTCCTTGTCGCGCTGCTGATGGGCTTCCGTTCAAGCGCGAGTATCCTGGATTGGCTTGCGGTAGCGGGGATACTAGGGTTGTTTACGCTGGCGCTGACATGGCTGGCGGTCATCCCTGGATTGACAGCGAAGTCTATGGAAGGGGCGACAGCCTACTCGTATCCGCTGATTTTCCTGCCGTTTATCAGTTCGGCCTTTGTCCCCACCGAAACCATGCCTAAAATGGTTCGGGCGTTTGCAGAGAACCAACCCGTGACATCTATCGTGAATACGATTCGTTCCCTCTTGTATGAAGGGTCTGTTGGGAACGGGATCTGGGTTGCGCTTGGCTGGTGCGTCGGCATCATGGTCATCGCTTACTTCTTCGCCAGTAAACAATTTAAACGCCAGTTAGGGTAAGTACACCATGATGAAATAGCCATATCAATAGTCAGCCGCTAGTGAAAGAGGCCCTCCCTTGTTATGCAGGGGAGAGCCTTTTTTTTGGATTGCTATGTTGTTATCGTGAAGGGCCGATGGCTATCCAGGACATGAAACCATAGGCGAGATTGCAGTTAGGCTGGCGGCTTACTTCTAGGACGGCGGCATCCTCACGCTGGGATTTCAAGGAGATCTGGAAGCCAGGATTATTGCTCATTCCCACAATGATATAGTTGATCCCAGCAAAAGCCTCCTCGAATTGGACGGTCACCTCGGTCAAGGCTTCAGCTCCAAATACAAAAGGCGTCATGCCGAATTGCTGCAGCTTCGGCTGGCCGGCTGCGCTGCGTATTGGCGCAAAGCTTAAATGTTCTGCCGTTACGGCACCTTTAGTCAATTGTTGTCCGGTAACGGCTCCGTCGGCCAGATGGGCGCTTGTGACGGCGCCGTTTGCAAGTTTATCGCTATCAATGGAGCCTTCGGCTAACGTAAAGTTATTGAAGGCATCCGGTCCAAGATGCTTGCTGCCGATGGTTCCGTCGGCAATTTGCGCTCCGGTAAGTGAGCCGTCAGCAATGTGCGTGCTCGTGATGGAAGCCTCTGCAATCTTGCTGCCGTCAACCGATCCTTCGGCCAACGTGAAGTTATTGAAGGCATCCGGTCCGAGATGCTTGCTGCCGATGGCCCCGTCGGCAATCTGGATACCAGTAAGCGAACCATCAGCAATGTGCGTGCTCGTGATGGAAGCCTCTGCAATCTTGCTGCCGTCAACCGATCCTTCGGCCAACGTGAAGTTATTGAAGGCATCCGGTCCGAGGTGTCTGCTGCCGATGGCTCCGTCGGCAATCTGGGCGCCAGTCAGCGAGCCGTCAGCAATGTGGGCGCTCGTGATGGAAGTCTTGGCAATCTGGCTACCCGTCACCGATCCTTCGGCCAACGTGAAGTTAATGAAGGCATCCGGCCCGAGGTGCTTGCTGCCGATGGCCCCGTCGGCAATCTGTGCGCCAGTCAGCGAGCCTTCAGCAACGTGCTTGCCGGTGATGGAAGCCTCAGCAATCTTGCTGCCAGTAACCGATCCTTCGGCCAACGTGAAGTTATTGAAGGCATCCGGTCCGAGGTGCTTGCTGCCGATGGCTCCGTCGGCAATTTGCAATCCAGTGAGGGAGCCGTCAGCAATGTGAGCGCCTGTAATGGAAGCCTCAGCAATCTTACTGCCTGTGACCGATCCTTCGGCCAACGTGAAGTTATTGAAGGCATCCGGTCCGAGGTGCCTGCTGCCGATGGTTCCGTCGGCAATTTGCGCTCCAGTGAGGGAGCCGTCAGCAATGTGAGCGCCTGTAATGGAAGCCTCGGCAATCTTGCTGCCGTCAACAGATCCTTCGGCCAACGCGAAGTTATTGAAGGCATCCGGTCCGAGATGCTTGCAGCCGATGGCCCCTTCGGCAATCTGGATACCAGTAAGCGAACCTTCAGCTACATGCAATCCAGTGATGGAAGCCTCAGCAATCTTGCTGCCAGTAACCGATCCTTCGGCTAACGTGAAGTTATCGAAAGCATCCGGTCCAAGATGCTTGCAGCCGATGGCTCCGTCGGCAATCTGTGCGCCCGTCAGCGATCCTTCAGCAACGTGCTTGCCGGTGATGGAATCGTCAGCAATCTTGCTGCCTGTAATTCCACCGTCCTGCACAAGTTCCGTTGTGATTGCGCCGGCTTCGATATGCTGCGAACCGATGCTGGAAATTTGCAGGTGATGGGGAAGAACGGCACCCTCCGCCAGCTGCCTCGATTTTACGGCCCCCGGCTGCAATTGATCGACGCCAACGCTGTCCGGCTGCAGGTGGACATGACCGACAGACTGATTTCCAAGATGCGCTGCGTTGATCGAGTACGGCGCCAGGTGATGGCTTTGAATCGAGAATAACTCAATATGCTTGGAGTTCACAGCGCCTTCGGCAAGATGTCCGCTCTGGATCGACTCTCCGGCGATATGCTCAGGAAGGACAGCGTCGTTCGTGATATGTGCGGACTCTATGCTTTCGGCTTGAATGTGCCGGGCATTGACAGAGCCGGAAGCAAGATGGCGTCCAGTCACCGATCCTTCATCCATATGCTGTGACTTCACAATATCCACACCCAGATGGTCAGACTGGACGCTCGCTTCTTGCAGATGCACTGCTGAAATGGAAAGAGGCTTGATCTTGTCACCACTCACGGCGTTCGCCTGCAGCGCGGATCCCGAGACCGACGAAGGCGAGAGATGGGCTTCCGTAATCGATTGCGACCCGATTTTTACGCCCGGTATGCTGCCGTCGGCAAACAACGCTTCCGCCGAGCGGCTTTCATCGGCCAAATGGCTTAACATGATGGATTTTTTCTTCAAGTGATAACCATGAATAGCTTCCTGCACGATATGTTTGCCCAGGATGGATTCCAGTCCCAGATGTGCGCCCTCTACAGCTTGCGGAGCGATTTTTTCCGAAGTAACGGCCTTGTTCTGAATTGCTTCGGAAGTCACCGCACTCGGCGAGAGATGAGTGGATTGAACGGCCTTTGGAGCTATTTTGCCAGCAGAGACACTGCTCTCAGCCAGTTTATTAGAAGTTACGGCAAGGTCTGTCAGTTTATCCGTGGTCACGCTTTCCGGAGACAGCTTCGGTGAGGTTACGGCGTGGTCCCCCAGATGTCGAGGCGCAATAACCCCATCGCCGATCGAGGACTCCGCGATGCTGCCTGCGGCAATTTTATCTGTCGTTACCGCACCCTGGGCGAGCGCTTGAGTCCGTACGCTTCCCTTCTGCAGATGACGGCTGGCAATAGAGCCATCGGCCAGATGCTGCTCGCGAACCGCACCGTTTTGCAGAGCTTCGGCGCCTACACTGCCCCCTGACAGATGCTGCTGCTGAATGGCCTCACTGGCAATATTGCCGGAGGTCACGCCATGCTTAGCAATAATGGCTCCGCCAACCGATCCAAGCGCAAGCTTTTGGCTCGTCACGCTCTCAGGGGCCAGCGTCTCTTCTCCGACGGATGCGGGTTGAAGATGCTGTTTTCCGATCGCTCCGTCAGCCAGATGCTGCTCCGCTATCGTTTTGGGATGAATGGCGCGCCCTATGACGCTTTGAGGCGCGAGATGCTTAGGTAAGATGCTGCCCTCGGCAATGTGCTCGGCGTTTACTGCATCCGCAGCGAGATGCCGGGTTTGAATGGCATTCGATGCAATTTGGTCCGATTCCACCGTGCCCTTAGCCAGATGACGCGTTTGGACGGCTTCATTGGCAATTTTGTTAGGAAGTATGCTCTGATCCGCGATTTTCGAAGCCGTCACCGCCTGTTCCACCAGCTTCACCGTATGGACGGATTGATCGGCAAGCTTGGAGCTTGTGACACTGGAATCAGCCAGATGGCGGGCGGATACTGCATTGATGCTGATCTGATCGGAACCGATAGAGCCAGGCCGGATTTGCTCTGAGCCTATGGCTCCGTCCGCTAAATGGCGGGCGCTGAGCGAGCCTTCTTCAATATGTCCGGCATTGATGGCACCATCTGCAATTAGGCCTGACCCGATGCTGCCGGCAGCAATATGCTCTGCAGTTACAGCTTCGCTTGCCAAATGCTTACTTTCGATGCTTTGCGGTTTTATGTGGGACGCTGAGATGGCGTCATCGGCGATTTTTTTTCCTGTTACGGCACCTTCACGGATTTTGGTCGAAGTGACTGCATCCTCTGCAAGCTTGGAGCTATGGACGCTCTCATTAGCGAGATGTCGGGTTTCTACGGCGCTGGATGCGATTTTGTCTCCTTGAACCGCTTGGTCTTCGAGCAGGTCGGTTGTCACGAGAAGCTGTTGAAGATGACGTGCAGTAATAGCCCCATCCGCGATTTTATCGCTAACTACGGCGTGGTCTGCCAGCTTCTGCGAGGTTATACTGCCATCCTTGATCTTGCTGGCATTCACGGAACCGTCTCGAAACTTGCGCGTAGATAAGATGCCATCCATTAGATGTTCACCCGTGACCGATAATGGCGCAATTTTTCCTGAGGTCACGGCTTCGTCGGCAATGTGCAGACTGGTGATGCTGTAGTCTTGTATGGCTTCAGGCCCAACGGCACCACGCGACAGCTTGGATGCTGTGACTGCTCTCGAAGCGATCCGGCTTTCGGTTACCGCATATTCCCCTATATCCTCTGTATATATGAATGCGCCCTTAATTTCAGGCATTTCCTTCTCCATAATCAGCTGCACATGCTCGATCTCCATCTCGGGAAGGGAGGGGGATCGGTAGGCACGGTCAGGGTGTCAGCGGCTACAGCCTCTTCTGTAGGTAAGCTGGAATCTTCGTCAGATCTCGATAATGGGATGTTTTCTTTGTTTTCTTTTTCTTCTTGTTTTAATTCCATGATGCCGATAAGATCCTCATCCAGATCCATAATGGTTGCTGCTGAAAGAATGTGGGCATCTTTATCTTTTTTTGGGCTGCGTCCTTTATTTCGCTCGAGCAGATCGAGTTCCCTCGTAGTGGGATCTACCCTGTAGGGCTGGGAAGAGGAAGATGATGGGCTTTTCTTCTTTTTCTTCAAAACAACACGCTCCTTCCGAATACTCATCGTCTCCGGTATCATATGCAGCCGTTTAGGCGGCTGTCACTGGTCTTTTGGGATTCGACAAACGAAAGGGCAGCGTAACATGGAAAAGGACCCGGCCAAAGGCCGAGTCCTTGATTGAGCGCTAGAAAGCACATATAAAATTTAACCCCTGACGGCCGGTAACGGCTGTACAGTCGGTTCCGTATTTGAAGTTTCTTCAAGAATCTTTGCTTCTAAAACGACAAAAGCCCTGCCTCTCTTTCGTCCTTGCGGCTCCGATGACCGCGCCAGTGTGAATCAGAAATCCGTTCCATAAAACTCTTACTCTTAGGGTCATAAAATAGGAATTTGCACTTCAACAGAGATGTAAATAACCATGTTTCGAGGAACTAACGGGGTTAAACTTCATATAACAATTACTTATTATAGCACAGGTACTCGTAATAAGCAAAGATATTCAAATGTATATTAGAATGTTATGCAAAAACGCTTGATTTTTTCTGGAAATCCAACGATATTCATATTAACAGTTTTTTCTTGCAAATTCTGCTGTTGGGATCTTAAGTTGTAGCATCATGTCGAATACGTTCGGATTCACACCTGCCTTGCCGATGTTTATTATCTGTTAATGAAAGTAGGCGAACGATGCAACTGTATAAGTCTTTTCTTAAACAGCTAATCCGGAACTATATGATCGGGTCCATTGCAGCTGTGCTTGTTGTGGGTGGCGTATTAATGGTAACGACTCTGGAAATTCCTATTGAGGAAGGCGCGCGCCTTGTGGTCATACTGACCATTTCATTCATGGTGATGATTGCGTCCGAGCTGACCGTCTTTCTTCGGCATTTACGACCGATTCACGCGGGGTTTCATGAAGGCCATACGGATTTGGAAACGTTGGAAAAAGCATATTTGAGCATACACCGTATGCCGCGTTTGGCGGTATACCGTATATTCGGACCTCATCTGCTCGGCTTGTCGCTTCCGGCCATTCTGCTGACGGTTTGGATGATGGAGCAGGGCAAACTGAATTTTTCGCCGTTCTATATATGGCTGGCTTGCCTGGGGGCGGTCCTGCTAGCCAGCTGTCACGCCATGATCGAATTTTTTCTGACGATAGCCGCCATTCGCCCATTGATCAAGGAGATTCGGCGGCAGGCGTTATCTCGTTATGGCGTGGACTTCTCCCTTGAGGGCCATGTATTCATGGCGATTCGGACAAAATTTTTGCTCAGCACGATGTTAATCGGCACTTTTCCGCTGTTTTTGTTTAGTCTGGCGGTCCAGATTCGTCTGGAGGGGCTCAGCCAGATCGTAGCTCAGCAGTACTGGGGCTGGGCGGGATTTATATTGCTGCTTGGCGTCGGTTTTGCTTATATCGGCGCCTGGCTCTTGACCCAGGATTTACAGCGGCCGATCCGGCAGCTGTACCGGGCGATGAATGAGATTAAGGAGGGGCGTCTGATTCAGACCTCCAATCTCTATTCTGATGAATTTTCCAATCTGATCGCGGGTTTCAATATGATGGTTCGCGGGCTGCAGGTGCGCGAGGAGCGAAACCGCAAGCTGCTGGACAGTTATTTTGCCGCCCTGGCAGCGGCGCTGGATGCCAGAGATCCTTACACGGCCGGCCATTCGCTTCGGGTAGCGGAGTATTCGGTGTTAATCGGCCGTCTGGCGGGACTCAGCGAAGAGCAGGTTGATCTGCTGCACAAGACGGCATTGCTGCATGATATCGGCAAGATCGGAGTTCGGGACAATATTTTGCTGAAGGAAGGGAAACTGACGGCAGAGGAGTTCGATCAGGTAAAGGCCCACCCGGCTCAAGGAGAGAACATTCTGCTGCAAATCGAGCCTGCCGATGCCATGGCTCCTTATCTGGAAGGGGTACGGTCCCATCATGAGCGCTATGATGGAGGCGGGTATCCTGACGGGTTGAAGGGGAAGGAGATTCCGTTGTTTGGACGGATTATTGCCGTGGCCGATGCCTATGATGCCATGACGTCGGACAGGCCGTACCGCAGCGGCATGAAATCGGCGGATGCCTTGAACATACTGGAAGCCGGCAGGGGAACCCAGTGGGACCCCGATTATGCGGGCATATTCGTTAAATATATGAAAGCGGAGAAGAAGGTCATTACGATCCGCTAGTAGGTGGATAAGCAGGGAATCGCAGCTGATTCTATGGATAGGAATGAGAAGAGACCGTACCTGTACAGGTAAACGGCCTCTTTTTTGTGCGCCTGTCGTTAAAATATCACTGCCCTCAGGGCAGCCAATAAATGGGTACTCGGCTGCTTCGAGAGTCGGCGAGGAGTGAATACGGAAATTAGATCATCTGGTGAGCCGTATCGATTCCGTGCTTTCTTCATGTTTCACATGCTTCTGTTTGCGATGCATCCAGCTTGCCAGCCATGTGCTGATCTCATACAGACCGATGAGCGGGATGGCAACCATCAGGTGAGATACGAGATCAGGCGGTGAGATCAGCGCCGCAATGATCACCAGAACGACGTAGGCATACCGCCTCATCGTATGCAGGATAGCCGGGCTTAATATGCCTATTCGCGTCAGAAACAGGACAACAACGGGGAGCTCGAAGGCAAGGGAGAGCGGGATGATGATATTGAACATGAATCCGAAGTACTGGGCGACGCCGTACGTTTCGACAAGGTCCATCTGACTGTTGATTCCTGTCGTAAAAGCAAGACTCATCGGAAAAACGACAAAGTACGCAAAGGCAACCCCTATAAGAAAACATAACGCGGAGAAAGGGATAAACCGAAGGGCCGCTCTCTGCTCGCGGTTGTTCAGTCCCTGATTGACGAACAGCCATATTTGATAAAGGGCAAACGGCAGGGTAGGAAGCAGCGATAATACGATGCTTATGCTCATATAGATGCGCAGTCCGTCCCAAGGCGAGAACACGTTCCAGGTTACCTGAAAGGCCGGTGAGTGATGCTTTAACATGGATAACACATGGGGGGCGGCAATCAGGCCTGCCGCCATGCTCAGGATGAAGACGGCAGCTACCAGCAGGATCCGTTTTCTAAGTTCGGCGATGTGCTCAAGCAGCGTCATGGTACCCTTGAACTCCATAGGCTTCGTCACTCCTTTGGTCATCATCGGAAGATGGGCGTGCAGCGCTGTTTTTTCGTTTTGTTCAATTCCTTCAGCTCAAATGTATTAAATCCCTCCTGCATTTTTTGATGGATTTCCTGGATGCTTTTCACATCCCCAAAAGAATATCGACGATTTCCTCCCTTCGTACGCTCCGGAAATATAAGCTTTCGTTCCTCGTAATACCGAATTTGACGTTCCGTCAAGCCGGTCAGTTCGCAAACAACCCCAATACTCATCACCTTACTCTCCATAATCTTTACCTCCTATGTAAGTATTGTTAACCCTGAGCTATTGTTCCTGGCTTGGGATTAAAAACGAAGAAGATAAAACGGCAATAATTTTGGCGATTTCATTTTGTTTGGAAGGATTTATGACATGATTTTATGAAAAAGAAGGAAAAAAAGCAATCGTTTTTCAAAAATAAAAAAACCGTGTAAGAAAACCTAACAAAATTTAAGCCAAACTTTGTTTTCTCTGCTAAGATCGGCTCATGAATCCAATCACAAACTAGCGAAGGAGTGAACGAGGGTGGCTACAAAAGGACAACCAAAAGAGATGACCCGGAGGCAATTTCTGACGACTGTTGGCAAGGTGGGTGGATCTGTCGCCGTCTTCAGCTTGATGGGTACGATGGGGCTCCTTACGCCGGAAACGTTGAAAGCAGCAGAATATATGCCTCCCGGAAAAAATGACCTGACTCTAAGCGGCCGCGGCGGCAAGAAGATTATTATTCTCGGCGCAGGAATCGCGGGTTTGACGGCAGCGTATGAGCTTGGTCTGGCAGGTTACGATTGCACGATATTGGAAGCGAAAAGCTTTGCCGGCGGGCGCAATTGGACGATCCGCAAAGGAACCTCCGTTGCGGAGATCGGATTTGGCCGTCAGACTTCCCGCTTTGATAACGGGCTGCACTTCAATGCAGGCCCGATGCGGATTCCGCAGTTTCACGTCACGCTGGATTATTGCAAGAAGTTTGGCGTAGCCATCGAGCCATTCAACAATGTGAATGAGAGCGGCTACTACTATAACGAGAACGTGGGGGCTTTATCCGGGCAGCGCGTCCCCAAGCGTGCAGCCAAAGCCGACGTGCGCGGTTACGTGGCCGAGATGTTGGCCAAAGCCGTGAATCAAAATGCGCTGGATCTGCCGCTGACAGCGGAAGAGAAGCTGAAGCTGGTGGATTATCTGAGGGCCGAAGGCGATTTGAATCCGGATCTGTTCTACAAGGGATCCGAGCGCGGCGGGTATAAGGATGAGCCGGGAAGCCGCCTGGATGCCGGTGTGCTCCGGGATCCATTCGATTTGAAGGCGATCATCAATTCCGGCTTCGGCAAATATTTCAGCAACGAGTACGGTTACGACCAGCAGATGATGATGTTTCATCCCGTAGGCGGCATGGATGCCATCATCAAGGCATTTGAGAAAAGAATCGGCAACCGGATCAAGTACCGGGCAGAGGTGAAGGAAATTCGCCAGTCCTCTTCCGGTGTGCGGATCGTGTACACGGACGGCAATTCCGCCAGAGAGCAAGAAATCCGCGGCGATTATTGCATCTGCACCATACCGTTGACGGTATTGAAGAAGATCCCGGCCGATTTCTCGCCGGAGATGTCCAAAGCGATCAGCAGCGTCGGTTACGCTTCCGCAGGTAAAATCGGCCTGCAGTTCAAACGGCGCTTTTGGGAAGAAGACGAATATTTATATGGCGGCAGCAGCTTGACGAATATGGACATTACGCAAATCTACTATCCGCCGACAGACTATTTTGGAAAGAAGGGGATTCTGCTTGGTTATTATGCATACGGGGGCACTGCCGATAAAATCGGGGCCATGTCGTATGCCGAACGCGAGCGACTTGCACTAACGCAAGGCGCTAAGATTCATCCACAGTATCCGAAGGAGTTCGAGGCATCCTTCTCCATCGACTGGAAAAAGACTAAATACCAGGAAGGCGGCTGGGTATCCTATTCCGCCAACGACAGGAAAACCTACTACCCTACCCTCTGCAAGCCGGATAACCGTATTTACTTGGCAGGGGAGCACATCAGCTACATCACGGCTTGGCAAGCAGGGGCCATTGAGTCCGCCCGCGAGGTCGTAACCGACATCCATCAACGCGTAATGAAAGCGTAAATCGAAAGGAGACAATTCCATGAAAAATCAACTGAAGACGATCCTGGCGCTGGCCATGCTGATCAGTGCGGTGAGTGTAACCGCCGCGTATGCCGACAGCTCTTCCGCCTATAAGAAGCCGACCAAAGCTTCACCCGCCCCGAAATTTTACGGCAGTCCCACATCCTCTATTTCCAGCGGGGTTATCATACCCGAAGGGGCTTCCTATCTTTATACAAGCGGGACGGTTCCGCCCTTGCTGAACAAGGATGGCAAGACGGTTTATGAGCGCTATGGCGATACCAAAACCCAAGGAATCGGCATCCTGAAGGAGATCGAGAAACAGCTGAAGGAGCAGGGGCTGACGATGAAGGATGTCGTCTATTTGAGAGTATACTTAACCCCGGATGCAGCCAAGAACGGAGCTTTTGATTATACCGGCTGGTTTGACGCATACGCCCAGTTTTTCAATACGAAGGAGAATCCCGTGAAGCCTGCGCGTTCTACCGTGGGAGTAGCGAGCCTCGTGAATGCCGATTGGTTAATTGAGATTGAAGCCGTAGCGGTATACCCTGGCAAGGATAAGAAAAAGTAAGTTGTTCTTGTTCCACGTAGTCGGCTGATCGAATAGCGCTGGCTTTTACAAATGAACGGTCACCATCACATATTAAAGGAGTTGGGTTCTATGTTTCAAAATGTCGGCTTTGTCGGATTGATGATGATCCTGATTGTCGTGCTCATTCTGTTCGGTCCTTCCAAGCTGCCGGAGCTTGGGCGGGCGGTGGGCCGCACGTTGTCTGAATTCAAAGCTTCCGCCAGAGACTTGGTTGGGGAAGATAAAGAAGAGGAAAAGGGCAAGGAGAGGGAAAGGGAGGGAGCGGTCATCAAACTGAAAGGGTGATCAGGCCGTTTCATCCAGCCCTCAGCACTATGAGATTGGATTTGTATGTACAAATGAAGCTGTCCCGTGGAGCTGCTGTAGCCCATGGAGACAGCTTTTTTGAATGTTTGGACTTTGAGATCAATGCGAGGACTGAAACTTCGCGATGACATCCTTTGCCAGGATTCAGAGAAACTTCTGAGGGGTATACACAAGTACAGGCAATTCTACATTTCATCATTCATTACTCTATGAGGAGCTGATATTATGGATAGCAACGTATTTAAAGGGAAATGGAAACAGATGAAGGGTGAAGCGAAGAAGCAATGGGGAAAATTGACGGATGACGATCTCGATGTGATCGACGGCCAGAAGGATAAATTGGTTGGCAAGCTGCAGGAACGTTACGGACATACGAAGGATGCGGCTGAACGTGAATATACCGATTGGAGTGCAAGATACCGCGACTAGTCTAAAGGACGATAAGGGAGGCAGAACGAATCATGTTGGAATCCCGGGTTGTGACCGGCAAGGTGATCGATATTCGTGACGGCAAGGTGTTTACCTTACACGGAGACATGGTCAGCACCTATCATTTGGGATACTATGAGATGATGAATGAGGAAGTTCTCCCTGTCAGAGACAGTCAGCAGGCGGCATCTTCCACCGCGGGGCTACTGGCGGAGGAAACTGCCGAATCCTCCGGCTGGCTCCACAGGGAGTGGAAGCCGCTGACCAGCTTCATAACCGCTTGGAGAAAGAGTGCAAATCGAGCCTGATTTGCGCTCTTTTTTTGCCTTTTTAAGCTTGGATGTCCAGGCCCTGAGCCATGGGAAATTCATGTGAGTTTTATATTTGAAAAGTCATATTGACTTGGGTCCGATGCGGTGTAGAATGAGGTCAAAAGGAAGTTTGATCAGCCCATTTAGGGCGGAGAATGCTTCGTGCTGCATAGAAGAGCGGGGGCTGCAGAGGCCTTTCATGTCATTCATATTTTATATCATGAACGGAGGGAGGGGGCGAGGTGGGAATGGTTGCACTCGTAGTCGGGGCCACAGGGCTTGTGGGGCGTATGGTAACCGAAGAACTGCTGGGGCGCGAGGAGCTTGAAGAGGTTCGCGTGCTGGTACGAAGTCTTCCTGATATAACGCATCCCCAGTTGAAGCCCATCTTGGTGGAATGGGATCAACTGGATCGATACAGCGATGCTTTTTCTGGCGTCCACAGCGTGTATTGCTGCCTGGGAACCACGATCAGGAAAGCGGGGTCCCAGCAGCAATTCCGTAAAGTGGATGTGGATTATGTCATCAAGACAGCGGAGTTGGCTAAGCGGCACGGGGTGAGACAATTTATGGCGGTCAGCTCCGCAGGCGCTAATCCGAAGGTTCGTAATTTCTATCTTCGTACCAAGGGTGAGGTTGAAGAAAAGCTGGCCGAGATTGGCTTTCGGGGTCTGCATCTGTTCAGACCGTCATTATTGCTGGGCGAGCGGCCCGAGCGGCGGTTTGGAGAGCGGGTGGCATCTGTTCTCATGACTTCCCTGGACTTTGCATTCAAAGGTCCGAAGCTGGCCCCATACCGGGCCATACCAGCGCGGAAAGTAGCCAGATCGATGGTGAATATCGGCTTAACGGATATGAAAGGCCACCATGTATACACCAATGAAGTCATTCATGTTCTCGGCGAGGCCGCTGAATAAATTTGCCAGAGCACCCTTGGCAGATTACAATGTACACAGATAGGAATACATAGAAAGGGTGACAGACCATGAGTAAACATATCATATCGACCAACAAAGCACCGGGAGCTATCGGGCCTTACAGCCAAGCTGTAGAAATCAACGGATTCGTCTATACCTCAGGCCAGCTCGGCCTGAATCCGGAAACGGGTGAATTCGGCGAGGGAGTTCAGGAGCAGGCGAAGCTGTCTCTTAGCAACGTGAAGGCGATCCTTGAAGCAGCCGGGACAAGCCTCGACCATGTGGTGAAAACCACCGTATTCTTGAAGGATATGAATGATTTTGCAGCGGTTAACGAAGTGTACGGCAGCTTTTTCTCCGAGCCCTACCCTGCTCGCAGCGCCGTTGAGGTTGCTCGTTTGCCGAAGGACGGACTGGTTGAGATTGAAGTCATCGCCGTTAAGCCATAAGCGATATGATCACATGTGAAAGGGAGCTTTGCCAATGCAGGCAAAGCTCCCTTTTTTATGCTCTATTGAATTTTAACGATATTGAAAAGGGTGCGAACTAATCTCATAGACGAGTAAGGGAAGCTTTTCGTTAAGGCTCGGTTTAATATAGCGATCTTCTCCGATTGCGGGTAAAGAAGAGCCATATGGCATATACAAACAGGACGATAGAGAGTACAAAGGCGGTCATTAAAATGCTGTCGGTCTCCCGATGCTCGGCCGCGATGGCGATGTAAGCCCAAGTGAAGACCAGCGGCACGATGCTGTCCCGGTAACGCTGGCCGATCCATATGGCGAGTAATGCACCGATGCAGAGCAGCACAATCCCCAAAGTGGTTTCGCGCAGGCCGAAAAGGCTCCAGTCATTCTTCTGAAACACGATTCCGACGTTGACGATAAAGGCAGGGCATACCCAGCCGATATATAGGCTGAACGGCAATTTCAGACAAAACTTTTCCCCTGACGTCGGATAGTCGATCGTATGCGTGCGGGCATATAGAACCCATAAGGTTAACAGCAGCAGGAACATCACCACGACAGACCATTCAATATACAAATAGTGCCACAAAATAAGCCATGCCATATTGAATACACAGCTGAGGATAAACCATGGACCGATGGATTTTACCGAATCGCGGTTTCCGGTGTCGCGACGCAGCTGATAGATGACAAAAAAGAACAGCAGCACATAGATGACGGACCATATGGAAAAGGCATATCCTGCGGGAGTGATCGCTGTATAATACATATCTGATATCTCCCCGGTTGTTCTGCCGCCAAGCGGCAGCATGCCTGATAACACATTCACGGCAATTACACCGGCGAAAAACAGCAGATTCCACCAGCGGTACGGGTTGTTGCGGTACAATAAAATCTCCTCCTGATATCAGTCTGGAATATATAGAATATACCCAAAAGAATGAATATCGAGCCAGCAGCCAAGAAAGGGGCACCGCCCCTTCGCTTAACTCATAGGTTTCTTCCGGTATTCGTTGGGCGTGAAACCCTCCATCTTTTTGAACACTTTGCTGAAATACTTCTCATCCTGGTAACCAACCATCTCCGCGATTTGGGCGATCCGGATCTGGGGATTGAGCAGCAGCGTTTTGGCTTTGTCGATACGAATCCGCCCGAGAAAATCCGATAACGTTACGCCGAATTCCTGCTTGAATTTTCGCGAAATGTACTCCCTGCTAAGAAAGAATTTCCCCGCAATTTGCTGAAGGGAAATCTCCTCATGATAGTGCTGCTCCAAATAGTGGGCAATATCATGAATGATGTGACTGTCCTTGGAATGAATCTGGGTAAGAACCCGGGATGCTGCATACAGCCTTCCGCTGATCTGCTCGCGCCAGCGATCCCAGCAGATCATTCCCTCCTCGCTGTAAGGAAGCGGGGAAGGGAGGTCCTGCGAGATTTCAGCGTCTTCGATGGGCTCCTGCGTGCTTTTCACTTCATTTTCCGTCCAATGATACTGGATCCAGTCCCACTCCGAATTCCATCTCGCCAGATGCTCCGGCGATACGAGATCCCTCTCTCTCACATCGTGCAGCCATTCTTCCGTGGCTGCCTCAATGCGCTCCTTGCTCCCGCTAAGCGCGGCCAGTTTGAATTTCTCCTCGTAGGAGGAGAGCCGAAGGGTGCGCGAGCCTTCGCTTTCAACGGCGCGTTCGCGATGGATACGGGATTTGCCGGTTAATAGATTGCGGCTGCACAAAGCTTGGACGGCATTTAGATAAGCCTTCGGCAGATCATCGGGAAAGGCGCATGCTCTGGCGGCACCGAAATGGCTCCGCCTGCGAAGGGTGGAGAAGAACCCGTCATTGATTCGATCGAGTACGTCGTTAAAGGGAAGCCGCGGATTCCAACAGAGGATCATGATTTCCCCGGGCTTGTCGATATGTCGAAAGGCAACCCCCTGATCCATCAACAGCTCATTGCAAATATTGATGAGCGTGAAGGATAGCAGATGGCGCCTGTTGCGGAATTTGGACAGCAAAGCTTCGTCAAATTGATCATCGCGTAGGACGGCAACGTTATAGATCATGCCGGTTGCCGGCAGCGTCATCCGGTTCCGCAATTGAGAAACCACGCTGTCCCTGTTGCCGTAGCCGTTAACCAGATCCGAGAGCAGGCGGTCCATATAGAAAGGGGCCATCTGATTCATTTCAATATTCTGGTTAGTAATCTGCTGCCGCTTCTCTTCCTCGAGCTGCCAGGTTTGAACCGCTTTGGCCAGCGCTTCGTTCAAGCTGTCCGGTTCAACGGGCTTGAGAATATAGTCAATGCCTCCCGAACGGATCGTATGACGCACATATTCAAAATCATCATATCCGCTAATGACGAGCACTTTAATATCCGGTTTCGTAGTATGGAGCCAGGTAAGCAGCTCCAGTCCGTTTTTGCGGGGCATTCGCATGTCGGTCATGACAATTTGCGGTTTGTTCTCCTCGATTAAGCGGACCGCTTCCTCCCCGTCAGCGGCCTGATCAATTTCCGTGATGCCATGCCGCTTCCAGTCTGCCAGAAGCCCTATAGCCTCCCGCACATGCTGTTCGTCATCTACGATCAATACTCTCATTCTACTGTTCACTCTCCCATGCGTTGATATCGAGCGTGACCTTGACGCCGTGTGGTATTACATTCTCTATCGTTAATCCGGCCTTGTTGTCGGAGTATAAGTTCAATCGCATCAAAACATTTAAGAGCCCAATCGATTCATTGCCGGCATCGTTCCGGTCAGGGTGGCCGTAAGCGGTCGCAAGCTTGCTGCGAATCAAAGCGAGCTCGGCTTCTTCGATGGAGGACCCGTTATTTTCAACGATGACGATCAAGCGGCGATCTTCCGCGATGCGGGAAGATATGGATATATGGCCGACGCCGGCGTGCGTATTCATGCCATGCTTAAAATAATTCTCAACTATCGGCTGCAGGATCATCTTCGGAACCGGAGTCGTAAGGCTCTCGGGATCCAAATCCCATGTGATGTCCAGCTGGTCACGGAACCGCTGCTTCTGCAGCTCAAGATACAGCCGCACATGGTTGATCTCATCCTGCAGGGTCACTTTGCCCTCGCTGTTGCGCATATTGTAGCGCATCATATTCGCCAGCGATGAGAGCAGGGAATAGATCCGCGGCACATTATGCTGCAGGGCCAGGGTACCGATCGACTGGAGCGAATTGTACAGAAAATGCGGATCAATCTGCGCCTGAAGTGCCTTCAGCTGATTGGTCTTATTGGCGATTTCCAGCCGGTACTCACGCAGGATCAGGTTGTTGATGGTGTCCATCATCGTTCGGAAGCGGCGGGAGAGAATCCCGATCTCGTCCGGGCTTGTTACGTCAATATCCACGTCAAGCCGACCGGTTTTCACCTGATTCATATAGCTTGTGAGTTGTTTAATGGGTCTTGTAATCCGAATGGATATCCATAGCGTGCCGAATATGACAATGAACAGTGCTAAAATCGCAATAATCGCATTAATGCTCGTTAGTTCTGTCGAATGCTTGTACAGCGTTTGATGCGGAATTTGTTTGACAAGCGTCCAGGGCGCATAAGGCAAATCGAGTTTCTCATATACGATCATCGCGTCTTTGCCATCGTAGTAACCATTTTCCGCTTGAGCGATTTCGCCCATGAGCACAGGGTCGTCCAGACGTTGCCCCCGTTGCTGCGGATCCGGACTGTAGATGATGCTTCCCTTGTCATCAATCAAGTATAGCTGTTCTTCCCCTTTGGCATACAGTTGATCGCAAATGGCCAAAATACTGTCAAGTTTCACATCGATCGCCATAAGGGCATATTGGTCGGGTGACGGTACGTTGGTGATGGAGCGATAGAAGGTGAAAACTTCAAAATTCAGAATGTCCGCAGGCCGCGGAGGGAACCCGTAACTGTGCACCTGATGGACGGGCTCGATGGCCGTATTGCCCGGGCCGAATTCTTCTATTTTACGGTAAGGGGCCTGCCGGAATTCCCTGCGAGGCAAATTGCTGGATATCTGGGTGGACTGTCCCGTCAAATGATTGTGCAGATAAATTTGATGCACGTCCTGCGTGCCCGTTTGAATGGCCTGCAAGGTCGTATACAGCTCGGCCACCACCCGGTGATTATCGGGATCCAGGGCAAGATTACGCAAAAAATGGGGATCGGAATATACGGACAGGGAGGCGCGGTCGATGACGCGCAAATAGTTCATCAGATTGGTGGCTCCTTGGTAAATCAGCCGTATATTTTCATCCACCGTCTGCTCCTTCACGGACTCGCGGGTATGCGTAAACGTAATGTAAAGCGACAGCAGAAGCGGAATGGTTGTGACGGCGAGCATGAATGTGATCAGCCGGGTCTGGATGCTGCGGTATTTCATATAGGATCACCCCCTGAGTTATGGAATGGGCATCGCGTATGGTCAATATTTTACACCTAACGGTTCATGATTCTCCGTGTTTATTGTTTACAGGTTACCGCATAATGGCTGTACATCATACAACAACTTAAACGAAAAGGGGAGATCAAGGGATGAATCGAAAAAAATCTTCGGCGCTGCTGCAGCAGTTTCTTTTCGTGGGACCTTCCACTATTTTTTTCATCCTGATCATGATCATTCCGTTCCTTCTGGGTCTTTATTATTCCTTCACGAACTGGAATGGCGTGTCAAGCAAAATCGACTTTGTCGGCTTTGATAATTTTGTTACCATTTTTACCAATGATGATAAATTCCGTGATGCCTTCTGGTTCACAACCCGGTTTACGGTGCTTGGCGTCATCCTTACGAATCTGCTCGGATTTTTACTGGCGTACTTCCTGACCAAGCCGCTTAAAACACGGAACGTGCTCCGAACGATTTTCTTCATGCCTAACGTCATCGGCGGCCTGCTGCTCGGTTTTATCTGGCAGTTTATTTTTGTCAAAGGGTTTGCGGCGATCGGTAATGCCACCAACCTCGGATTCTTCAATCTGCCGTGGCTCGGTACGAAGGGAACTGCCTTTTGGGCAATTGTAATCGTTTTCGTATGGCAGACGGCCGGTTACCTGATGGTCATCTACATTTCCTCGCTCAACAACGTGCCGAAGGATATTCTTGAGGCAGCCGAAATCGACGGCGCGAGCAGAGGGCAGGTACTGCGGTCCATCATTATTCCGCTCGTTATGCCAGCGGTTACGGTATGTTTGTTCCTGGCGATTTCCTGGTCCTTCAAAATGTTCGACTTGAACCTATCCTTAACTAAAGGCGGACCGTTCGGCTCCACGGAGTCGGTGGCCATGAATATTTACAACGAGGCTTATACGAATAACCGTCTCGGGCTCGGAACGGCGAAGGCGGTCATCTTCTTCATCGTGGTTGCCATCATAACAAGTCTGCAAGTTCGATTCACGAAGAGCAAGGAGGTTGAAGCGTAATGGAGACCACGAGAAAATACCGGCTGAACACCATGGCCACGGAGATCATCATGATTATCGTAGCCTTGCTCTTCCTGGTCCCGTTCTACTTCCTGTTCGTGAACTCTGTCAAAACCTTCGGTGATCTGTTGACGGACTCGGCAGGACTCCCGACCACTCTTGAATGGAGCAACTATTCACGGGCGTGGGATATCACCAATTTCCCGCAGGCGTTCTGGAACTCGCTGGTCGTTACGGTAGCCAGCAATCTGCTGCTGGCGATGTTAAGTGCGATGACCGCGTATCAGATGGTTCGCCGGAACACGCGCTTTAACCGGATCATGTTTGCACTGTTTGTGGCGGCGATGGTCATTCCGTTTCAATCGATCATGATTCCGCTCGTGAAAGTGACGGCAACGCTGGGCATTAACAACAGTTTGTACGGGCTCATTATCTGTTACCTGGGCTTCGGAGTTCCGCTAAGCGTATTTCTGTTCCATGGCTTCGTGAAATCGATCCCGATGGAGATCGAAGAAGCCGCAACCGTGGATGGATCCAGCGGATACGGCGTATTCTTCCGGGTGGTATTCCCGCTGATGAAGCCGATGTTCGTTACGGTTATCATCCTGAACACCCTATGGATATGGAATGACTACCTGCTGCCATCCTTGATCCTGCAGTCCGCAGATCTTCGGACCATTCCGATTGCTACCTTCGCCTTTTTTGGGCAATATACCAAGCAGTGGGATTTGGCTCTGCCGGCGCTGGTGCTGGGGATCATGCCGGTCATTATTTTCTTCCTGGCCATGCAGAAATACATCATTGAGGGCATTACGCAAGGAGCGGTGAAGGGATAGCTGTCAATCGGTCAATTCCTTCCCCCTCACAGATCAATATAATCCCTGATTTAACGAAAAAAGGTTGATTATACTGGAAAAGTAAACGCTATCAACAAATGCAGTACACGATCCTTATAGAAGAAAAAAAGGGAGGATTCACAATGAAGAAATACGGTAAGCTGCTCCTGGTCATGGTTCTGGCTTTCTCTACGCTGCTTGCAGCCTGCGGCGGCAAGAATGAGGACAATCAAGGCGCTGATGGTGGTGCCGAGGGCGGAACGAAAACGATTAAGATTTTTCAATTTAAAGTCGAAATCGCCGAGGCTCTGAATAAACTGAAAGCCGAATACGAAAAAGAGCATCCCGGCATTAAGCTGGACATTCAAACGGTTGGCGGCGGTTCGGATTATGGCGCGGCGCTGAAAGCGAAGTTCGCTTCCGGCGACGAGCCGGACATTTTCAACGTTGGCGGATACCGCGATCTTGAAACGTGGTTCGAGAATGTTGAGGATCTCTCAGACCAGCCATGGGTGAAGGATGTTGTTGACGTTGCCAAAGAGCCTATGACCAAAGACGGTAAACTGTACGGACAACCGATGACGATCGAGGGTTATGGATTTATTTACAATAAAGATTTGTTTGAAAAAGCGGGAATCACCGAGCTTCCTAAGACGCTCACAGAGCTTGAGGAAGCAGCCAAAAAACTGCAAGCAGCCGGTATTACGCCATTCGTGAACGGTTACCAAGAGACCTGGATTTTGGCCAACCATTTGCTGAACATTCCGTTCGCCCATCAGGAAGATCCGAATGCATTCGTTAAAGGAATGAATGAAGGCACGGAGAAGCTGGTTGGCAACGCGAAATTCGACGAATGGATGAGACTGTTCGACCTCACCGTCCAATACGGCCAGAAGAACCCGCTGACGACGGATTACAACACGGAAATCACGACCTTTGCCAGCGGTGAAGCGGCTATGACCCAGAACGGGAACTGGACGCAAGTACAGATCGACGGCATCAATCCGGATCTGAACATCGGCCTTCTGCCGATGCCGATCAATGACAATGCCGAAGAGAATGACAAACTTCCGATCGGCGTGCCAAACAACTGGGTCGTGAACAACAAATCGCAGGTGAAGGATGAAGCGAAGGAATTCCTGAACTGGCTCGTCACTTCGGAGACCGGTAAACGTTACATTACGGAAGAGTTCAAGTTCATCCCTGCACTGACCAGCATCGAAGCAAACAGCGAGACGCTTGGCGATCTGGGGAACGATGTCATGAAATACAGCAAAGAGAACAAAGCGCTCAGCTGGGAGTTCAACAAATTCCCTGACGGCGGCATGAATGAATTCGGCAGCCAGATGCAAGGTTATGTGGCAGGCAATGTGGACAAGAACCAATTGTTCGAAGGCATTCAGAAATCATGGGAAAGCTTGAAAGCGAAGTAACCACGAGGGTGGCGCTTATAGCGCTATGCCATCGAAATGATCCATTGACGTAATTGGGGCTGTCCCTAAGGGAATATCGAGTCATCAAAACAGTTTATGCATTATAAAAGGTCGGAGACAGACTCATTTCGAGCGCTGTGCTTCGACCTTTTTATTTATTGGTAATAGCTTTGTGGCACTGTCTTTATCGTTGATAAGCATGCCCTGTGGCTAAGGGGAAGAAGCAGTGCAGGATTCTCACTAATAGTGCGTGTTCAAAAAGGTCGATTTTCAGCACCGAGAAGGTTGGATGAAGCTAGGGAGTGAGGAGCGGAGCGTACGTTTTGGGTACGTGAGCACCGGAAGGCCCGGCTGAATTCAAGATTCGATGCCGAGCTGCTTCCTGATTCGCTTCGTGATCAAAAGCGGACTTTTTGAACAACCTCTAATAATGATTTCGGATCAGCAAATAAATAATGAGACCAACAACAGGGAAGAACAACAAGCCGAGCACAACCAGAATCGCAAATTCAGGGCTGCGGCCTTTTCGCCGGGCGTCATTATAACCCCATACGCAGACGGCAATGTGAAGAAGGAAGAAGAATAATCCCAGTAATAATGTCAAAATCCCGATAATACCAACGCCAACAAAACTCATAATGAAATAGCCTCCCGAACTCTAATTGTATGATCTACATACGGTCGATCGGCATTAGGGTCGCATAAAAACGAAAAAATTTGGGGTTTTCCTGCTGGCGGTAACCGGAGATTGCATAAGATTACGGATATTTTATTAACCTATATAGGAGAAATCTGCAATACATAGATCACTACGAAATAGTAAATACATGGTATGATAAAGGTTGACGTTATTTTGGCGTGAGAACGATTTCGCATCGTTTTGAAATGTTGAAGCTATCGTATAAGATAGTAATAATATCTATAAAGCAGGAAAAGACGGGAGACAACGATGAATCAACCGCTCTATGGCGTATGGTTAGGTGATGTATTCTTTTGTTTTTCCGGTGAGGTTTCGGAACCGAGAGTGGATGCTTGGAGCCGCGTGGTCCGTACCTTTCGCAGACCGGATGGAATCCGTCCCTTCGCTAACGCTTCCCTCCGGCTTGCCGAGCTCCGATATCCGGCCAAAGTTCTCGGATCGAAAAGCGCACGGCGTCCGGAACGGAAGACACTTGGCGGACGGACGATGGAAGGGCTTGCTCTGACACCGGGAGACGCATTTCAATTGCTGATCTCGCTGGATCCTGAGTATTACCAGACTCAGGGCCTAAGCGTTGGTGAAGAAATGGAATATTGGGTACAAGCGAGCAGATTCGCATTGGAGCTGCTCCTGCAAGGGAAGTTTGCACCAGGGACGGCCGAGGTGCCTTCCGTAGGCAGGCGTCGGACAACGATGCAAAATATAAAGGCGGTATGGAAGCCGCAGCTGTCTGCCGAGGATGGCGCGCGCTTTCTACAGCTGGCAGCGAGTATCCCGCCCATTGCGATTGGGACGCCGGCAGCTCTTGCCGGATTCGATCCTTCTACTCGTGAGGAAGCAGGGGCTATTGTGCTGTATTCTTTTCTGTGCGGCGTGATCGACAGCCAAGTCCGGGCGGCTGTCCGCGAATCGGAGGATAAGCTGCGGACCTATCTGGCGAACTACCGGCGGGGACAATCTCCGCTGGCCGAGCTGTGGTGGAACAGCCTGTTGACCGTCAGTCGGGACATTCCCATTCAAGGGACGGCGGAGGAAGTGAGCGAGCTGGAGGAAGCCGTTGAACGTGTTGGAGGGACGGCGTTTCCTTATGACAGCGGGGAGGATCAGCCTCCCGAGAACGGGACCATTGGACTTGGGCTGCGGCTTGAGCCGCCCCTGGATGAGAGCCGGAAGGACTGGAAGGTGTCCTTCTGGGCACGCAGTCAGGAGGATGAAGGCTTATCGATGCCCGTCCGCAGCATCTGGGGAAATCCGGAATCCGATCAGCTGATCCGCGGACGGATGTATTCTAGGGTTCAGCTGCAGCTGTTGATGAAGCTGGGAGAAGCGGCAGAGCTGGCACCGGAGCTGGCCGCTGGCTTGTACGGACGTGCTCCCGAGAGCGTGTCCCTGTCGCTTGACCGCTTGTCCACATTTATGAAGGAATCGGTTCCGAAATTAACGGCAAGCGGAGTCACGGTTCAAATGCCTTCACGATGGAGCAGGGAAGGGCGCCGCCGCGTCGGCTTATCCCTCAAAATGATGCCGGATGCAAGACCATCCGGCGAAGCGCATCCTCTGCCGGTGCTCGGCATGGAGCATCTGGTCAGATTTCAAATCTCCGCAGCGATGGGAGGCCAATCCCTGACGCGCGAAGAATTGAAGTTTCTGGCCGAACAGAATCTGCCCTATGTCCAGTTCCGCGGGGAATGGGTTGAGGTGGATCTGAAGGAGATCAGCCAAGTGCTGCGGTTCATGAAACGCCATGAGAAGGGCGAGATGGAGCTTGCGGAATGGATGCATCTTAGCGCGGATATGGATGGAGAACGCATGTGGAAAGGTCTCTTTATCGAGGAAGTGGAGACAACCGGTCTGCTGTCCTCCTTACTGGATGGCGAAACGGCCCGCAAGCTGCCGTCTCGCCCGATTCCTTCCTCGCTTCACGGCGAACTGAGACCGTATCAGGAACGGGGATACCAGTGGCTTAGCGTAATGCGCGATTTGGGATTTGGTGTTTGCCTTGCCGACGATATGGGACTTGGAAAAACGGTACAGGTTATAACCTGTCTATTAGAGCGTCTCAATACGGAAACGGCTGGCGGTCCGGTGCTGATTATTTGCCCGACTTCGCTTCTGGGTAACTGGCAGCGGGAAATCCAGCGATTTGCACCGGATCTGACCTTGCATGTGCACCATGGCGTTCGACGTCTGCGTGGAGAAGACTTCCTGCAGGAAGCAGCCAATCATGATATCGTGCTGACCACGTATCATTTGGCGGGAAGAGACGGCGGTGATTTATCCGCTATCCAGTGGTCGAGTGTGGTGCTTGACGAAGCACAATATATTAAGAATTACCGGACGAAGCAGGCGCAGAGCGTCATGAAATTATCCGCGCCTCACCGCATTGCCATGACCGGAACACCGGTGGAGAACCGTTTGGCGGAGCTTTGGTCGATCTTTCATTTTCTTAATCCGGGATATCTCGGCTCCTTTAACGCCTTCCGTCAGCGATATGCGCCGGGAGAGGGACAGCAGGAGAGATTCCGCGAGCTTCATAAGCTCGTATCTCCATTCATGCTGCGCAGACTCAAGAGCGATCCGGATATCCGCAAGGATCTGCCGGAGAAACTGGAATTGAAATCGTATTGCCCGCTGACCGAGGTTCAAGGTGCGATGTACCAAGCGGTTGTCGATGAGATGATGGGACAGATCGAAAGCCGGACGGGCATGGCGCGCAAGGGACTTGTGCTTTCATCCCTCACCAAGCTGAAGCAGATATGCGATCATCCGCAGCTGCTTCGACGCGACGAAGGACGTGCGGTGCGTGCGGAGTCCTCGGGCAAAATGGAGCGCATGCTTGAAATTCTCGACAGCATCGCGGATGTTGGAGAATCCGCGCTGATTTTTACCCAGTATGTAGGCATGGGTGAATTGCTGGTAAGCATGCTTGGGCGTAAATACGGGAAGGAGCCGTATTTCCTTCATGGCGGGGTGCCCAAACGGGAGCGGGATGAGATGGTACGGGCGTTCCAGGCAGGCGAGGGGACCGAGTTTTTTGTTCTGTCGTTAAAAGCCGGGGGCGTAGGTCTGAATTTGACCCGTGCGAACCATGTGCTCCACTATGATCGTTGGTGGAACCCGGCGGTTGAGAATCAGGCGACGGACCGTGTGTTCCGGATCGGCCAGCATCGCAACGTTCAGGTGCACAAGCTGATTTCTCAGGGAACGCTGGAGGAACGGATTGACGAGCTGATTGAACAGAAGAAGGCGTTGTCCGAGCAGGTGGTCGGGTCGGGCGAAACATGGCTGACGGAAATGTCGGACGGTGAGCTGCGCCAGTTGATCGAGCTGCAAGAGCAGGATTGGATGTAACCGGATTGCATACGGCGTGTGAAGCAGCGTAAAAAGGCATACAAAAATGGACGCCAAGGAGGTGTGGGTTATGGAATCTGCGGAATCGGCCGAACGGACCGGGCTGGTGATCGAACCCGGATGGTTAAAAGGGAAAGTGGATGGAGCGCCCGAATCATCGGGGAGCTATGAGGTCAGCGTTCAGGTAAAGACGCTGAGCCCTGCTGCCCGCGAGGCCGTGCTGGCTTATCTGGAGGAAGACCCGCAGGCGCTGTACCGCCTGCTTGCAGGGCAGGACGCCCCTTGGCTGGCCGAGCTGGCGCCGTCCCCCCTGCAGGGCGAAGAGCCGGCCGCCTCTGCCCGCTGCACCTGCGGCCAAGCGGCCTGCGGACACGCCGCAGCCGTGCTGGCTGCCGCAGCCCTGCGGCTTGCGGCTGAGCCGCTCCAGCAGCTGACGCTGCTGGGGCTGCCGCGGGAAGCGCTGCTGGCCGGCGTCTTTGGCGCCTGGGCCAAAGCAGCTCCGCCGCAGGCAGGCGGCTCTGCCGCAGAGCAGGCCGCCCGCGCGAAGGAGAAGGGGCCTTCCGGCCCTTCTCCGGGCGAATGGGTGGCCGAAGCGGCGGCCGAGGGCCGATTGCACCGGCCCGGCCCGCAGCTTAGTGAGCTGGCGGTGCAGCTGTCACCGCCGCCTCCGGCAGATCAGCTGGGCCCAGTCGGCGACTGGACAAGCTTACTGCCAGGCGTTCGCGGCGCGTCCAAAGCGCTCAGCGTGATTGCCCGCGGCGCGGCCAAGCAAGCCGAGCAGAAGCGCCGCAGCTTAAAGTCGCCGTAAGGGTTACCAATCCATCACAGCATTGTAATGAATTTGATAGATACGGCGCCATAAATCGGGGCAATCTGCCGGATATTTGACGTAAACGGAGATTATCCGGGATGTTTCGACAGCCGCTCGTTTGTTCTGCTCATTCTGATTAATGTACAATGGATGCAGGACAAACCGTGGGAAAGGAAGAAGCCATAGATGAATGCATTTTCGGGAAAACGAACACGATTTACAAGCGCAATGCTGTCATCCTTGCTGTTAGCAGGAGCCATTCTGGCAGGCTGTCAATCGGATGATGCCGGTTCCGGCAAGGAACAGGGTCAGGAATTGCAGTCGCCGGCTGAGGGCCAGGAAGGAAACACACTTCCTGAGGGCGGCGCGGGCAATGAAGAGACAGGGGCTGAGAATCAGCCGGCGGATCCGGTCATGGCGAAGCGGAGCGAGAATGCGCTTCAGGCCACGATCCAGGAAAGCGGCGGCAAGCAGGTTGTAACCAACGCAGAGGCGATGACGGTGGTTGTGAATAAGCAGCGCAGCTTGCCGGATGGTTATGAACCAAGTGACCTCGTGGAGCCGGATGTTCCATTTTCTTTTGATGAGCCGCACGAAAAACGGCATCTGAGAAAAGAAGCGGCGGATGCGCTCGAGGAATTGTTCGCTGCGGCCCAAGCAGACGGCATCGAGCTCCGGGCCGTATCGGGATACCGTTCTTATGCCCGTCAAAAAACGATATACGAGAACAATGTTCGTACCAAAGGGGAAGCCGAGGCTAATCGTGTAAGCGCGGTGCCGGGTACGAGCGAGCATCAGACAGGCCTTACAATAGACGTGTCCAGCCCTAGCGCAGGCAATGCGCTGGAGGAAGCGTTCGGGCATACGGAGGAAGGGCAGTGGCTGGCGCAACGCGCGCCGGAATTCGGCTTTATCATTCGTTATCCGGAAGGGGCCGAGGATATTACCGGCTATGTATACGAGCCGTGGCATATCCGTTATGTAGGCAAGGATCTGGCGCCGGATATTGCCGACAGCGGCTTGACGCTGGAGGAATACTTCGATGAGGCAAACATTAAACTGTAAGCTGTGCTAATAGTCGTAGGATAAACGGGACTTTTTATCCTTGTACCCCGGCTTGCGAATCTATAAAGTAGAACAGGACCTGCGCAAGACCGGGCGATGTTCTTGTTATACGAATGAATCCCGGGGCGGCTTGGCTCCGGGATTCATTCGTATTTTAAGAGATAAGAAAGCATACACTTCAGAGGCTTACCATTCTGATAGTCTTTACTTATTTAATGGCGAGTCCTCATAACCGGGATCATCGTAGCCGGTGTCGGTCAGCTTGCCCATGATGTTCATGTCCTCAATGGTTTTGCGGGTGCGTTCATCCCCATGTTCATGGAGAAAGTGGTAGAGGTTGATCGTTCGTTCATCGTATTGCTCGGCAGCATCGTCATGATCTGCCGACTTGTAAGGGACGAATGTGCGTTTAAACGCATACCGATCGCTGCTGCTGACTTCATAGAGCAGCCCCCTCAGCTTTGAGACCTCTTCATCATCCATATATACGACATATTCGTTCGAATCGTTCGGCACATCCTGGATCAGGTTGTGATTGACTGAAACATAATACGTCTTTTTATCGTTTGTCATATTAAATCCCTCCAGTCTTCGGCAGCTAGGGGCTGCACGGAATAGGATGCGGCTGCGGCCGACAGTATCCGGCATTGTACTGTCCAGTTTTCTAATCATATACACGTTCGGGGCCGGGATGAATCAGCCGTGAAGTTGGAAGGGGCTTCCTTTTTCACATGGGGCAAGGAATTTGGTATGATAGAATCACCATGGCGGCAGTATACTGGACGATGAGAGCATGGATCATCACATCGAGTAGTATGCGAACGGTAAAAATATGGGATGGCCGGTTTATGGCTAGTTAAAAATCGTTAATAACCTTAATGAAGTGATATGACAATGTGCCGGCGGACTGCCGGTCAATCGGGATATGAGAAAGAGGAGGATTCATAAATGAATATTTTACAAAAGCTTAAGGATGGAGCCAACCGCGCAACGGAAAAGGCGCAGCACGTGGTGGAAGTGAATAAACTCAACAGCCAAATTTCCGAAATCGAACAGCAGAAGAACTCATATTACTTACAGATGGGTAAAGTGTTCTATGAGGGCTACCGTCTGCAGGACATGACGATGGCAGAAAAAGAAATGGTTGAGCTTGCGCAAACCTGCGATGGATTGCAGGAGCAAATCGAAGCGATTCGAAACCGCATTGCGGTCCTCAAGAATGAGCGGGTCTGTGAATGCGGACGGGTGGTCGCGCTGGATGCGAATTTCTGCCCGTACTGCGGAAACAAGCTTGCTAATTTGATACACCCTGAGAAGTCAGCATCGGACGGACCAAGGGAGTCTGAACGTAAGATCGTGTTTGATAAACATGAATTTGCAGCGGCTGAAGAACAACAGGAACAGGATGAATTGTCTACCTATGACTACCGTTCGAATCCGGATCCATACGAGCCGGACATGTACGAGCCGGAGCCGGAACGGCAGCACGAGGAAATGGATCTCTCCGAACCTGAGGTTGATCCGGAACAGCTGCGTATCGAGCAGGAAGAGCAGGAGAAGGAGCGCCGTCACTGGGAAGAACTTGAGCGGGAGCGGGAGCGGCAGCTGGAACTGGACCGCCGCATTCGTTTCTGGCAGGAGAATAACCAAAGTCAGGACTATGTTGGTGATGATGAGGCGACGCGCGATATGGTGAAGTGCCAGATTTGCAGTGTCGACCTGCCAAAAGGCTCGAAATGGTGTCCGCGCTGTGGAGCTGAACAGATTTAAGATATAGGGATTCGGACGATCATGCCCTTGCGCGAGGTTAATAAGACAGTGTGAATGATAGAGCAAGCGTTCGAGCATCTTGGGAGGACTAATATTATGGAACAATTGCTGCATCATTTGCGGAATTTGGGATTTACGGAGATTGAATCGAAAATTATGGTAGACCTTGCCGAGTATGGGCCGGCGGGTGGTTATGAAGTGGCAAAACGACTTGGAGCTTCGCGTTCTAATGTCTATGCAGCCATGCAGCGTTTGGAGCGGCAAGGGGCACTTGAGCGAATGGACGGGGAACCCGTCCGTTACCGTTCGCTGAAACCGGAGGAATTGACGCGGATGATATCCGGCCGTGTGGAGGCATCACTCGCTTTTGTTGAGAAGAGCTTGCCGCGAGGAAGCGGCACGGCCGCTCCCTTCCTCAGTATGGAGGGAGATCAGGCGGTGCTTGATGTGCTCGTCCGGGAATTGAAGCGAGCGAAACAGGAGATCGTGGTTGACGTCTGGCGTGAAGAAGCTTCGCTTCTGCGTGAACCGCTGGCTGAGGCGGAGGCTAGGGGTGTTAAGGTGCTGTGGGCTTGTGACGGCCCGGACCAGGGTCTCTCAAGAACGCTGGCATGGTCTGGGTGGAACGGACTTGCGGAGCGCCGGGGAGGCGGCCGGAAATTCTCCTTTGTTGTGGATCGGCAGTGGTGCATACTAGGGATGCGCGGCGGGGAATATGATACAGGGGCGGTTATCACGGAGCATCCGGTAATGGCGGAGCTGCTGCTGCACCATTTTACTCAAGAGATGGTATTGTTCCAGCTTGAACAGGATATGGGTGAGCAGTTGGAAGCCCGTTATGGAGAGCACTTTGGTCTGATTCAGAGCCAGTATCTTAATGCGGAAGCCGACGCTGAAGCACAGGATGACCAGACTGCGGAATCGAAATCGGGCGCGGAGTATGAAGCTGATTCTGACCCAATGGACGGGGATAGCAATCGTAATACGGCCTAGGGTTCCGACTGGCACATGAAGAGGCCCTTCCAGAAGTGACTTTTATCACAGTTAGGCATCATGGTTCATCGTACAATGTAATAAACATAAAGATAAGGAACGCCGGGATTTATCTTGGCGTTTATTTGCAGGCAGGCGGGAATGAAAGTTGCAGCTGGCAAGAGGATAAATGCGGTGGTCTTTAATCGCAATCATGACAACCAAGAGAAGGGGGATGAATGAGCATGGAATGCATCGTTCATTTTACAGTGGGACATAAGGAAGGACCCAAGAAGCTCCGAGGATTGATTTTTGTTGATAAAGGAGAGAATCCTACAGGTCAGCAGCTGCTCGATATGTTTCATGAAATGGAGTATAAGGTGGTACCTGACCCGCAGGATGAACTTCTATTTAAACCGGAAAATCCCGCGGAAAGTTATACTTATATACGTGTGAACGAACTCGATATGGGTCAGGAAAAATATACGGAAGACCGCAATCTGAAATCGCTGCTGAATGAGCTGCTGCCTAAACAGCGCACGGGCTTGTAACGAATAAACCCATCTGCCTTCCGCTGACATCCGCTGGGATTTGCAAAACCCGCTTGTTATAATGGATGTACGGAAGGGGATGGAGATGTTTATTTTTGCAGGAATCGCAGCATTATTGATTTACGGCTTGCTGGTTTATTATATTGGCCGAAGCGTATGGAGCTGGATGAAGCCAGGTCCGTCCATTGTGCTCAAATGGATATACATAATGGTGCTGACCGTTGTTTCGACATCGTTTATTTCAGGACGGTTCTTCGGCAACCTCACGGTGCTGAGCGTGATAGGATCGTATTGGATGGCTATTTTCTATGTCCTGATCATCCTGCTCCCGTTGATGCACATCATGCTGTGGCTGCTAAGATTGACGGCATTGCGAAGAGAGGGCCTGAAGAAGGCGGCGGGATTTATCGTGTTGGTGCTATTGGTCGTTGTGATCGGCTTCGGTTCTTTTAATGCCTATAGTCCAACGGTTCGCGCATATGATATTCACGTGGACAAGGACGCCGGCACAATTGAGGAGCTGAATATTGTCATGGCGTCCGATATGCACTTCGGCGTCCTGTCAGGTAAAGCCCACGCTGCGCGTATGGTGAAGGAGATTAATGACTTAAAGCCGGATCTGGTATTGTTCCCTGGCGATATCATCGATGACGATCTGGATGCCTATTTAAGCCAGGGGATCGATCAGATCCTGACCGGTATCCAGGCAACGTATGGCGTGTATGCCTCGCTTGGCAATCATGACCGGTTCGAAGGCGAAATGCCGGAACTGATCGCGGCTCTTGAGCATAGCGGCATGACCGTGCTGTATGATGAGAAATTGACGGTCGAGGGTCTGACGCTGGTTGGCAGACGGGATAAACAGGATCAGGAGCGGGCCGAGTTGTCCACGATCATGGATGGGGCCGATCTATCCAAGCCGATCTTTGTGCTCGATCATCAGCCGAATGCGCTGGAGGAAGCACAGCAGCAGGGCGTAGACCTTATCGTTTCCGGACACACGCACCGCGGGCAGGTATTCCCGGCGCATCTGATTACGCAGGCGATGTTCGAGAATGATTGGGGGTATCTGCAAAAAGGCCGGATGCATTCCATCGTGTCCTCAGGTTACGGTTTCTGGGGACCTCCGATTCGTCTGGGTTCCCGCTCCGAAATTGTACAGATCCATGTTACATTTCAATAGATGATATTGAGGGATGAAGCCACCTGTGTGAACTGCACCCTAATTGTTAGACACATCTAACAGTTGGAGGTGCAGTTTTTTTATGACTAAATTTACTAAGGATAGCAAATTGGCATTAATTCAAGGGTATGATTCTGTTCTTTTATCTCAGACCGAATACGCAAATCAAATGGGCGTTACCAAGTCTCAATTCCAATATTGGTTGAAGCTCTATGAGATGCATGGTGAGACTGCCTTTACTAACGGCTATACAAATTATCCGGCAAGCTTTAAACTGGACGTACTCAATCATATGGCTCAATCAGACGCTTCTCTCATGGATACCGCTGCTTTGTTTAAACTCCCGGACTTCTCCATGTTGTATTCCTGGCAGAGAAAGATGGAGACAGGCGGTTTAGAAGCCCTTGAGCCAAAAAAGAAGGGGCGTCCATCCATGAAGAAAAATCCCAATTCGTCTACCAAACGATCCGTAGTTGAAGGGTCTGTTGAAGCACTCGAAGAACGTATCAAACAGCTTGAAATGGAAAATGAGTATCTAAAAAAGTTGAATGCCTTAGTTCGAAACAAGGAAAAATCACCAAACAAGACAAAGCACAAGCCGTCTGGCAACTAAGGCATAAATATCCGGTGAAGGCACTCGTACAGCTGGCTGGTATCCCGCGCAGCACCTATTACAACCTTGTAAAGCGTATGAACCAACCGGATCCGAATGCCGAGTTGGAGGCTGAAATCCAGTCCATTTACGCGGAGCATGATGGACGTTACGGATATCGCCGTATTCGTGATGAACTGGCCGTCCGTGGATGGAAAGTTAACCACAAAAAGGTTCAGAGGCTCATGAAGAAGATGGGCCTTCAATGCCTGGTTCGCATGAAAAAGTATAAGTCATATAAAGGGACCGTCGGCAAGATTGCACCGAATCATCTGGACCGCCAGTTCACGGCTGGGGCGCCAAATGAGAAATGGGTGACGGACATTACGGAGTTTAAGTTATTTGGAGAAAAGCTGTATCTATCGCCCATTTTGGACTTATTCAACGGGGAAATTATCACCTATACCATGGGTTCACGACCAACCTATTCTCTGGTATCCGAGATGCTGGATGCAGGACTGAAGCGTCTGCCAGAAGAACACCAACTTCTCATTCATTCAGATCAAGGATGGCATTACCAAATGAAGCCGTATCGCCATGCGCTTAAGTCGAGTGGCATTCTCCAAAGCATGTCACGAAAAGGGAATTGTTACGACAATGCCGTCATAGAGAATTTCTTCGGCATTCTTAAGTCGGAGTTTCTGTACTACAAAGAGTTTGAAAATGTGGAACATTTTAAGGAAGAACTGAAAAAATATATTGAATACTACAATACCAAACGGTTAAAGGCAAAATTAAAAATGAGTCCGGTACAGTACCGAACTCATTTTGAGAAAGCTGCCTAATGAAATAATCGTGTCTAACTTTTGGGGGTCACATCAGTGAGGTGGCTTTTTTTCATGTCAGATATTTTGGGAAAATATTGTATCCAGAAAGGACCGGATTATTGTATGATCTTTGCTAGATATACACATTGAGTGTAGGGAGGTAAACGGGTTGCGATCGATTCCGTGCAGGAAGCTTGGAATATTGGCAATAGCCGCTGCCCTAGTTGGAAGCGGATTAGCGGGAACCGGGGCAATTGAGACGGTATCCGCGGCACCCATCGTGGTTAAGGAGGGGCTTAAGAACAGCAACGGGATGCCTTTAGGTCAATCGGTTACGGTTGCAGGAGGGCCCGATCATGTCGCTGGCCTATCTTCGTCACTGGCTGCAGAAGGACTGCGGCAACCAGGGAGCGTAGCTTGGCTGCCGGATGGCTCCGTTGTTGTATCCGATACGGAGAATCATGTCATTCGCAGGATAAAGGACGGGCAGAGCACCATTCTTGCAGGGGCATCCTTATCCTACAAGCGGGACGGCGGAGGACTCCCGATCGGCGGTCTGCTGGACGGACAGGGAGAGCGTGCTTTTTTTAACCGGCCGTCCGGGATTGCGGTGGATGGAAACGGACAATTGTACATAGCCGATTCAGGCAACCATGCGATTCGTAAAATCGACCAAAATGGCGAAGTAACTACCATAGCGGGCAGCGGACTTATGGGTCTTAAAGACGGCAAGTCTAAAGATGCCCTGTTCCATGAGCCGCAGGATATCGCCGTTACCAAGGACGGCATTCTGTATGTGGCGGATACCTTAAACCACGTCATCCGGCGGATTTCGCCAGACGGGGAAGTGATGACGATTGGGACCCCGTCCACGCGTGCTGTGCAGATCCGGGCTGGTGTCGTCGCGTTGGCGGGAGACTATAAGAACGGTTCTCTTACGGAAGCTCGATTTAATGAGCCGGCAGGGCTAGCGCTTGATGGTAAAGACAATTTGTATGTCAGCGACTCGGGCAATCACGTGATTCGCTACATCGATTTTGGGAAGGGGACCGTATCAACGGCTGCAGGCAGCGGGCCATCATCCGGATACTACGATAAGGACGCTTTATACGGCAATCCGGGTTATCAGGATGGAGACTCGAATGGAGCACGCTTCAACTCGCCCCGGGGATTGACATGGAGTGCGGACGATGGGCTTCTCATTGCAGATTCCCGTAATCATGCGGTCCGTCAATTGAAAGGGGAGCAAGTAACCACCCTGACAGGCGGGATCGGAGGCTACGTGGATGGAATTGAAAGTGAAACCCGGTTCCATTCACCAGCCGATATTTCGGTGGCTGCGGGCGACGGGGCACTATTTATTGCGGATCAACGCAACGGGGCTGTCCGGGTATGGTCCGGATACAAAGCTCCCGAAGCATGGCAAGCAGGAAAAGGGATCACGGCTGCTTACGGAGATCAGGTAACCGAACTGGGTGACTTGTCTGTTATACAACAGGGGCAGATGATGGTGCCCGTCAAAACGATAGGCAAGCTTCTCGGGTATCGTATGAGCTATCATGCCAAGAATAAGGAATTAACATTGGCTCGAGGCGAAGATGTGATCACGCTGCAAGCCGAAGGTCAATATATGACCCGGAAACAGGCAGGAGAAGAGGTTACCAGGGCAGAGGCTGGAATTAAGCCGTATATTGCGAATGACCAGATGATGGCTCCGCTTCGAACGGTGGCAGAACTGCTGGGGAAAGATGTGCAGTGGAACGCCGGTGACAAGCTGGTTATCATCCGGGATTTGGCTGAACGAGAAATAAAGCAGGGGGACGTTAGCTTCAGCACTTCGAACGTTACGCCCCGACGCATGCAGATCGTGGAAATCACCGGTTCGGCCAAGATCCGTTACGGCGGGTATGCGCAGGTAGATGCCTACAAGGGAATGATCCTGGGTGAAGGCGATGAAATTGTTACCGGCTCTGGCATAGGAGGCGCGAGGCTGCGGCTTGTGGATACCGACGATGTCATCACATTAGGCAATAACACGAGATTGGCTGCCGAGCAGCTTCGCAAGGTTGGCATCTCCAACGTGACTCGACTGAATTTAGAGGCCGGGCAAGCTTATTATGATGTCACCGACTTGAGCCGGTCGACGGATCGTTTCGAAGTACGTTCCGGTTATATGACGAATAGCGTGCGAGGCACGCACTTTATAATAACCGTCAACCCCTTAACCGGAGTGACAACCGTAGCAACGGCTAGCGGGAAAGTCACGAGTACAGTGACGCCGACAGGCAAAGACGGTTCCATGCAGCCATCAGGCCCAATAACCATTAGTCCAACGCAGCAAATTTCGATAGGCGGTTCGCAAGAGGGACGGCTCCCTGTACAATTTATCGATATTGAGGATTTGATAGGGAATGCCTCGCCGGAAGTCATTGCGCAGCTAATTAAGAATCAGAACGACATCGACCGGGAGAACGAGGAGCTCCTCAAGAAGATGCGGCAAGAGTTACAGTCAGGACAAAGCGGAAACGTCGCCCAGGACTTGAATGTTAAATCTCCGGATGATTTGTCAAAAGTCGCAGATAATTTGGATAACCTCATCGGAAACATCGTGAAAGAAACTCTGGACAAGAAAAAAGTAAGCAAAGAGGAACTTGATAAACTGATTAAAGAAGCAAACACGGATTCGGGCAAGAAACTTGATCTTGGCCAAGTGAAAGACTTGGATAAAACAGCTGGACTCGACCCTGGACTGGAGCAGGTGCGCTTGGAAGCACTGAAGCGCCAACAGGACGAGGAAAGAAAGAAGCTTGAGCAGCAGCAGGATCGGATGGAGCAGCTGCAGCAGCATCTCGGCGATATGCTGGCTAAGCTCGAGCAGCAGAAGAAACAGCAGGATGAAGCTAACAGGAAAGCACAGGAAGAAATGAAAAAGAAGGCCGAAGAGCAGCTTCTTCAATCCTTAAGCACAGAGGAGAAGGAACGGTTTCTCCAGGGCAAAAAAGAGGCAGAGCAGGAGAAAGGCGCTCGGCAGCCGACGCCGGTTAGTCCGGGCGGTGGCACGGGATCAGGAGGCAGCATATCGCCGCCTGTAGCCAGTCCGCCTGTGACTGGGCCCCCAGTGACTGAGCCTCCGGTGACTGAGCCTCCGGTGACGGAACCTCCCAAGCCGGAGCCGCCGTTACCTGATCGATCTGTAAAGGTCATATATAGCGATGATATGAGCGGTGAACTATCGGCACGTCCAGACAATTATTTTGGATCCATTCATTTTGAAACGCAAGGCTTTGCCGATGACCTGGAAGTTCAAGTCAGGGTGACGCTGACAAGGGATGGAAGTCCGGTTGTTGGACTCCCTGTCCGTCATGGCGAGCAGACGGTGGAATCCAATGCAGAGGGAAGCTTTCTGCTGCAGTCAGTTGAAGGTACCGGCTTTAAGTTAAGCGAGGTCGCTTCACCGGATACTCCGCTGGAGTTCTATGCCGAACTGCTGGATTCCGGAAGTTATACGGAGAAGATCGAACTGCTTGAGGTCAAAGAAGGCCAATTGACGGTGCTTGGAGAAAGCGTCCGTTCCATCCAGGTCAGCCCTTTCTCGCAATTCGAATTCATTGGCGAAGGCCCGTTTCCGGCAGCCATTGATATGTATTGGGGCTTTTATTCCAAAGCGTACGGACTGAGCGAGGACACCAAGATTGGTTATGAATTGACGATACTCGATGACAATGGTCAGCCGGTAAATCTGGGCGTACTCGGATTCCGGATGAAGCCGCATGAATCCGTAACCACCTTGACGGAGCCCGGGTATGAGATCGTCGCTCCCGATAGTGAAGGGGTATACCGGGTGAATGCAGGTTTAACGGCCGGGGATATGGATTTGGAAGGGAATGGGAATGATATCCTGTTCCGCTGGCAGCAAGCTCATGTTGGAACATATACGCTTCGAATCCAGCTCGTTGATGTAAGCGGCGATGTACCCCAGTCCATTGGTGATCCTCTGGAATGGATAATTGAAGTTATACCTACAAGTTAATGCTCTAGGAAGGCTGTCCCATGAAACTTATGGGGCGGCTTTTTTTCGTTTAATTGACCGGTAGTTTATTATTTCCGTAAATTTTCACTTTATTTTTTCATAGGGAATGCGTTATACTTCATTCATTCGGAAATATTACATTTACACGTAAGCATTCTATGGTACACGAATCATACATTTTCTCGTATAGGTGCAGGAATTGGCCTGCATGTCTCTACCCGATCACCGGAAATGATTGGACTACGGGTTATAGCAGCAGCGGACAAGCCAGGTCAATTCCATTTGACTTCTATGGCTCAAGGTGCGTTTTTGCTGTTTATGCCCATTTGTTTCTTTCCCGGCGATTCGGTGAGAGGAGGAAGTGGGCTTTTTTGCTTGGAATGTAAACAAATTTAAGGGGGAGCATCATGCAATTACTGCAGAACAAGGTGAAAGAGGAAGGCATTGTATTAAGCGGACAGGTACTGAAGGTGGATTCGTTCCTGAACCACCAGATGGATCCGGTATTGATGAAAGAGGTAGGTAAGGAATTTACACGATTGTTTAAGGAAGCGAACGTGACTCGTGTATTGACCATTGAATCCTCCGGCATCGCGCCCGGCATTATGACCGCCCTTGAGATGGAAGTGCCTCTCATCTTTGCACGGAAGCAGAAGTCGCTGACCCTCCGTGAGGATATATTTGTGGAGAAGGTGTACTCCTTCACCAAGCAGGAGACGAACGAAATTACGGTCGCGAAGAAATTCATCAAGCCCGGCGATAAAGTGCTGATCGTGGATGACTTCCTTGCCAACGGCGAGGCGGCATTCGGGCTTGCCCGAATCGTAGAGCAGGCGGGTGCAGAGGTGGTAGGCATCGGGATCGTTATTGAAAAGGCGTTTCAACCAGGAGGACGTTTGCTGGCCGAAGCGGGTTATCGGGTAGAATCGCTCGTACGGATTGCATCACTTGAAGATGGCGTAGTGACATTCGCATAGAACGAAAGCTAACAATTTATTGGGGGGAATCAAGAAGCCATGGAACAACAGAAACAAGCGGTGCAAGAACCGATTTTCGATAAAAATCGGAGTCCGGGCAAAACCTTTTCGCTGGGTTTGCAGCATGTATTGGCAATGTACGCAGGGGCAATCATCGTACCGCTTATCGTTGGCGGGCAGCTCGGCTTAACGACGGAGCAGCTGACGTATCTCATCGCCATCGACCTGCTGGCGTGCGGGGTCGCTACTTTGCTGCAGGTATTCGGCAACAAATACTTCGGCATCGGTCTTCCGGTCATGCTTGGCTGCGCGTTCCAGGCCGTAGGTCCGATGATCATTATCGGACAGCAGCACGGGATGTCGGCTATTTATGGAGCGATAATCGCTTCCGGTTTATTTGTCATTCTGTTCTCCGGTTTATTCGGCAAGCTGATTAAGGTATTCCCGCCTGTCGTTACAGGGAGCGTTGTTACGATTATCGGTTTGACGCTGATCCCCGTAGCTTTAACTGACCTTGGTGGTGGGCAAAGTGCAGGGGATGAGTTTGGCAGCGCGCTTAACATTTCCCTTGGCTTCGGCGTTCTAGCCTTCATTATTATCATGAATCGTTTTGCCAAAGGCTTTTTGCGTTCGATTTCCGTTCTTTTGGGTCTCATTCTCGGCACCGTGGTAGCTGCATTCTACGGTGGAGTGGATTTAACCCCGCTGCGCGAAGCCGGCTGGTTCCGTGCTCCGCAGCCATTCTATTTTGGCACGCCGGAGTTTAAGATCGTTCCGATCATGACGATGATTCTGGTGGCGATTGTCAGCGTTGCCGAATCGACGGGCGTGTTTATGGCGCTTGGCAAAATCGTGGATCGCGATATTACCTCCAAGGATCTGTCCCGTGGTTATCGTGCGGAAGGTCTTGCGATTGTGGTAGGCGGTATTTTCAATTCGTTCCCTTATACCACATACTCTCAAAACGTGGGCCTGATTCAGATGAGCCGTGTGAAGACACGCGATGTGATTGTGGTGGCTGGCGGCTTGCTAGTCTTGATCGGATTCGTTCCGAAGATTGCCGCCATGACGCAGCTTGTACCGACTTCGGTTCTCGGTGGGGCCATGGTAGCCTTGTTCGGCATGGTTGTATCTTCCGGTATTCGGATGTTAGGAGATCAAGTAGACCTTAACCGTCACGAGAACCTGTTCATTATTGCGTGTTCTGTCGGCATGGGCCTTGGTGTAACAACCGTGCCGGGTCTGTTCGCAAGTCTGCCTGACAACCTGCGCATTCTTGCCGATAACGGCATCGTGGCCGGCAGCTTGACCGCGATTGTGCTGAACCTGATCTTTAACGGCTTGAAGTATACGAAGCCCACTCATACAGAGCAAGGTGATACCGCAGAAGGGCATGCTGCATAACCAATGCCCACTGTAAGCAGCCGGACCTCCGGCTGTTTTTTAGTTAAAGTAACAATCTCAGAGGCTAACCTCCTTAGATCGTAAGAAAAACTTCCTTAACTAGCGGTTTGGTTTCTGCAGACAGGACGTCGATAGACGGTTTTCCTTTGATACTGGTCCCGTTCGTTCCAACCAAAAACGGCTGCCTCCATAGAATGGAGGCAGCCGTTTTACGTGATGTATAAGCGTTAGACGCGCTGCATTTGTTTCTCTGCAATATTGCCGATCCAGGGCAGCTTGAACCATTTTCCCTGAATGGCGTTTGCCATAAGCACCAGCCACATCAAGACGCCGACCAGCGCCAGAAGGGCGGAGGCCAGAAGGCCGATGATGGGCACCGCGCTCGACAGCAGGTGAGCGACGGCGAGGATGCCGAAGGCCAGCAAGGACTGCAGCGCGTGGAATATGACGTAGCGGCTTCTCTTTTCTAATGAAAGAAACAGAATTCCTCCGACCATGGGAAAAAAATAGCACAGCGTAGCGGCCAGATTCTCGGGAAGTCCTGTGGACGATTTGAAAGGGGACATCTCATCAACTCCTTGTCTTAGACCGGTTCTGGGGTAGGGCAAGCTTTATTTATACCTTACCTTATGAGCCGATGGGACAAAGTATGATGGTTAAATCCCGAACTTATTTCATTTTCAATTGCAGCAGATATTTCACGAGAGCATCCTGCTGCTCCTGCGTGAACCCGCTGCTTTCGTCCACCCAAAACTCATGTCCCTGACCGGTGACATGGGTGTCTCTCAGTCTTGAATCCTTGCGGTTCGCCTCGACGACCTGCAGTCTCAACTTACGGTCTATCAGGGCTTTCAGGCTGTTGTAAGGGTCAGGGTGAATCCCTTTCATCAGGGTCTGCGATACGCCGGTTTGCGTCAGCTTTGGCCCGACTGCTACGCCGCCGTCGTGCAAATACGGTGCGGACCAGCGAAGACCGATCAACCCTTTGACCTTATAACCGCCGCCCGATGTATGGCCGAAGCCCAACTTGATCTGCTCCGGGTCGATATTATCCAGCGGGATTTTGGTTATTTTGGCATCCGGAGGGATTGGGACAGGCGTGTCGGGCGGGTAGAACTCCGAATCGCCAAAAGCATTCCGCGTTCGCTGGAAAGCCTTTGCCCTTGCAGGCTCGGTACCGATTTCAGCCGCGCGCATAACGTGGTTATTCGTATAGAAGTCACCAGCGTGGCAAGTGATGCATTGCGCTTTTTTGAATACTTCCGCTCCGAGGTTGATCGTCTTGGCATCGGAGATATCCTTGGTATTCGTTTCCGGCGGACGGATCGTATTCTGATAGGCGGACATGGCGTTCACCTGCTCCCCGGCTTTGAAGCCCGGCGAGCTGATGTACAGCCCGTTCGGTGCGATGGCTGAAACCTTCGGGAAATTCGGAATCTTAACAACCTCATTCACGCCGGGGGTGCCGGGATTGGGATCCAGCCGGTTAAAGAATTCGGTGGGCTTCAGCCCGCTGCCCGGATCATAGCGAAACTTGCGATAGGCTGCATTTTGCAGAATGGTGCCCACATAAATCTCTTTGTCGATTCCCCACATCGGTTCGCTAACCTCGGTTTGACTCAAGGTATCCGTGTTCTGGGCATGAACATTGTTGCTGAAGGTGCTTAGCCCCTTGAAGGGGCCCGCGGCAGCGAAGCCGCTCCAGCTGTATGGATGATCGCCCTTCGTAAACATATCGGGAATTTGGGTCACGTCACTGACCAGATCCGCGGTTGTATCGAACGTGCCGGGCATCCATTTGATGAGATTTTCGTCAACGGCTTTTTCCAGCAGGGCGGGATCCGGCAGCGCTTCGGTTTTTCCTTTGGAGTTTACAATCGTACGCTGCTCGTTCTTTACATAATCCACAAGGCTGGTAATGTCCGTATGGGTAAAATAAGCCGCGCTATTCGGGGCCAGTGCCAGCATGAAACCGAGGTTCAGATCGGAGTTGGGCGCGCCCTCGACGACCATTCCCGTTTCACGGTTGACGGTTGCATGGCAGGCCATGCAGCTAACGCCGATGCGACCCTTGCCTTCGGCATATTTAAATGTGACGCCAACGGGGGCATAGGCGCCTTTGGCTACGTCAAAGCCGGTATCAATCTTATCCCCCTTGCGGTAGGTCTTGCCGCCGATCGTTACATCCTGATCGAGTGCAACGCGCAAATTGGTTGTTCCCCGTCCTTTTAACTCGGCGAGGGCTTTTGCAATATTATTCAGCTTCATCGGACCGCCGATGATCCCCACAATATCAGTTAAAAACACCTCATTGCCAAAAGATTCCTCATACAATGTACGACGCCCTAGGGCAAGCAGATCTTTTGTCACCTCAACGGCGCCATGGGCGGCTGTTAAGCGGGGGTCCTGATCCTTCAGGGCGGTACCGGGAACCGTAAGCGTCTTGCCCCAGATATCATACTGGCGAATGAAGCCCGTTTGCTGGGCTTGGATTTGCGTAGTATTCTCCAATTTATGTGCAGGCGGTATATAGGCGTATTCCGGCTCCACGATATTAGCAGCAAGCCATAAGGCCCCTACGACGGTGATCGGGATCAGCCATAGCAGAAGCCGCTTCGATTTTCGCATGTCTTATCACCCTTTTTTATGAGCAGATCTGATGAATCATCTCTTCACTGCCGATATACAAGGGCTTTAGTCTACATGCACATCATGGCGTAGCGGCGATTCGGCATTAACCTGCTTATCAGGGCCTTTCTCTTTCGGAACCAGACGCTCGTCTGTCCTGCCTTGATGGTGGTTTTCAAAATCATATTCCGCCAGCCGCCATTCCGTGGAGCCCTTCTGGGGATCGAACGGGAATTCTTCGCCGCGTTTTAAATATTCCTCCCGTCCCCATTCATTTGTGTATGTCCCGTCTACTTCAACCTCTTCTCGCGAAATAGGGTGGAGATCCTTGTCTTTTCCGGACATGTCGCATGCTCCTCTCAGGCTTGATTTTAGAAATGATTCATATCGCATAAAGTAACCAGAAAGAGGAGGTACTATCCGCTGAAATTTGCAAGGTAAGTCAGATTACGGTTTTGGGAAAGAACCGGATGCTCTAAGTGTAGGGATGGCCACAGGACGATCTGTCAGCTGCCTGACGGTGATGCAGCAGGTTTTGACTTTAAGTCATCAAGAATATAGCGCTCCAGCAGAGAGCGTGGGTTCTTCCAGCGGCTGACCTTGCTGTCGGCAGTAAATACGACGACCGTATCCAATTGGGGAAAAAGGTAGATTTGCTGCCCTCCATGGCCGTGTGCAAGCGCGAAGGGAGTCCCGTTCTGAATGCCGGTCCACCACTGAAATCCGTAATCCCCAAAGGCGGGATAGCCCTTGACCTGCGGGGCGAGGGCTTGCTTAAGCCATGATTCCGGGATGAGCGTGTTGCCTTGCCATCGTCCCCCATTCAGGCAGCAAAGACCGAACTTGGCCATGTCGCGGGAGGTGAGATAGAGGCCGACGTGACCCATGCTGTGGCCCTCGGGGCTTGGGGACCAGGCGGAATGGCGAATGCCGAGCGGCTCGAATAAATATTGTCTGGCATAGGCGTAAGCATCCATTCCCGTAGCCTCGCTAATGGCAACGGAGAGTAGGTGGGAATCCGTGCTCCGGTATTGAAAGAGGCCCATTTCCTGTTCCATGACAGGGAGGGATAGCGCGAAGCTCGTCCATTTCCGGTTGCGGTGGAATCGGTGAATGAGCGGTTCCCCCAGCTTTTTACCGGTTTGCCACGCAAAGCCCGAGGTCATCGTCAGCAGATGATGAAGGGATACCTTGTGTAAGAGCGGATGGGCTCGTTCGGGAACATATCGATGGAAAATGTCCATTAAAGAGGAATTCAGATCAGGTAATTCGCCGCGTGATTGGGCGATGCCGCATAATGCTGACGTGAAACTCTTGGTAGCGGACCTGAGATCGTTCAGCGAGGAAACGCCATGACCGTTGTAATAGCGTTCGTAGATGAGTTTGCCGGCATGCAGCAGGAGAAAGCTGCGCATTTTCGGATATTGTTTCTGAATAATCAGGTCGACCTGATTAAGCGAATCGAGGTGCAGCCCTGCCTCATGAGGCTCAGCGGCAGGGATAGGTGATCCTAAATCGACAGGGGAATGCAGGATAGACTGTGAGTTCGGCATGAACTGTAGACCTCCTTGAGTCTAGAATATGTTATGCGTATCTATTTGTGATATTCGCTGATTTCGAGATCGCGGGAGCTGCGTTTGAATGTATCTTAACCAATTCCGGGGATAAAGGATGATCTGATGAAAAACATAGTACCAAAAAACATTTTTTGGGAAAGATGAAACAAACAGAAGAATATGATATAATATATTAATGATTCAGTTGCATGCTGTTAGGGTATGTATAGTGTCAGGTGCATTGGTAAGTTGCTGAATATCAACCTAATGGTCACCGTAAGAACTGCAATATGGCTTCAACTTAATGGAGGTAGATCTTTTCGGCATTCTCTTTAAACGGAGTAATTTTATTCCACACGTTTTGGGAGGGATCCATCATGGCAACGAAAGGTCACAATGAGGTTAAGGAAAGTCTGCGGGAAATGACACGAATTTTCCGGCCTAAAGATCCGAAAAAATTTGTAAAGGAGTATGTCCGGAAGTACCATATTATGGGGGGCTATGAAGAAGAGCTTACACTTGTTGTTGAGCATGAACTTGGCAAGCTGAATTCCTCCGTTTCGTAACCTGTAATAGCACCTGGTCTATAGAAATAACCAACACGCATCGCATCTTCACCTTGTTAATGACTAATGATATGAATCAATTTAGAGTTTATGGTTAAACCGTTTTTGGGGCGAATGTCCCGAAAGCGGTTTTTTTGCGTTTGCCAGTCCCCGTTAAGTGAACAGACTCATCTCCTCGGAAAGTCTATTTCCTGGGGGAATTTTGCATCTGTCCCTACATATATTGTTAGCAATCGATCCGATAAGGATATAAGGGAGTGGACAGATGTGAGGACACAGCTCAGACGGAAGGAAGAAATCGGATATATCCGCGAGGCGGGACGTATATTGGCTGCGTGTCACCGTGAAATAGCGAAAGTCATCAAACCGGGAATCACAACGAGCGAGATCGATGCCAGGGTCGAGAGATTTTTGGAGAAGAATGGGGCTTTGCCCGAGCAAAAAGGATATAAAGGATTTCCATACGCCACTTGTGCATCGGTCAATGATGTGGTGTGTCATGGATTCCCCGATCAGCGGCCGCTGCAATCCGGGGATGTTGTGACCATTGATATGGTGGTGAATAAGAACGGGTGGCTGGCGGATTCCGGCTGGACCTATGCGGTAGATCGGGTTTCAAGGGAAGTAAACCAGCTGATGCAGCACACCCATGAAGCGCTGTTTAAAGGGATTGAGGCCGCTCGGCACGGCGCAACCTTGGGCGACGTAGGTTATGCCATTGAGCAGGTTGCCGAAAGGGAAGGCTACGGGATCGTCAAATCGCTTGTCGGTCATGGCATCGGCCGCGCCATCCACGAGCCGCCCGATGTCCCGAACTATGGCATTCCAGGAAGGGGACTTAAACTCAAAGAAGGAATGGTCATTACCATCGAACCCGTTTTCACCCTGGGCCCCTCGGGTGCCGTGTTCTGGGGGGATGACGGCTGGACCATTTCCAGTGCGGACGGATCGGTGGGCGTCCAGTATGAGCATACGATTGCTATTACTCGTGGAGAAGCTGTTATCCTGACGGATTAAGATGCAGAAAAATATACCATAATAATAGGAGGCTTTCTTCGTGAGGCATCAGGGCTTTTCGAAGGAGACCTCCTTATATCATGGGTGCCAGATAAATGGGGGACGGCTGCATATAGATTCAAAAAGGCGGAAATGACTGTATATATAGCTATGAAGGCTGTCGCTGACAGGGTGTGAAGAATGTCGAATGATGGGTCGCGGGACGGTGGATACGCTTTGAAAGCGATTGCAAAATCAGTAATGGCGCGACTTTGACGACTTTTCGAACAATTTGTGAACTCCCTGTGAATGATTGACAAAAGCAACCCATGAACTTATATTTAATAAGTGATTGCTTTAATTGACAGGATTACTTCATCCGTGATTGTGCAGGTAGATTACCGCTGTTTGCGCCGGATGGTAGTCTACGAAAATCGGAAAAGTGGGGTAGATCAATGATGAAACGGTGGCAGGCTGTAAAGCGTCTTCTTCCTTTGATGGCCATGTTTGCTTTGGTGTTATCCGGCTGCGGCCGAGAGGATTTGTCGGTCTTAAGACCACAAGGTCCGGTAGCACAAGGTCAACTGGATTTAATTAAGCTCTCCATTTCGATTATGATCGTCGTAATGGTTGTGGTATTTGGAATCGCCGCATACGTGCTTGTTAAATTCCGTCGAAAGAAGGGACAAGATGAAATTCCTGAGCAAGTAGAAGGTAACCATAAGTTGGAGATTATTTGGACGGCGATTCCGCTGCTCTTGGTACTCGTGCTTGCAGTTCCTACTATTCAAAAGGTATTTGCTTACGGAGAGAACGACTGGAACAATCCAGATGCAGTTAAGGTGGAAGTTACTTCTCATCAGTTCTGGTGGGAGTTTAATTATCCAGACTACGGCGTAAGAACCGCTCAAGAGCTGGTTATTCCTGTAGGCAAGAAAATTGCTTTCCAATTAAAAACGAATGATGTGCTTCACTCCTTCTGGGTACCATCGCTCGGCGGCAAGATGGATACAAACACAGAAGGCAGCGTTAACTACATGACTCTGGTTGCTGACAAAGCAGATACATACATTGGTAAATGCGCAGAGTTGTGCGGTCCTTCTCACGGCTTCATGGAATTCCGGGTGAAAGCGGTTGACGATGCGGCATTTGACAAATGGGTAGCGGCATTTAAAGAACCTGCTGTGCTTCCTGCGGATGCGGCACTCGCCGAGAAATTCAAGACCAACTGCCTTTCTTGCCACGCTGTAGGCGACCAAGGCGGAGCGATGGGTCCTAACCTGACCGGCATTGGATCACGTGAGACGATTGCGAGTATCTTGCTGAACGACATAAGCGGCAAACCAGGCACGAAGCCTACGAAAGACAACCTGGTGGAATGGCTGATGGAGCCTCAGGCTGTAAAACCTGGCAACACGATGCCTAATCCGAAGGATCTCGGCTTCAGTGACGAAGAAATCGAGCAGATTGCCGATTACTTGGCCAATTATAAGTTGGATTATTAATACAGCAGCAAGAACTTTAAAAGGGGGTACAAACCTTGGCTCACGCTCATGCTCAAAGCCATAGCGTCAAGCGCTACACGGGGTTAATGGATTGGCTTACAACCGTTGACCACAAGAAAATCGGGATATTATACCTGATAGCGGGCGGCTTCTTCTTCGGGATTGGCGGTATTGAAGCGATTCTGATTCGCTTGCAGCTGATCAAGCCGATGAACGATCTGGTATCGGCTCAAGTATTTAACGAATTGATTACAATGCACGGAACGACGATGATTTTCCTTGGTGTTATGCCAGTTATCTTCGCCTTGATGAACGCGGTTATTCCGCTTCAGATCGGTGCACGTGACGTCGCATTTCCATTTTTGAACTCGCTTGGATTTTGGACGTTTTTGTTCGGTGGACTTTTGCTCAATCTTAGCTGGATTATGGGCGGCGCGCCTGATGCGGGCTGGACATCCTATACACCGCTTTCCACAAATGACTACTCGTCCACGCACGGTGTAGACTTTTATACCATAGGTCTTCAGATTGCGGGTCTGGGTACGTTGATCGGTGGTATCAACTTCCTGGCTACCATCATAACGATGCGTGCACCTGGAATGTCCTTCATGAGAATGCCAATGTTTACATGGACGGCTTTCATCACATCGGCCATGATCCTGTTCGCATTCCCTGCCATTACGGTAGGTCTCGTATTGCTTAGCTTTGACCGTTTGCTCGGTGCCAATTTCTTTGATGTTGCGGCTGGCGGTAGCTCCGTATTGTGGCAGCATATTTTCTGGATCTTCGGTCACCCTGAAGTCTACATTCTGATTTTGCCGGCATTCGGTATTATTTCAGAAGTTATTCCGACATTCTCTCGTAAACGTTTGTTCGGATACAGCTCCATGGTATTTGCAACCATCCTGATCGCCTTCTTGGGCTTCATGGTTTGGGCTCACCATATGTTTACGACAGGTCTTGGTCCTGTAGCGAATGCGCTCTTCTCCATCGCAACGATGCTGATCGCCGTTCCTACCGGTATCAAAATCTTTAACTGGCTCTTTACGATGTGGGGCGGTCAAATCCGCTTTACCAGTGCAAACCTGTTCGCGATCGGTTTCGTACCGACGTTCGTTATGGGTGGAGTTACCGGCGTCATGCTGGCATCTGCTCCGGCAGACTTCCAGTTCCATGATACGTATTTCGTTGTAGCTCACTTCCACTACGTTATCGTTGGTGGTCTGGTATTCGGTTTGTTTGCCGGACTCCACTACTGGTGGCCAAAAATGTTCGGCCGGGTATTGAACGAAACGCTTGGCAAATGGACGTTCTGGTTGTTCGCAATCGGCTTCCATTTGACATTCTTCGTACAGCATTTCCTTGGATTGCTGGGTATGCAGCGGCGGATTGTCTCTTATCTGCCGAATCAGAATTTTGACGAACTTAACTTTATCAGTACCATCGGCGCAATCTTGATGGGGATTGGCGTTCTGGCCTTCTTGGCTAACGTTGTGATCACTTCGAGAAAACCGGTTGGTGCTCCGGCCGATCCATGGGAAGATGGCCGTACGCTCGAGTGGAGTATTCCTTCTCCACCTCCAGAGTACAACTTTAAGCAAATTCCGCTTGTTCGCGGCATTGACGCTTATTGGAAAGAGAAGATGGCAGGCAATAAAGAGATGACACCATCCGAACCGGTTGGTCCAATCCACATGCCTTCGCCAAGCATCCTTCCGTTTGTGATGTCACTGGGTCTGTTTATCGCGGGTCTTGGTTTCATGTTTAGCACGGAGGACTTCTCAAATTCGTTCATGAGCTTAATCTTCAATAAATATATCGTTCTGATTGTTGGTCTTCTGATTACGTTCGCGGCAATGATCGCTCGTTCCCTGTACGATGATCATGGATATCACATCGAAGTTGAAGAACTGGAAGGGGAGGGTAAAGCATGAGTCACGCTGAACATGTAAACGGCGAACTTCCTCACGAGCCGGAGAAGGCAACACTCGAAGGCCGTAATAAGGTTCTTGGTTTCTGGCTCTTCCTCGGTGGAGAGGCCGTGCTCTTCGGTACGTTGTTTGCAACGTTCCTGGCGCTTCGCGGACAGAACAACGAAGGCCCAACCGCAGCTGAGCTGTTCTCTCTGCCGATTACGGCAGCGGCAACGTTGATATTGCTTGTCAGTTCCTTGACCAGTGTGTTCGCTATTCAGGCGCTCCACCGTCACAATATCGAGAAGCTGAAGTTGTGGCTGATCGTAACCGTTGTTCTGGGTCTTGGGTTCCTTGGCCTTGAAATTTATGAGTTCTATGAATATGTTGTGCATGAATCGTTTAACATGAAGACGAGTGCATTCTCGTCTGCATTCTATACGCTGGTTGGCTTCCACGGTGCCCACGTTGCGTTTGGGGTTGTGTGGATCAGCCTGTTGATCGCTCAGCTGTACAGAAAAGGGTTAACCGTAGTTACAGCACCTAAGGTATATGTTTCTGCCATGTACTGGCACTTTATCGACGTTGTATGGGTGTTCATCTTCTCGGTCGTATACCTTCTTGGAAAGGTGGGCTAAGGAATGACTGCGAATCAACAATCTAATGAGGGGCCTACAGTAAAACACCGCCATCGTGTGGAAGGTCCTGAGAAACACATTGTTGTCTTTATTTTCTCGATCGTCCTGACTGCGATTGCTTTTGCGGCTGTCGCAGCCGGTGGCATCAACACAGCATTTACGATCATCATTTTGCTGGTTATGGCTGTGTTGCAGGTGTTCGTGCAAATGGGTTACTGGATGCACTTGAAGGACAAAGGGCATCTGATGCCAATCCTATTTATGATTGGCGGTTTCTTCGTAGCTAGTACCTGTATTGTCATGGCACTGTTCTGGGTTTGGTGGTAAAATGAAAAAGAGGTGGGCTCTTCAGCCCCCTCTTTTTTTAAATCGTAGGAAGGTGTCACAATTTCGACAGAATTTAACCCGTTTAGGGGAGGTTTTTGCATGCTGGGCTTAGAATATTTTAGTTTTGCAGATAAATGGAGTCCCTTGTTCCTGGCATTTATGCTGCTCGTGACAGCAGGCTACTTCCTGTTGACCGGACCGCTGAGCAGTAGATTCGAAGGGAGCGCTCCGGTTTCCGCAGGAAGGAAAGCGCTGTTTGTAGGCGGTATGCTTACGTTCTATCTTGCGCAGGGTGGACCTATTGAACTGCTGGGACATACGATGTTCTCGTTTCATATGGTCAGTATGGCCATGTCCTATTTAATGGCGATGCCGCTCTTGATTCTGGGTATTCCTGTCTGGATGTGGCGTGCCTTCGATAAGGTCAACCCGTTTAAGAAGCTCGGTTTTCTTGCGCGTCCGATCGTTGCCGCGGTTCTGTTTAACGGTTTGTTTTCTTTTTATCACGTCCCGGTTATCCATGACTTTGTCATGTTGAACTTCTGGGTGCACCGCTTGTACTATTTAATCCTGTTCATCGCCTCACTGTTGATGTGGTGGGCTATCATTAACCCGATTCCGGAGAAGGACAAGTCCTCAGGTCTTTTGAAAATGGGATACATTTTTCTCAACATGGTATTGTTAACTCCGGCGTGTGCGCTCATTATATTCTCGAGCGAGCCCATGTACGCAACGTACAGCGATCCGGTGGTATGGGCGAAGGCGATGGGATACTGCGTAGCTGGCGATACCTCGGCATTGCTTAGCCAATTTGGCGGACCTGAGTTCTTCGGTTATCTGGAGCCTGCGATTGACCAGCGAGTGGGCGGGATCATCATGAAGTTTTTCCAAGAGATTATTTTTGCCTCGATGCTAGCCTATGTGTTCTTTCATTGGTACAAACGAGAAAATCAGGAAGACGATCCTTTGCCTAGCGAGATTCCTCCCGGCAAGCTCAATCAGGCGTAAGGGGATTATTGAAGGGGGATCCATATGGATTGGTTTTTTATATTTCCCACGGTCAGTACAACGTTTATTGTCATCAGCGCCGTGTTGGTAGCGATTGGCTGGGGTCTTATCATTAAGGGGAAGCGCGAAGCCCACAAAAAGGTAATGATCTGGGCGGCCGTCGCAGCCGTCATCTTCTTTATCATCTATTCCTCGCGCACCGTATTCATCGGGAACACGTCATGGGGTGGACCTGATGATCTGCAACCGTATTATCAGGTATTCCTGGTCTTCCACATTGTCCTGGCTACCGTCGCAGCGGTATTCGGGATCACGACATTGACCCTCGGCTTCAAGGAGAAGTATTCCAAGCACCGCAAATGGGGCAGAGTCACGTCGATCATCTGGTTCTTTACCGCCATTACCGGCGTAGCCGTGTATACCTTGCTGTACCTGTTATATCCGGGCGGGCATACCCAGCCTGTATGGAAAGTGATATTTGGAATGTAAGCGTGGGAGAACACCCGTCAGAGGAATCTGGCGGGTGTTTTTTGTTTGCGCGGGGAGGCTCATTCAAGAGAATTGTGGGTATGGTGAGGGGGAGTGTATCCGCTCCGGTCGCTGTTGAAACCAGGAAACTGGGATTAGACGAGATGGATGTTTCCCGGTTTCAAAGGCGAACGCCAGGTCTCCTCCGCGGCTACACTCCCCTTGTGCAGGAAGCTCTTGAATGAGCCGCCATGGGGTAGTGACACCCGTCAGGAAGCCTCGGACAGGTGTTTAGAGAGTGAGAGGGCAGGGAGGGGGAGTGTATCCGCTCCGGTCGCTGTTGAAACCAGGAAACTGGGATTAGACGAGATGGATGTTTCCCGGTTTCAAAGGCGAACGCCAGGTCTCCTCCGCGGCTACACTCCCCTTGTGCAGGAAGCTCTTGAATGAGCCGCCATGGGGTAGTGACACCCGTCAGGAAGCCTCGGACAGGTGTTTAGAGAGTGAGAGGGCAGGGAGGGGGAGTGTATCCGCTCCGGTCGCTGTTGAAACCAGGAAACTGGGATTAGACGAGATGGATGTTTCCCGGTTTCAAAGGCGAACGCCAGGTCTCCTCCGCGGCTACACTCCCCTTGTGCAGGAAGCTCTTGAATGAGCCGCCATGGGGAAGTGATACCCGACAGGCATCTCTGCCGGTTTTTTTTTACAACTTCTATTGACACTGTTTATATACACACTATATACTGTGTATAAAGATATACACAGTGAGCACAGTAATCACACTAAGCACAGTGAAACTTAACTGCGATGATAACGAAATGAATATATGAAGACATGAAAGGGTGAGCTGCATTGCAACAAGTTCTCCATAATGCGATGAAGATCGTTAAGAAAGACTTCGCTAGCGACAAGCTGCAAATTGTATGGAACATAATGTTTATGGTGTATATGGGGTTTGCCACCAGCGTTATCATTGACAACCAGTTTGAACATTTGGATGAGTACATCAATCCACTGATTGACTTTCTATTGGTATTCTACGCTCCGTTGCTGGGATTCCTTTTTAGCAGGAGGTCCTTCCGGTATCTGAACGAGGATTCATACACCCGGATGCTGTATTTTTACCGGAGTCTACCGGTACCTGCCTCGGCCATCTTCGTAAGCCGGATCATAAACTCGCTGATCGCTTTCATCATAAACGGCATCGTATTATTTGGAGTCATTTATGCGATAGGCAATCATATTAGAACCGCGATGGATATCCCTAGTTATATTGCATTTATACTGACCTGGATGGGCATCGGGTTTTTAATAACAGGACCCTATATTTACTGGGAGAATATGTGCAGCGGTAAGAAGTACTTCGGGATTACCCTTCTGGTGATGGTGATCACCTCCGGAACGGCCGTTATGCTTAGCTTGCTGGGTTACAGCGTTTTCGAGTTCGTTGTGAGAGCCTCCATCAAATGGGGCCTGCTATCTCCGGTCATGTGGGGATCGCTGATGGTTGGACTGGCATCTATGCTCCTTATAAGCAAAATAACCTACATTCGGCAGCAGACCAGGGACTTATCATGAAGGATATGAAGATGAATCCGTATGGAATCGCAATAGCACGGGTTTATGCACAGGAGAAAAGCGAGGTGATAAAAGGTGCGAATTCCGATTCAGATCAATGAAAATAGCGCAGAGCCTTTATATCACCAGATTGAAACACAGCTGCGCTCACTCATTATTAGCGGTCAGATTGAGGAGGGAACGTTATTGCCGTCCATTAGGGAATTTGCCGGGAATCTGAACTGTAGTGTCATTACGGTACGCAGGGTGTATCAGGATCTTGAGAATGAAGGGCTGCTGCGAACGAGACAAGGTACGGGAACCTTTGTGGCCGGCGTCGGGGATCAGGCCCGTGAACAGTATAAACGCGATGCGGTTATTGAGGCGTTAAGAATAGCAGTCGAAAAAGGGCTTGCCGTTCAGTTTAACGAGGATGAATTGAAGGAACTGTTCATGGAAGTGATTCGGGAAGTACTCGATGCAAAAGGAGGTCGTTAACACGTCATGGAACCACATATCATTGAATTTCGTAATGTCATTAAACGACGGAGAACGAAAACCATCGGCCCGATCGAATTGTCGATTCCTCAAGGATATATTGTTGCCCTGGTGGGGCCTAACGGCTCGGGAAAAAGCACGCTGCTGAACATGATGATGCAGACCGTGTTTCCGGACGAAGGGGAGATCACCTGGTTCGGCGAGTCTTACCGGGGAGAGCTTCCGGTCTCGATCCGTAAACAAATGGGATTCGTTCCTGAACAGTTGAGTGTAGAGGAGCAGCATTTGACGGTAGATGAAGCGGCCAGCTTTCGCGCATCCTGGTATGACACTTGGGACGGTTATTTTTTCGATGAGCTGCTATCCCGGTTTGATGTCCCGCGAGGCGTAAAACTGCGCAAGATGTCCAAAGGGGAACGACGCAAGTTCGAGATCGCCGCTGCACTTGCACCAAGGCCCAAGTTCTTGCTGCTGGATGAACCTTCTTCCGGTCTCGATCCTTTCGCTTGGAAGCTGATGATCGACCAGCTGCACAAAGTAATGAAGTCCATGGATACAACGATCGTGCTCTCAACCCATGTTGTGGATGAAATCCGGCGGCTGGCGGATTACGTCATTCTCATTCATCATGGAAAGCTGCTGGGCATGGTGGAGAAGGACTCGCTGCTGGATAACTGGAAGGAGTGCTGGATACAAGGGGATGCCTCCATTGTGGAGGAGCTGCCGGGTATTCTGAGTTACAAACAAGAGACAGCAACAACGATTTCTTTTATAACCACGGAATGCTTGGAAGTGGAGAAGATCCTGCAGTCTGCAGGCATACCGTTTATTCAGACCCGTTCCCTGGAGCTGGATGAAGTGCTTCGATTATGGATTGACGGAAACATTCCTGCCAACGTGCAGAACTAGGATAGAGAGGGGTTTTACGATATGCAACGCTTGCAATTAGACAATGTAGTTAAGATTTATGCGGACAAAACGGCAGTAAACCGGATTTCGCTTCAGGTTGAGGAAGGTGAAATCTACGGACTGCTTGGCGCGAACGGCGCCGGCAAAACAACCACCATGCGGATGGTGCTTGGGTTGATCTACCCGGATGACGGAACGATTCTATATAACGGAAAGCCGTATAACAAAGAACTGCGTCACATTATGGGTTACTTGCCGGAAGAGCGCGGGTTATACCCGAAAGTGAAAGTCAGCGAGCAGATTTCCTACTTGGCACAGCTGCGGGGCATGTCCGCGAAAGACGCGGATAAGAGTCTGAAATATTGGCTGGAACGGTTTGAAGTACCTGACTATTATGATAAGAAGATTGAAGAACTGTCTAAGGGTAATCAGCAAAAAATGGGCTTTATCGCAGCGGTTGTTCATGACCCGCAAATTCTGATTTTGGACGAAGCCTTCAGCGGTCTGGATCCGGTGAACGTCGAACTTCTGAAATCAACGGTAAAAGAACTACGCGACAAAGGCACGAGCATTCTGTTCTCCACCCACCGGATGGAACATGTCGAGGAGTTGTGTAAGAACATTACCATTCTGCATCGCTCCAATACGGTAGTGAAGGGGAACCTGAAGGATATCAAATCCAAGTATCCTCGAGAAGAGGTGATGCTCGGTACGTCCGGTGAAGTCCGTGGTCTTGAAGCCCTGCCAGGCGTAACGGCTGTGGAGCGGACAGAGGACGGCTACTCCATCCGGATCAGCCAGGTTGATGCAGCGCAAGAGATTTTGAATACAGCCATGTCGCAAAGCACGATCCATCGGTTTGAAGTGAAGGAGCCGACACTCAATCAAATCTTCATAAAGGCGGTAGGTGAATCCAATGAATAATATGTGGACCGTTATCCGATTTACGTTCATGAATAAAGTAAGAACGAAGTCCTTTCTTGTTTCGACCTTGATATTTGCACTCATTATTACCATCGGGATCAATCTTCCTTTTCTGATTCAAATGTTTACGGGAGATAAGGCGGGCTCCGAAGAAACCACCCGCATCGGACTGGTTTACGGACAGGAGCAAATGCTTGCCGAACAACTGGAAACCACTTGGAGTAATCTGCCGTCAACTTCCTATGAATTTGTAAAATATGAAACGGCTGATGAAGCCGCTCTGAATAAAGACATTAAAGATGGCGTTATCGAAGGTTATCTGAAATTTGAAGCAAAAGAAGGCAATGCGTTCCCGACGGTGGTCTACAGCTCTGAAGACGAGGCCATGAGTCCGGAACTGCAATCCAACCTGCAAGCAGCTCTGCAAGTGGCGAAGACGCGCAGCATTGTAGACGGACTTAATTTGTCCGATGCGCAGATCAATGAGCTGAATACGCCTGTTCAGATTGATGCTCGGGGTATCAATCCTACAGAAACGGGTAACGCGGGCGGAGCTTCCGGAGAGAAGGAAGGGGCTTCCGAGGTTATTAACTACATTGTCGTGTATGCACTGATTATTCTCTTCTTCTTCACTTTGATGGGAACAGGTAACATGATCGCATCTGAAGTAACGACAGAGAAGAGCTCCCGCATCATGGAGATTTTGATTACAAGCGTATCTCCGCTGAGCCAAATGTTTGGTAAGGTTATTGGCATGTTCCTGCTGGGACTGTCGCAGATCGCGGCATTCGGTGTTGTAACCGCCGTGAACCTGATGCTGCCGCACAATATGGATACATTGAAGGACATGAATCTCGACCTGACGGCGATCGACCCGATGCTTCTGGTGTTCGGTTTAATCTTCTACATCCTTGGTTATTTCTTGTACGCGATGCTCTATGCGGCCATTGGTTCGATCGTCAGTCGTACCGAGGATTTGGGGCAGGCGGTTATGCCGATCACGATGCTGTCGCTGGTGGCATTCTATATCGCGATCTTTAGCTTAAGCGCTCCGAACTCGATGCTGATGAAGGTATCCAGCTATATTCCGTTCATCTCGCCGACCACGATTCTGGTTCGCATCGGACTTGGAGATATCCCATTGTGGGAGATCCTGCTCTCACTGGCGATCCTGATCGTATCCATCCTCGTCTTTGGCTGGTTGGCAGCGAAAATCTATCGTACCGGTGTCTTGATGTACGGCAAACGCCCTACGTTCAAGGAGCTTAGAAAAGCGATGAAAGCTTATAAGATGTAAGCACGAACTGTACAAGTGATTTTCAATTTTAATGGATGTCTTTAAATCTGATACTGATCCTTAATAGCGAGGTTGTTAAAATGACCAAAAGTACTAGCTCGAAATTATTAATGTTTTTAAGCGCTGCTGCAGTCGTGATTTTGTTCGGCTTCATGTTCAACACGGAAGGTTCTGCGCTAAAGGATGCCATGCAAGAAGGATTAATGGGAGCAGTTGCCGTGATCGCTATAGCAGGCTTATGGGCTGCTGGAGCAAAGAAATAGAAGATATGGGGGGCGCCATACCGACAGCGGTATGGCGAATATAACCCCATAAATAAATAGTTTGATGCACGGCTATTCTTAATCGCACCCGATTACAACAACATAAAGGAGATTACATAAATGAAAAATTGGAAAAGAATGATATTGTCACTCACGATTTCGGTAGGTTTGCTTGCTTCGGCAGTGCCTGCCATGGCTGCTCCACAGCAGCCAGCAGTAAAAGTGGATAACGAAGTAGTTAAATACTCGCTTGGCACACCGGTTATAGATAAGGGCACAACGCTCGTCCCGCTCAGAACAACGCTCCAGGCGATGGATGTGAAACTGACGGATGCTGCAGATGACACGATCCATGTGGTTGTGGACGGCAAAACCATTACGCTGAAAAGCAAACTGAAACAAATCAATGGCGTAACGTATGCGCCAATTCGGGTTGTTGGGGACGCTGCGGGTTATAAGGTTAGCTGGGATGCGAAAACTCGCACCGTTGTGCTGGTTTCCAAAGAAACGGAGGTCGCTCAAACAGGTGGCCGCGGCTTCATGTGGGAAGTGGAGAGCAACGGGAATACCGTTTATCTGGTAGGCTCTATGCACATCGCGGATGACAGCTTCTACCCGCTGCGTCCGGAGTTTGAGGAAGCCTTTGCCGAAGCGGACTATCTCGGTGTCGAGGTTGATGTCAGCAAAGCAGCTGACGAAGCTCAGCAGCAGCTGATCATGGATATGGGGATGTATAAAGATGGAACAACACTCAAGGATCATGTGACCAGCGAGACGTACGCCAAACTCGGCAAAATCCTGACGGAGAGCGGCATGCAGCCGAATGCCTTAGATGCATTCAAGCCTTGGGTAGCGGAATCCACGATCAGCAGCTTGAAAGCAGTGAAGGCTGGATACGAAGCGGCTGCAGGAATCGATCTGTATTTCGTCCAGAAAGCGATCGAGCGCAAAATTCCGGTGATCGAGCTGGAATCCTACGAATTGCAGCTGGGCATGTTCAATGGCTTCTCTAAAGAGTTGCAGGAGAAGAATCTCAACATCGTCTTGGACAATTTCGATGTACTGGATGGCAGTGTCGAGCAATTAGGTGAAATGTGGAAGACGGGCAATGATGAGGAACTGCTGGAGTTCACCAACAGCATGGCCGTTGACGAGGAATACAATAAAGCGATGCTGATTGACCGAAACATCGGCATGGCCGAGAAAATCGACGGATACCTGAAAAACGGCAAAAATGAAGAGTACTTCATCGTGGTTGGCGCAGCCCACTATCTGGGTGAGCATGGCATCGTGAAGCTGCTGCAGGATAAAGGCTATACTGTCGTTCGCAAATAGATAGCCGCAGGGTTGTAGTCTTCGGGGAAATGAAAACCTTCCAATGATCGTTATTCGATCATTGGAAGGTTTTTTAATTGTGAAACAGGAAGCATGCCGAATCTGTATCTATGCCCATCGTAGAGGGGGTGGGCCAGTGTTCAAAGGAATAAAGCATCGGAAGGAGTTGTGGGTGGCGCTGTCAAGAAGTGATGCCGACGATTCAGTAAAAAGTCATGGAAATTATCAAACGTTAATGCAAACTATCGTACCGTCCCGAAAGGGGCGGTGCTTTTGTTAAATTAGCTTCGCGGCCAGGCCCCGTACATGTATACTAGTGTTAAGTTTTGTAAACGTACGGAAAATATGCCGCAAGGAGTATAAACAATGAAGGTTAGTATATTTGACGTAGCAAAAAAATCAGGACTGTCCGTCGTGACCGTTTCACGTGTCTTAAATGGTGCTGAATCCGTTCGAGAGAAGAACAGACTAAAGGTTCTGGAAGCCATCAAGGAGCTTGATTACCGTCCCAATGCCGCTGCCCGGAGTTTAGCACGGGGTAAGACAGGAATCGTTGGGTTGATCGTAACTACCCTTCAGGACTCTTTCTTCGACGCTGTGGTCAAGGAGCTGAATGAGGTGCTGGCACTGCACGGTTATTTCCTGGCCATTTCGGTCTCTACGGGTATAGGCTCCGACGAGGCCCATTATCTGATTCAGGAAGACCGCGTGGACGGACTGATTCTGCTCTCGCCGCTAGAAGAAGACAACTATATCGTGGAAATGAAACGCCGAAATATCCCTTATGTCCTGATAGACAACCAGAAGCCGGATAATGACGCTTATTCCGTCACCATAGACAACTACAAAGGCGGCTATACCGCAACGAAGCACCTGCTCGATCTCGGCCATACCTCCATTGCGCATATCAGCGGGCAGGATATGTTCCGCAGCACGAGGGAACGTCGCAGCGGCTTTCTGCAGGCGCTTGAGGAAAAGCGCCTGGCGCCGTTCGAAATGATTACGGGCGATTTCGAAATCGACTTTGGCTACGATGTCTGTCGCAAATGGCTGCGGGAAGGACGACTTCCTACCGCCGTATTCGCAGGCGATGACAATATCGCGCTCGGGGTCCTGAACGCTCTTTTGGAAGAAGGCATCCGGGTTCCGGAACAGGTAGCCATTGTCGGCTATGACGATCAGTATATCTCATCCAAGCTGCGCCCCCATTTGACAACGGTCCGGCAGCCTGCTGACCGGATTGGGCTTGCCGCAGCGGATATGCTGCTGAAGCGCATGGATGGAACGATGGAACGCGGGGGCAATGTTCGAATTGACCCTGAGCTCATCGTGAGAGACTCTACGGTTAGACCTGTGCAAGACACGCCTGAATAAACAGTAATACATCCTTATATAGGAATAACGAAGAGTGCCTGGTCCCCGAATTAACGGGGACTTTTCTTTTTTATCGACTGTATAAATAGATGAGCATGAATGGTTGACGACAAACCATAATGCATTCGTAAGCCGTCGGCCCGCTTATGCCCCAGCAGCTTCAAATACCATACATCGGTTAATAGAACAATGACTCGATAGAGTGATTTTCTTGATTTTCACCGAGTTGTCGGAAAGATTCGATTGTTTATTGAACGAGAGGCTTTCGTGATTCATTTGTGATATTCCTTCGTTATAATAACGTTTAAATATCGGGTATGTACTTATTAGGGTTAATCCCGACAAACGAATGAACAGGGTTTAAAAGGAGGCAGGATCTCGTGGTTATAGATACGGTGCTGTGGAGCAAATGGCTGACGGGGCTAACCTTGGCGTTTCATGTCATTTTTGCCACGGTCGGCGTCGGTGTTCCGTTAATGATTGCCATTGCGGAGTTCGTTGGTATACGTAAGAAGGATCCTCATTACATGCTCATGGCCAAAAGGTGGACACGAGGATTCGTGATTTCGGTGGCGGTTGGTGTAGTGACTGGAACAGCGATTTCCCTGCTGCTTGCGCTTGTATGGCCGAACTTTATGCAAGTGGCGGGGAATGTCATCGCGCTTCCGTTATTTATGGAGGTTTTTGCATTCTTTTTTGAAGCCATATTCCTGGGGATTTATATGTACACCTGGGATCGGTTCCGCAATCCGTATGCGCATTGGCTGCTGACGATTCCGATTGTTGCCGGGGCAGGCATGTCCGCAATTTTTATTACGACGGTGAACGGATTCATGAATCAGCCTGGAGGCTTTGTCATGGAGGCAGGCCACTTTACGGCGGTTAACCCGCTGCAAGCGATGATGAATACGGCGACGCCTTCAAAAGTATTCCATGTACTAACCTCGGCCTATTTAACGGGCGCTGCCCTGCTGGCGGGTATCGCAGCCTACGTTATTCTGAGAAAAGGGGCCTCGGCATATTACAAAAAAGCATTGAAACTTATGATGGGGGTTGTTCTGGTGTTCAGCGTGCTGACAACCTTAGCCGGGGATATGTCGGCCAAGTTTCTGGCAGAACATCAGCCGGAGAAGCTGGCCGCCGCAGAATGGCATTTTGAAACGGAAAGCGGTGCAGATCTGATATTATTGGGCTGGCTTAATGCGGAGCAGAAGGTCATGGGAGCCATTCATATTCCGAAAGCGCTCAGCTTCCTGGCCTTTGGAGACTTTGATGCCGAGGTAAAAGGGCTGGAGGAGTTTCCGCTGGATGAAAGACCGCCGCTGCTTGTCCACTATTTGTTTGATTTCATGGCCGGGATCGGTTTTGTTCTGTTGGCCGTTGCGTTCCTGTATTTCCTGTTTTTGTTCTGGAAGAGACGCAATGAGCTCAACAAGTGGCTGCTTCGGGTCATTGTTTTTAGTGCACCCCTTGCATTTTTGGGCGTTGAAATGGGCTGGTTCTATGCGGAGCTCGGGCGGCAGCCGTGGATAATCCGCGGATATATGCGCGTAGAGGAGGCAGCTACGACTTCACCGAATGTGAGAATTCTCTTTTTCCTCTTCCTGCTGCTGTATATTGTGCTGGGGACCATGTGTGTCTTTGTACTGAGACGGTTGTTCCGTAATAAACCGGCGGAAGCCGAGCTGGACGAGATTGTGAAAGAGAAACACTCCACGGGAAAGGGTGAGCCGGTATGATCGATTACGAGTTGATAGGCATCTCCGTCCTTTGGCTGTTTTTATACGGCTATTTAATTATAGCCTCCATTGATTTCGGCGCTGGTTTTTTTGCCTTCTATGCCCGTTTGACGAAGCAGGACCACCTGATCAATCGATTGATATCCCGTTATTTATCGCCGGTCTGGGAAATTACCAATGTGTTTTTTGTCTTTTTCTTTATCGGCATCGTCGGGTTTTTCCCGGACACGGCCTATTATTATGGCTCTGCGCTGCTTATACCGGGAAGCATCGCCATTATTCTGCTGGCAATCCGCGGCTCCTTTTATGCGTTTGAAAATTACGGCTCCAAAGAAAACATCGTGTATCTGTTTTTATACGGGGCCACAGGTTTGCTGATTCCGGCTTCCTTGTCGGTCGCATTAACGCTATCCGAAGGCGGTTTTATTGTGGATAGAGGCGGGGCTGTTTCTTTGGAATATTGGACGCTCATAACCAGTCCGTTGTCGTGGAGCATCGTTGCATTGGCCATCGTATCGGTGCTGTTCATAAGCGGATCGTTCCTGGCCTTTTACGCCTCACGGGCGGACGATCAGCCAGCGCTAAAGCTGGTGCGCACATATGCCCTGTTTTGGAGTACGCCAACCATTATTGCCGCGCTCACGGCATTTATTTTCCTCAGTCAGCATAATGAGCGGCATTTTCAAAACATGATGGATTTATGGTGGCTGCTGGCGCTTTCCGTCGGTTTTTTCATGGCAGCCATATGGCTGCTGTACAAAGGACGCCGCTACGGACTGGCTTTTATTTGTGTCATGCTGCAATTCTTCTGTGCATTTTTTGCATACGGCATCGGGCAGTATCCTTATATTCTGGATCCGTACATTACCATTCAGAGCGGGGCCACGCATGAGTCGATGGGCGCTGCGCTTGTGGCAGCCTTTATCGGCGGCCTATGCCTGCTGATTCCGTCCCTTATACTAGTCTTCAAGCTCTTTCTGTTTGATGCGGATTATGTAAAAGGCAAAAAATAATCGGGGCTTGGGTATCTTCATGTAAGGGTACTTGCATCGGTTTAGTATAAAGGAGGGGAGTTTATTTGAAGGGGAAAACCAGTCTGCTGTCCCAGCAAATGTCTGCACAAAGGAAACGGTTGATACTCTTGGGGTTCATGTCGCTTGCGCTCGGTGCTGCCATGACAGGCCAGGCCGCACTGCTCGCCGAAGCGGTTCAGCGGATTTTTGTGCAGCGGGCTTCCTTTTCGTCGGTAGCTGCCATACTTGGCGCATTGCTGGCCGTGATGGCTGCGCGGACGCTGCTGTCTTATGGAAACGGGATCATCGGCTTGCACATGGCTGCCAGCGCTAAGACGGAGATGCGAGCAGCGGTGCTGCAAAAGCTGGCTAACGCTTCCGTAGCTTCAACGCTTCGTGGACAAACGGGCGGAAAAGTCAGTGTAGCACTGGATGCCGTGGACGAGGCGGACAGTTATTTCAGCCAATATATGCCGCGTATGATAGAAGCCGCCATCATTCCTGTCCTGATTCTGGTCATTGTTTTTACGGAGCATATGAATTCCGGCTTGATTATGCTGGTTACCGCTCCCTTTATCCCGTTATTTATGGTGCTTGTGGGTCTGAAAACGAAAAACAAATCAGAGGAGAAATTCGCACAGCTGGCCGAGTTTTCCGGTACGTTTCTCGACTCTCTTCAAGGGCTGGTTTCGCTCAAGCTGTTTGGACGGACGAATCATCAGCAGCAGGAGATTGAACGCAGCAGCCTTGGCTACCGGGATGCAACGATGGGCATTTTACGGATTGCGTTTACCAACACCTTCATGCTGGAATCCATCGTCATGCTTAGCATTGGCGTTGTCGCGCTTGAGCTGGCGCTGCAGCTGCTGGTTTTCAAGTCGCTTTCCTTCCACACCGCCTTTTTGATTCTGCTGCTGGTGCCCGAGTTTTACAGCCTGTTAAAAAACACCGGAACTGCCTTTCACAGCGGTCGTACCAGCATGGGGGCTGTCCGAAAAGTAGAGGAGATGCTTACGGAAACAAGGGAAGCAGGAGCAGTGACAGATCGGAAAGAGGAGGCCGGGAAAAAGGACAAAACACACCAGGTCGATCCGATGGATATGACGGATAAGTCTGGGACAGCCGATTTAGGTTTGATTCGGATGCCGCCGACCATCGAACTGAGGGATGTCCGGTTTCGGTATGGGACGGATTCGTTCGAGCTTGCTGCCGGCTCCATGTCGTTTGGGCCAGGGGAGCAAATCGCCATCGTCGGTAAAAGCGGATCCGGCAAAACCACTTTGCTGCATCTCATTGCAGGGCTGCTTGCGCCAACGTCGGGAGAAGTGCTGGTGAACGGACGTCCGCTTGCGCATTACGATGAGGCTTCATGGTTTGAACATGTCAGCTACATTACCCAGCATCCGTATATTTTTGCCGGCACGTTTGCCGACAATATTGCGATTGGCGCGGGCAGGGACGTCACCAGGGAAGAAGTCGTGCAGGCGGCGGAGGCCGCCGGACTTGCTGCGGTTGCAGCCGCGTTGGAGCAGGGCTATGACACCTTTGTCGGCGAAGGAGGCCGGGGATTGTCAGGCGGAGAGAAGCAAAGGCTGGCGCTGGCCCGTGCTTTTTTGAAGCGGCCTTCTGTTATATTGTTTGATGAGCCCACCGTCGGATTGGACCTGCACACCGAACGTGTTCTGCAGCGGTCCATTGCCGAGCTTGCAAGCAAGGCGACCATGATTACTGTGGCGCACCGCTTGTACACGATACGGCATGCCGACCGGATATTGTTTATGGACAACGGAGCGCTGCTGGACAGCGGGCGCCACGATGAGCTGCTAGCGCGTCTGCCCCAATATGCTGACCTGGTGGATGCGCAGCGGAAAGGGGGACTCGCATGAATGAGCTGGCTATTTTAACCAAGGCGATGATTCAGGAACGGAAGGATATTGCCATCGCCATCCTCGGAGGATTCGTTGCCGGCATTGCAGGTGTATGCCTTTTTGCCGCAAGCGGGTATGTGATCTCCCAGACTGTATTTGCTCCGCCGCTTTATACCTTGATTGTGCTGACGTCCCTGGTAAAAATACTGGGTCTGCTGCGGGCGGCAAGCCGCTACGCGGAACGCTTGTATTCCCATCGGGCGACATTCTCTCTGCTCAGCCGTTTGCGGACATCCTTTTTTGCCAAGCTGGTTCCTTTGACGCCGGGGATATTGGGTAAAAAGCGGAGCGGAGAGCTGCTCGCACGGATCGTTGGGGATGTGGAGAGTTTACAGCATTACTTTTTGCGCGTCGCCTATCCGCCTGTCATTGTTGTTATGGTGTTTCTGGCTACGGTTTTGTTTACTTCCGCCTTTTCATTCTGGATTGCTTGTTTATTTGTGCTGGGGATGCTGGCAACGGCTTTTGTGGTTCCAGGACTTGTTCTCCTTGGACAGAGAAGGATACATGGCCGCGTGCGCCAAGAACGAGCGGCGCTTTCCACAGAAGTGACCGAGCTGCTATACGGGTTCCGGGATTTGAAAGTATACGGACAAATGAAAAAGCGGGAGCGGCAGCTGCAGCGTACCTCCGCCGCATTGGCAGCGGAACAGCAAGCGGCAGCCCGGCATTTGCTGCGCGGGCAATCGCTGCATGTTTTTGTAACGTATCTGATTTCATGGGGCGTGCTGATTCTTGGCGCCTACTTAATAATGGATGGCTCGCTTGCCGGCGTATTTCTAGCCATGCTGGTCATGGCTTCGCTTACGGTGTTTGAAGAAGCTGCGCCAATGGCCACACTGCCTGCTTATAAGCTGGATAGCGAACATGCGGCAGCTCGGCTTGCGGAAACGGTTCACGCCCTAGATAAGCAGCCGCCGCAGCCAAGCGGTGTCCTGCCTATCGAGAAAGCCGTTTCCATTGAGCTGAGCGGTGTTTCCTTTCAATATGAAGATGAATGGCGCCCAGCGCTGAAAGACATAACCCTCTACTTACCACCGGGATCTAAAACGGCCATTGTCGGTCCGAGCGGATCAGGGAAAACCACCCTCATCGAATTGCTGCTCAAGCTGCGCACGCCGACAGACGGTCAGATTCGTTTAAATGATACTTCGGTTATGGAACTGGATGAAGCGAGCATTTGGCAAGCCTCAAAGGTTGTGCTGCAGCACAGTCATTTCTTTCGGGGCACCATTCGGGACAACCTGCTGCTGAACGAGGAACATCATTCCGATCAAGCGTTGTCGGATATACTGGATAAAGTGCAGCTGCCGAATAAGTCCCTGGACGATAGGATGTATGAAAAGGGGGAGAACTTATCGGAGGGAGAGAAGCAGCGCTTAGCCTTGGCCCGGGCGATGCTACGAGAAGGACGGTTATGGCTGCTGGACGAACCGACGTCTTCACTGGATTACGTTACGGAGCAGCGTGTTTTTCGGCATCTGCTGGCGCAAGCGGCTAACGATACGCTTGTTCTGATTTGCCATCGGCTGACCGGCTTGGAAGAGATGGACCGGATTCTGGTCATGGACCAAGGCAGGGTTATTGAAGCGGGCACGTATTCAGAGCTGATGGAGCAGCAGGGATATTTTTATGAAATGAAACAAATTGAGCTGCAAATGATCGGCGAAGACGGATAAAACGAATGTGTTCGCTGGAAACGCTCGTCAGGTCATGACTGGGAGATTGCGCAGCAATTCACTTAGAGATCATGTTTGCTCATTCAACTCCCTGACGAGTTGGGCAAACTCTACAGCAATAGAATGGCGGCACCGATCATGGGGGTGAGGACCATGCAGGTTTTCAGCCAGACAACGGGTACCCGCTTCGTAAACTTTGCCCCCACATACGAGCCGGACATCGTACCGATCACAACAGCGGCGAGCAGTTGAACATCCAGGTACCCGATCGAGAAGTACCCGGCTCCTCCTGCCAGTGCGATTGGCATAATGACCAGCATGGTCGTGCCGGCGGCAACACGCATCGACATGCCGAGAATCAGCATAAGCCCTAACTGGATGAACGGGGTGGAGCCGATTCCGAACAGCCCCGATAAGGCGCCGGTTATGAGTCCGATTAGCAGTGCCTGCAGCCAGTATCGGAAGTCATGGATGCCGGGTGTCACAGAGTCCCCGGAAGTCTTCGATCGACGTGAAACGTACAGCATCCTGAACCATAAGGCTAGTCCAGAGGCGAACAGCATACCGGATGTCATGAAGCCCAGCTTATCCTCGGGAATAAGCGAGGACCAGCCCGAGCTGACCCATGCCCCTGCCGCACCGGCCAAGCCGACGACGCCCCCTGTCTTCAGTGCCATGTTCCCTTCCCGGTAATGGCTGACAGAACCGGAAAGCGACGAGAAGAACATCGCCGCCAGTGCGGTACCCAGCGCGGTATGAATGGGATAACCGAATACGACGGTTAGGATGGATATAATGAAACCTGAGCCGCCTGCACCCACAAAACCGAGAAGGAGTCCGAGCAGCACCATAACGAGGGCGATATCGACCAACTGCATCAGACCATCCTCCAAACCTGATGAGGAACGCCGATCCCGGCCGGAACCGGCAGGTCATCGCGAACGCAGCTAATCTTGTCCAGAACCATGGTGGCGTGTCCGCTTCCATAGACGGGCCAAGCCGGCAGCGCATGGATATTCGGATCTCCGCTTTGTATAAATGCAACCCATGCTTCCCGCATGGCGGTTGCCAGTGCATAACTCTCAGCTGCTACAGCATATGGATCCTCATTGCTGGACATTTCGGACATGGGATTGCGGATTAACTGAGCATGGATGAGACTGCCTTCATAACCGTGTATCGCGCCGAGCGTGCCGCCGCATTGAAGCCGATACATCCATACCGATGTTCCGGACGATGCCACGGCTTCTGCGAACTGCATCGCTCCAATCGTATATAGATGCTCGGTTAACGTTTTGTTCCAGGCATCACTCGATGACATCGATTGGTTATAGCGACCATAAGCATCCCACGCGACAGCTGCATTCGCTCCGAAGAATCGTTCAAGCGTCTCGAAGGCCGGTGATTGAAGCACGGGATCATCCTGAATGAAGATGGCTGCTTCATCCTCATTCGTGCCGATCAGCAGCGGCGGCAGACCGATGCTGCCGGTTAGGCTCCCCAGGGGATCAACGGGGATAACATGGCCATCGGATACCGGGCCGAACATATGCAGGCTGCGCGAGGTATTGGAGCCGATCGTTGACTGCGCTTCGATGATTCTCTCCGCAGGAAGTTCAAGCAGCTGATGCGCCTGCGCTTGCGATAACCCCAGCTCTTCTAGCAGCCGGAGAGTCGTGACATTGGCGGTTTGGCAATCCCGTATCGACTGCGTTGCGCCGCTTTGGGCTATAGCCCGTTGAAATAAGCCCTGTGCCGCTTCCATCACGTAAAGTGCGGCCGTGCATTTGGCCCCGGCAGAATTGCCGATGACGGTTACGCGCGACGGGTCGCCGCCGAAAGCGGTAATATTCAACTGAACCCATTGGAGGGCGGCCGCAATATCCAGCATGCCATTGTTACCGGAGGTTGCATATTCTTTGCCCAGCAGGTCTCCCAAATACAAGAAACCTAATGCGCCGAGCCGATAATTGATCGATACGTAGACGATTCCATCCTCGGCTGCATAGCGAAATCCGTCGCACTCCGCTCCATTGCCCGATATGAATCCCCCGCCATGGATATAGACCATGACAGGCTTTAACTTATCGCCTGCGCCTGGTGTCCACACATTCAAGTTTAGGCAATCTTCGGACTGTACAAGCTTCGGCATGCCGCTTTGCGGATTATGCTTCTGCGGTGCGATAGGTCCGAATGGCTTGCACGGCCTCACGCCCGGCCAGGGTTGCGGAGGGACCGGAGGCTTGAATCTGCGCTTGCCGACTGGCGGGGCCGCATAGGGGATGCCCCGGAATACATACGCACCGTTTGAATTTTCGCCTTCAACTGTTCCTGATAATGTCTGTACGATCAAGTCGATCGTCTCCTATCCTTACAAGATGAGATTATTATATCTTGTTTGTTTGATGAGCCCTAATATATATTTGAATATATTAATTATAACTTGGGAGTTATGTATTGTAGAAAGTGGGGATCAGTATGGAACTGTTGCAATTAAAATATTTTCAGACTGCCGCCCGAATGCAGCATATGACAAAGGCAGCCCATAGCCTGCATATATCGCAGCCGGCATTAAGCAAAATGATCGCGTCGCTTGAAGCCGAGCTGGGAACCAAGCTGTTCGAACGGGAGCATAAAACGATACGGCTGAACGAGCACGGCAAGCTGTTTCTTCGCCAAGTGGATATCGCGCTGCAAGCACTGGAAGACGGAAAGCTGCAGCTGCAGGATGCTAATGGCTGCGTCTCCGCCGTTATCACGCTTGATGTTCGCGTCTCCTCACATTTACTGCCGGATCTACTGGCCGATTTTCGCAAAGAATGGCCGCATGCAGAGTTTCAATTGCAGCAGCATGTTTCGTCATTCGAAGATATGCCGAGCTTCGATCTGTGCCTATCCGATGGCGCAGCACCACCAAAGGGAACAGCGTCGGTCTGCTTGCTCGAAGAGGAGATCGTGGTTGCCGTTCCCGCCGAGCACCCGCTCGCGGATCGAGACCGTGTAAGCTTGCAGGAGCTCAAGGATGAGAGCTTCATTACCCTGCCTCCGGGTAAATCGCTGCGGGAAACAACCGATGCGTTCTGCCGTCTTGCCGGGTTTACTCCCCGCATCCGATTCGAGAGCGATGATCCCGCCACCGTCCGCGGTCTCATTCGAGCCGGTCAGGGCGTCGCCTTCCTGCCGGTGGTGACATGGGGCGGGTCAACCGGACCTGATGTCGTCCAGCTCCGGCTCGAAGAAAGCTGGTGCAAACGCTCCATCTCCTTGTCTTGGCCCAAGGACCGATACCTCATGCATACGGCGGTGCTGTTTCGGGATTTTGCCATTCGGTACTTTGCTCGGCTGGCCGAATCGCACCGGCAGGACATCGCTCGGAGCGGATTCTAGCTTGTTCGGCTTATCAATGAGGAAGTTAATGTGATTTCGAAAGCGAAAAGGAGCGTCTCAAGTGGAAACCAAGCAGCCTCCCAGGCTAACCAATGAAGAGTACCGATTACAGCCCCACGCGCCTGTTCAAGTATTTCACGGCGTTCATCCGGGGAGAATCCAGCTGCACTGGCATGAATTTTACGAGCTGAGTTATGTGGTTTCCGGAAAAGGCGAGCACAGGCTCAACGGTTCCTCGTATCCGCTCTCTTCGGGGACCATCTTCTTGCTGACGCCTGCCGATTTTCATGAGCTGGTTTCCTTGGAAGAGGAACCACTTGAAATATATAATCTCATTTTCACCGAAGCTATGATGGATGATAACGTCTACCATTGGTTATTCGGCGGGAAACTTCTGCTGCAAGCACAGCTTGAGGAGAAGCGGCTCCCGGTGGTGTTCGCCGACTATGAACGGATGAAGGAGGAGAACGGAGTCTGGCGGGAAGGCAGCGAGATCGCGATCCGGGCTACGCTTCAGCGGCTGTTGGTGGATCTGTATCGTGGCAGCGCCGCAAATCGGCTCCTGCCCGCGAACGGGACGAGAGATCGGCAGCTCAACTTAAACCTGCAAAAAGCCCTAATCTATATTCATCATCATTTCCGTGAGGATTTGAGATTGGAAGATGCAGCTAGCCAGGCCCAATACTCGGCTACTTATTTCAGCGAGTGCTTCTCCAAATCCGTGGGGCAGTCTTTTCAACGTTATCTGCAAAACGTCAGAATGCATTTCGCCGAATCGCTGCTTCAGGCATCCTCGCTGCCCGTTACCGAGATTTGTTACGCTTCCGGCTTTAATACATTGGGGCATTTTGAAAGGGTGTTTCGTCAGCGAAAGGGAATGTCCCCCCGCCAGTACCGCAACAAGGCAGAGAAAGCCGAAGATATGCAGCATTTATCCTAACGAATGCGCAGTATGGCCCTGACCCTCCGGGATATAATGACCACAGTTAACGAAATCCTTACTTGACTGGAGGTTATGATGATGACAACGCAAGCTCTTTCGAAGCAGGAGGTTGAGTTTTATAAGGAACATGGGTACTACCTGTACAAGAAGCCGCTCTTTAGTACCGAAAAAATGCAGGTTCTGACATCCATCTTTGAAGAGCAACTGGAGGAGAAGGGCAGCAAATTATCTGACGAGCTGGATACGCCGCATTTCCGTGACGAAAGGCTGCTCGACTTTCTGTTATCCGATGAGGTACTGGATCTGGTGGAACCCATCATCGGCCCGAATATCGGGTTGTGGTCCAGCCACTTTATCTGTAAAGATCCGCATGTGGGACGTGCAACGCCATGGCATGAAGATTCGGCCTACTGGAACGGCAGATTAAGCAGCTTCGACAAGATTATCACCGTATGGCTGGCGATTGACCGCAGCTGGAAGGAAAACGGATGCATGCGTGTCATTCCGGGTACGCACGATAGTGGTTTCTCGGATTATGAGGAAGTGGACCGGGCGAGCAATTTGTTTGACACCCAAATCAAGAGCGGTTCCATCGATGAGTCTCAAGCGGTTTACTTTGAGTTGGAAGCGGGAGAGTGCTCGCTTCACGATTCGCGGATCATTCATGGCGCGGAGCCGAATACAAGCCCGTACCGTCGCTGCGGGTACACCATGCGGTATTTCTCGACGGAAGCGCTGGTCTATCCGGATAAGAATCCTGGCTTTAAGGTGTGGCTGGCCCGCGGTAAGAACATAGCCGGAACGAAATTCGTCAACGAATAACCTGGATGGGGATACCCCGGGCTGCCGATTTTGATTCGAAACTGAATGTGTCCCATAGTGCCCAGGTTAAACGAGTGGATGGCCAAGCGGATTTCGGGACGGATGACACATAGAAAAAGAAACGATAACAAGCCGGATCATGAAGGTTCCGGCTTGTTATTCGTGCTTTGGAAAGCCAATCTTGTCCAATCCATCACACACGGCCGACAGCCATCCAACTTATTAGAATAAAACAATACCTGCAGCACCGGCCATGAGGAGAATCAACAGGGGGTGGAGTTTGTATTTCAGCAAGAGAAATAAACAGGCGCCGCAAATTAGCAGCGTAGGAATCAGGCCCTGTAGGAGCCCTTCCCCCTCATCGGGATACCCAAAGTGAATAGCTGCATATACAATGAGTCCTGTCGTTACGGGACGCAGACCGTATAGAGAAGATTGGACCCATGGATTGCTCCGCATGCGGTAGAAGAGGGCGGAGAGCAGCACGATGACGACCAGCGACGGCAGGATGATGCCCGCGGTGGAGACGGCGGCTCCGATATAGCCGGCGGACTGATAGCCAATCAGCGTAGCGGCATTGGTGGCGATCGAACCGGGCGCCATGCCGGCCAGCGCCACGGTTTGCTGGAATTCTGCGGCAGTCAGCAGCCCTTTTTCCGTTACCTCCTTCTGAATGACCGGGATTACCGCATAACCGCCGCCAAAGGACACAAGGCCTACACTTATGAACATTATGAACAAGTCCCAATACATTTCCTATCGCCCCGATTCGTCTCTCTCAAATGTAATATTCCAATTCCGGGCGGCTGTTGGGCGCAGCCTTCTTCTCCGTATTCGCTTGAAAGCCCAGCCGTTTTTTGATCGGAATGACGGCCATTCCGCATAGTAAGCTTAGAGCAATGAGATAGAGAGGGTGCACGCCTGTAAACAGCATCACCGATACGGTGGCAAGCGCGGTTATCGTTGTTGTCGCATCGAAGACGGCATGTTTGGCCATCCGGTAAGCAGCGACGGCGATTAACGCAATAACGGCGCCATGCATCCCCTTTAAAGCGGCTTCAACCTTGGGTTGATCCCGAAAAAAAACGGCGCCTACGCTGATCAGAATCACGATCAAAAACGTGGGGCATGTCACGCCAAGCACAGCCGAAACAGCCCCGGCAATACCGGCTTGCCGGTGGCCGATCATCGCGGCCGCATTCACGCCGACGCCGCCGGGAGCGGAACCGGCAAGCGAGATAAGCTCACCGATTTCCTCCTCGTTTACCCACTTTTTCTTGCTCACCACTTCGCGCTCAATAATAGGCAGCATTGCATACCCGCCTCCGAAGGTGGAGGGGCCGATGCAGCAGAAGGTCCAAAATAGCCGGGCTAGCAGCGTCAATTTTTTTTTCAGACTGCTAAAATATGCGTTTGTTCTTTTCATCAGGCGTGATGAATTCTCGGCATCGGCATCGGCTCCTTGCCAAGCTCGGCCCAGATGTATTTGAGCAGAAGCTCCGCCTTTAGCTGCTCGTACCCCGGTTCATCCCATAAATTGCGCAGCTCGCCGGGATCCGCTTCTAGGTCAAAGAGCTCGCCGTAGGTTTGATTGTAATAAACGGTGATCTTATAGCGCTGCTCGATGTACGTTTTTTGATGAATCGTCGAAGGCTCGTGCCGGAATTCGCAGAGAGCATGCTGCCGCGCTGTGTCCGCGTTACCGAGCCACACATCCTTTTGGTCGATGCCCGTCATCGCTGGCGGTATCGGTATACTGCAGAAGGATAAGAAGGTAGGGGCCAGGTCGACCAGGGACTGCATCGCATCTGTCCTTTTTCCGGCAGGCACCCGCCCTGGATATCGTGCAATGAATGGAAGCTTGATTAAATCCTCGTAATGGAACCCGCCCTTGGCTTGAAGGCCGTGCTGGCCGAAGAAATGTCCGTGATCGGTGGTGAAAACAACGATCGTATCCTCGGATAGCCCCAGTTCATCCAGTTTATCGAGAATGCTGCCGATATATTTATCCATCATGCTGATCATGCCATAATACACGGCGACCAGCTTCTTCTTGTCATACTCCGTTAATCTGGATTTCGAGCCGTATTCGTAATAATGATGGGAACGGTAGCCGTGAATGCCGAACCCGGTTTCAGCGAGATGCGAAAAATCCGGATTTTCTTCCTGCGTCAAGCGGAAGTGCGGCGGATTGCGGTCATGCTCACCAGGCGTTAAGGATGGGATCGTGAGTTTTTCCGGATCATACATCGAATCCCATGGTTCCGGCACCAGGTATTCCGGGTGCGGGTCGAAGAAGCTCGCCCACATAAAGAAGGGGTCATCCCCCTTTTTATATTGCTCCAACAGAGAGGTGGTTCGCTCGGCGATCCAGGTATTGTAGTGGTATTGTTCCGGTATGGGCCATGTGTACGTTTGGGTAGGGTCCATAGTTCCCGTAGGGGGCAGGAAGTACTCCCGCCAATTGGCACATCCTTGCTCCTCCAGCCATAGGGCATAATGTTGTCCGACATGGGCCTCATTCGTATGGTTTCGGGCCAGCTCGACGTGATCGAATCCATAAAAAGGTCCGTTAAAATTCCGCCAATACTCCAAATCCTGAAGAATCGGGTAGGCCTCTACGGATGGGTAATCTTCCGTGGATTTTAACGGCTGGAAGTGCGCTTTTCCCACCAGTGCGGTTCGATAGCCTGCGTCTTGGAAGCTCTCTCCCACGGTATGGCGGTCTTCCAGCAGCTTTGTCCCCAGGGTCCATGCTCCATGCTGACTCGGGTACTGCCCTGTAATGATGGATGCCCGGCTCGGCGTGCAGGTGGGATTGGGGCAATACGCCCGATCGAACGTCGTTCCTTGACGCGCAAGGCGGTCCAGGTTGGGCGTTGAGATTTCAGGCTGAAATGCTCCGATTGTATTCCAATGCTGCTGATCGCTTGTGATTAGCAAAATGTTAGGTCTTCTCGACAAGTGTAATCGCCTCCTAGTATGATGATATTGAAAATATCAGGTTATAAAAATAGCGGGGTGTTATATTTTTGTTGTCATTTTGTTATTCTTGATGGAAAAAATGAAGAAAAGAGGAGGGAGCCTTTTATGCAGGAATACGAATATGAGTATGCGGAGTTCATCTATTACACGCCTGGATATCTGGATAAAGAGGAACAGATCTGGCCTGTTCGGGCGGGACGAAGCATAGCCAAGCCCAATTACAGGGTCGGACCGAAACGAATCGAGTGTTACAGCCTGCATTTTGTACATGAAGGCATGGTAAGGCTGGAGTTCGATGACAAACGAGTGGACCTGCAGAAGAATGATCTGTTCTGCCTGTTTCCGGGCCGGACCTATTATTATCACATGCTGCCTGCGGATACCTCGCTTCAGATGAGCTGGTTGGCAGTGGACGGGAACAGGGTCAAGCCATTGCTGGAGCTGGCTGGCTTATGTCCGGACAACCCGTTCGGCAAACAAATGATATCCTCTAAGGTCAAGGAATCCTCCGAACGCGTGATTGATGCCCTGGCCGGAGTCGAGCGCTGGAAACCGGCGGTATCGCTGGAGCTGCACGGCTTGATTTATGGACTGCTCGCCGGCATGGTCCCGGATATGGCCTCCGCGCAGCCGACGGAACTTGCGGGATGGATTCACGAGTGTTTGGATTATATGGAGCTGCATGCCACCGAGGGGATTTCCGTACAGCAGGTTGCCGAATTCGCGGGGGTGCATCGGTCATACTTCTCCAACATGTTCACCCATCAGGTAGGGATGCCGCCGTTAAAATACCTTCAGCGCATTCGAATGGAAAAGGCGAAACGGTTGTTACAAGAAACGGACGCAACAATTACCGAGATTGCCTTGTCTCTCGGCTATCCGAATTTATATTCGTTCACCAGGGCTTTCAAGATCTATTATAAGGTGCCTCCCATAACCATGCGCGGAGCTCGATGCTGACCGTACGGACGGTATTTGCGTTTTTGTAAACGTTTACGATCTGGTTCTTCTGATCTGGAAAAAGGAGACACGCGCCATGAAATTTTCTACGATTCAAAGGTGGATATCACCGAGGCGAAGTATTCAGGGGAAAATCTTTATTGCGTTCAGTGCGGTAACGCTTGTGTCCATCGTCTCCATTACGGTCATCGTGTATATGAGCATGCGCGAGACGATCATGCAGAATGCGATCACCTCGGTTTCGGACAGCATCAGGCAGGCGGATGAATCGCTGAATATGATGCTGGAAGAGATCGACAGGCTGAACACCGTCGTGGTGACCAACAAAAACACGGTGATCGACACCCTGCTGAGCCCTCATGAAGAAATTAGTTATGAATGGTTTCAAGAGCAGAAACGGATCGATGAGTTTCTATCCGTTCTGATCGATTACAAGCCTTACATTTCTCGGATTGCCGTAGTCGGTTTAAACGGCAAGGTGTTTTTCTCAGGCGGTCCGTGGCTGGATAAGACGGTCTTGGGGACCGGAATGATGGATTATATGCTCCAGAATGGATCGCGTCACGCGTACTTCAAGCAGACCGGGGTGTCCGATGCCATCACGGTCGGGCGGGAGATTCGATATAACCGTGAACCGATCGGGGTTGTCATGGTGGATTTGAATTATGATTTCATCCAAAAAACATACGGCGTGAAGCCGACCACCGATAGCATGATCTACGTGCTGGACAAGCAGGGCGGGTTTGTCTATGAGGCTGAATCGGCACCGTCCTTTGCCCCTTCGTTCGAGAAGATCCTCAACATTCATGGGGAACTCGCAGGGGATGGGGACGCCATCAAGCAAGCCATTGACGGCAGGGACTATATCGTAGTCAGCCGCCAATCCGGTTATACGGGCTGGACTACCTTGGCTTTGATACCGATGGATTCGCTGCTTAGTGAATCAACAAAGCTCCGTAAACTGTTGGCGGAGGTATCGGTTATCGTCTTTATCGTAGTCTTGATCGGTTCGCTGCAGGTATCTTCCCGAATTACCCTCAACATTCGGAGGTTGAAATCCTTAATGATGTTTGTGAAGGAAGGGAATCTGACGTTTCCGAGAAAGGATATAACCAGCGAGGACGAGACCGGGCAGCTATACCGCGTCTTTGTCAGTATGGTGGAGGAATTGAAGCGACTGCTCGAAGGGATTCGGGTCAGCGAGAAGGAGAAGCGGGAGGCCGAATTGACGGCGCTACAGGCGCAAATTCATCCGCATTTTTTATACAACTCGCTTAACACCATCAAGTATTTGGCCAAGATGAACGGCGTGCCGAATATCGAAGAGGTGTCCGGATCGCTGATTGAGCTCATGCGCGGCGTTCTGGGCAATTCGAGCGAATATCTGACGGTGAGGGAGGAACTGGATTATGTTGAACGCTATATCTCGATCGTGAAGTACAGGTATATGGAGCCGATCCGGATGGTCACCCAGGTTGAGGACGATGCTTTGCTGGAATGCCGGGTGCTGAAGCTGATGCTGCAGCCCCTTGTGGAGAATGCCGTCATTCATGGTATCGGCGCGATGGAGCAGGAAGGGCTCGTGCTGATACGCGTATGCGATGAGGGCAGCGACCTGAAGATTGAAGTGATCGACAATGGCAAGGGCATAACGGAAGGGCAAAGGGCGCGCCTGCTGGGCGAGACGGGCAAGAAGGGGGAAACCTCCCGTTTTAGCGGTATGGGCGTGCGGAGTGTGCATGAGCGGATCGTGCACATGTACGGCGATTCGTACGGCGTCAAGCTGTACAGTGAGCCGGGGCTATATACGAAGGCCGAGGTCCGGTTGCCGAAAAAAATGGAGAGTGCGGACAAATCCAGTGCGGATAAATCCCGACAAGAGGTGATATAAAGCCATGTTTCAAGTGCTGCTCGTTGATGATGAGCCATTGGTACGGCATGATCTGCGCACGTTATTGGACTGGAATGAGCATGGATTCGAATTATGCGGCCAAGCGCATAATGGATTGATGGCCTTGGCCATGATTGAGCAGTCTCCTCCGCATATTGCAATTATTGACGTAAATATGCCCGAAATGAACGGCGTAGAGCTCAATCGGGCGATCCAGGAACGGTTTCCGTTCATTCAGACGATTATGCTCAGCAGCTATGATGATTATGATTACGTCAGGGAGTGCCTGAAGAACGGCTCCATCGATTATCTGTTGAAGCATCGGCTGGACGGTGCAGCGCTGGTTGCCTTGTTAAACAAAGCAGTTCTGGAAATACGGCAGCAGGATCGGCTGGAAGAACGCATAACTCATGAGGCCGTAGCCGAAAGGCTGAATCCCGCGCTGATCCGCGATTATATTGTGTACCTGGTTAGCGGACGGAGGGATGCAACCACGGAGGTTAAGGCTTTCTCACAAAAAAACAGCCTGTACACCCACGCGTTAAGCTATGCGGCAGCGGCCGTGCAGATTGTTCCGTTCCTGCTGCTGACGGAGTCATACAGCGACGTGCAAACGAACCGCCTGGTTCAGCAGGCGGTCGATATGATGCAGCAGAGCTTGGGGGATATTCAGGAGCGGACGACGGCTTACGTGGAGGATGGGCGGTTTGTTGTCGTGTTCGCGTTCAAGGAGCGGAGCGAACATGCCATAAAGAACGAGATCGCCGGACGGATGAGGAAGCTTCAACATGCGCTCGAGCTGTTCCTTAATTTAAAATGCATGGTCTCCGTCGGACATGTATGCACCAGCTTGTCACAACTCGGCTCAAGTTATAGCTCCGCTGAGCGGGTGCTCGACGCCTCCACCATGGAGCCGTCCGGAAGCAATGCGGTTTCAAGGATGCCGGTCCGGGCCGGGGGACTTGCTGGCGGAAACGATCAGCGTGTATCTTTGACGATCGAGGAACACAAGCAGCTTCTGCTTTCAATTGAAAGGTTGGATATCGATGACGTGCACGGGTTAATCTCCTCCATCTTTGCTTCGATCCGCCATCTGCCGGTCCATTCATATACAATCCAGATGATCGTCAGCGAGCTTATGTTAACCGGGGATAAGGCATGGAAGACATGGATGCCATCTGCGGAAGCCGTGAAGGAGAAGCTTCCTTCAAGAAGCGAGCTCGGAAGAATCGGCAGTGTCGAGGAGCTGGTGCAATGGCTGCAATCCTACTATGCGGGTTTGCTTGGCCTGCTAAAGCAGCACCGTGCGGCGGGACCGTATTCACGACATGTCACACAGGCCGTTCATTTTATTCTGGAGAGGTATCCGGGTTATGTCACGCTGGAGCTGGCCGCGGGTGCCATCGGCCTGAACTCTTCTTATTTAAGCAGGATTTTCAAGGAAGAGACGCAGCGGACGTTCTCGGAGTATCTGAATCAGGTTCGGATCGACGCAGGGCGGAAGCTGCTGGAAAGCGGCAAATACTCGATCAAGGAAATCAGCAATCAAGTGGGTTTCACGACCCATAACTATTTTTTTAAAGTATTCAAGGAAATAACGGGGGTAACCCCGCAGGAGTATTTGAACCGCTTGGGAAGAGGCTAGGCAAAAACCCCAGTATTCGGATCGGCAGGTGAAGCATGCAGCGAAGCTGCCGTTCACAGATCGTAAAATATGTGGAGTAAATGGTCATATTTTTGTAATGGGCCGTCTTAAAGGGTGAATTATAATAATCACACACCAGGCGGTAAACGCTTACAAATGGCGCTTGGTGAATGAAGGATATGGGGGTCGCTTATTTATGCGTAAACGCTGGGGAAGAAACGCGGTCATCACGATGATCGCTTCCAGCTTGATGCTGGCCGGATGCAGTTCCGATGGAGGTTCGAAGAAAGAAGCTGCACCCGAAGGTACAGAGAATGTCGTTCATACTACAGGGTTTCCAATCGTAGATCAGACCGTAGATCTCAAGATGTTCACCCGGATTGCGCCCGTGAACGGTCCGTTCAAGGAGATGCCGGTGTTCCAGGATTACGAGAAACTGAGCAATGTGAAGGTCGAGTTCATCGAAGCGCCGACGGACGGCTTCCAGGAGAAGAAAAACCTGTTGTTCGCCTCCAATGAGCTGCCTGATGCCTTGTTCCGCTCCGGTCTGTCGCCGCTTGAGGCCGTTCGTTACGGATCGGCAGGACAGCTGATCCCGCTGGAAGGCCTTATCGATGAATATGCGCCAAATTTGAAAAAATTGATGGAGGAATATCCGGAAATTCGCGCGGGCATCACAACGCCGGAGGGGCATATCTATGCAATTCCGGGCATTGTAACGCTGGGCGCGGCGCGGACGGATAAGAAATGGATCAACCAGATGTGGCTGGAGAAGCTGAATCTGGAGGTGCCGCAGACGACGGACGAACTGTATGATGTTCTGCTTGCCTTCCGCGATGGTGACCCGAACGGTAACGGGAAGCAGGATGAAATTCCGATGACGGCCCGTGTCGGATTGGCGATCGTGGCTGCGATGAGCGGTTCATTCGGACTGGATACGCAGCTCGGATATAACATCAACATCGAGAATGACAAAGTCAGCATCTGGATGGGCAGCGACAAGAACAAAGAGATGCTCATGTACTTAAACAAGCTTTACAAGGAGAAGCTTCTGGATCCCGAGATTTTCTCCCACACCGAAGCGCAATATTTGGCCAAGCAGGGCTCGGGAAATACGGGATTCTTCTTTGACCAGACCAACAATAACTTCTTGTCGATTCAGGACCAGTACACCGGAATAGCACCTCCGGCTGGCCCGGGCGGAGATCGGATGCAAAGCCAGGCCTTGCCGATTGCACGGGATTTTGGAGCTTTTGCGATCACGTCCATTAATAAATACCCGGAAGTCACGATGCGCTGGATCGATTATTTCTATAGTGACGAAGGTTCGACGCTTCTGAGGTTCGGCAGGGAAGGGGAGCACTACGAGCTCAAGGACGGAATTCCGTACTACACGGAGGATTTCCTGAAGGATATTACCAATCAGGCCAAAATCACGCCTTATGCGGGAGGAGGGGCACCTCATCTCATCAGCGAACAGGTTGCCTCGTTCATCAATCCGCCGCAGGTACAGGAGGCGCAGCAGCAGCTGGATCCGTTCATGCCGAAGGTTCGTTATGCGGCTCCGATGTTTGACGAGCAAACCGCGCAGCAGGTCAACATTCTTCGCAACGATATCGACAAATACTACGAAGAGCAAAGCACGAAGTTCATTGTTGGCGCGCTTAGCTTCGACAAGTGGGGAGAATTCCAATCCACGCTCCAGAAGATGAAAATCGGCGAGCTGGAGAAATTGTATCAGGATGCCTATGACAAAATGCAGAAATAATGCTGCTACATCATGGATAAGGAGTGGATGCCCATGAAGCGTGTCAAAGCCGATTCATCGATGGCTCTGCCTCGAAGCGATTCGAGGCGGGGTTCCCGCCTATTAAGGCAAATGGCCAAGCGATATGACCTGTATCTCATGCTGCTTCTGCCGGTCGTCTGGTATCTGGTCTTTCACTATGGTCCGCTATACGGGCTGCAAATCGCGTTTAAAAATTTCAATCCGGCAAAAGGTATCCTCGGCAGCAGTTGGGAGGGCTTCGGGCATTTCGAACGCTTCTTTGATTCGTATTATTTCTGGCGGCTGCTGTGGAATACGCTGTCCATCAATTTGTTTTCCTTGTTGATTGCCTTCCCGATTCCGATCCTGCTGGCGTTGATCATCAATGAAATACGCAGCAAGACCTTCAGCAAATGGCTGCAGAACATTACGTACATACCGCATTTTATTTCGGTGGTCGTGATCGTTGGCATTCTAAACGTGTTCCTCTCGCCCAATAGCGGTCCGATCAATCTGTTAATCGAGGCCGTCGGCGGTACGCCGATCCGTTTTCTTGAGGAAGCCGGCTGGTTCAAGACCATCTTTATCGGCTCTAACATCTGGCAGAACATGGGGTGGCAATCCATTATCTATATTGCGGCGCTGAGCGGGGTGAACCCGCAGCTCTACGAGGCGGCCAAGATGGACGGAGCATCGAGGCTGCGGCGCATCTGGCACATCTCTTTGCCAGGAATCGCGCCTGTCGTTATCATTTTGCTCATTTTGGATATCGGTCATTTCATGAACATTGGCTTTGAAAAAATATTGTTGATGCAGAACAACCTGAATCTGGAATCGAGCGACGTCATCTCCACGTTTGTCTACACGACAGGCATTTTAAAGGGAGAATACAGTTACACGGCAGCGATCGGACTGTTTAATTCGGTCATCAATCTGTTCCTGCTGCTGTTCGTAAACCGGATTGCGCGCAAGACGTCAGAGACAAGCTTATGGTAAAGGGGGGACGCGCCATGTCCAAGCCGTCGACAGTAAAAGAGGCCGCGAATGAACGGGTATTCGATGTCATCATATACGTGATCGCCGCGATCATTATCGTCATTGTGCTGTACCCGTTGATCTTTATTGTCAGCGCTTCGTTCAGTGATCCGACCAGGGTATTGAACGGCGAAGTCTGGCTGCTGCCGAAAGGCGTAACGCTGGATGCCTACACCAATATTTTGCAAACGAAAAAATTTGGACGGGATATCGCAACACGATTATCTATACGGTCGTCGGCACAGTGATCAATATCATCATGACGATTTTGGCGGCCTACCCGCTATCAAGGCCTGACCTTCCGGGGCGAAATGCGATCATGGTGTTTATCACGCTGACGATGTTCTTCAGTGGAGGGTTGATTCCAACATATCTGCTGGTCAAGGATTTGGGAATGGTCGATTCGATGTGGGCGCTGATTGTTCCCGGCGCGATTGCCACTTACAATCTGATCGTGATGAGGACCTATTTCCAATCGAGCATTCCCTGGGAGCTGCAGGAGGCCGCCCATATCGACGGCTGTTCCAACTGGAGGCTGCTTTTCAGTATCATTCTCCCTCTATCCAAGCCGATCCTGGCGGTGATGGTGTTGTTTTATGCAGTCGGCCACTGGAATTCATTCTTTAATGCGCTCATCTATATTCGTAACGAGAATTTGCATCCGCTTCAGCTGGTGCTGCGCGAAATTTTGCTGATCAGCCAATCGGATGCCGTGGACGGCAGCGTGGGACTGGAAGAAAGCATCCTGCTTGCCGAAAGCATCAAATACGCGGTCATTATCGTCTCCAGTTTACCTGTACTGCTGATGTATCCGTTCGTGCAGCGGCATTTCGTTAAAGGCGTCATGATTGGCTCGATTAAAGGTTAATTTCCGATACCGATCGCACGGGCCAGCCTAAAATTGCTTGGGGAGGTTATATGTTGAATAAGAACGCAGCGATTACCATTGATTGCAGCCGCAAGAGCGAGCACACGATCAATCCTTACCTGTTCGGTCATTTTGTGGAGGATATTCGGGATCATATGGAGGCGATGCTTGCGTTTCCACTGAGGGACATGGATTTTGAAAGCGAGGCGGAGACCAAGACGCCGGTGTCGGGAAGCTGGCGCGCCTATACCAACGGGCGCAACACCGGGTACGCCATGGAAGCCCCGGCGCCCCGGCATTCGGGACGCGCCCAGCGCATCCGGATCCTGAGCGATGACGAAGCCTATGCCGGCATTGCGCAGAAAGCGGCATTAAAGGGTCCGATGAAGTATACGGTCCGGCTTGTTGCCCGCGCTTCCATCGAGCTTCAATACGCGATGGTCGAAGCCGTGGACCGGCGTACGGAAGAAACGCTTGGACAGCTTCGCGTGGAGCTCGGCAGCCACAACTGGCATGAATACGTGGGTGAGCTGTCGATCACACGCGCTTGCAGTGATGCCGAGATCCGGGTGTATGTTCCGGCCGAGCATCCAAGGTGGATCGATCACGTCTCCACCGGCATGCTCTGGATTGATCACGCGTCCCTGCTGCCGATCGATAGCATCGCGATGGTGAAGCGTGAAGTGATCGAGATGACGAGAGGGCTGAATGCGGGCATGATGAGGCTCGCGGGCAATTACATCAGCGCTTACCACTGGGAGCATGGCATCGGTCCGGTTCTGGAGAGACCGGTCATGTACAACGAAGCCTGGGGAGGATGGACCAGCAAATATTTCGGCACGGACGAATTCATCCGCTTTTGCCGCGAGCTGCAGGTGGAGCCCCTGATTTGCGTGAACGATGGATCGGGTACCCCTGAAGAAGCTGCGCAGTGGATCGAATATTGCAATGGGAGCGTGGATACACCCATGGGCGCTTTACGTGCCCGAAACGGTTTCCCTGAGCCATATAACGTCAAGTATTGGGAGATCGGCAATGAGGTATGGGGCCAATGGCAGGTCGGCACTTGTACGGCAGAACAGTTTGCGGAGCGGACCATATCGTTTGCCAAGGCTATGAAGGAGGCGGACGCTTCTATCGTGCTGCTGGCCTGCGGGCATTACGAGCAGGAATGGAACAAGGCCGTGCTGGATCTGGCCGGCGAGTATATGGACTATTTGACGCTGCATTTATATCACGGCTATGGCCCTTTCGGCATGAACCGGGATACGCCGGCAGAGGAACGCTATAAAGCGATTGCCTCTTATCCCGAGTGGACCCGGCACCATGTCCGGAAGACAACGGAGTTGATCCGATCCCAGTCGAAGCATAGTCACGTGAAGCTGGCTATCACCGAATACAACACGATGTACTATCCGAATACGGTGCGAAAAGGGCTGCCGAACGAGCATACATTAGGTGCCGCGGTGGCCAATGCCGCCAACCTGAACGAAATGATTCGCTGCAGCGACATGGTGCATATCGGCAGCTTCTCCGATCTTGTGAATGGCTGGCTCGGAGGATGCATACGGGTCGGGGACTACTACGCGGATCAGTATTGCGGCAAGGAGCCCGGATGGAGCGGGCTTCCGCTCACGATATACGGGACGCCGACCTATGAAGTGTTAAAGCTTTACGCGAATCGCGACGTGCGTCGTCTTCTCCCCGTCCAAGCGGAATGCGGCACTTTCTCCGTGGCATCAAACAAGGAGACGCCTATGGAGCTTGATGCGCTTCCGGAACTGGACATTGTGGCCGGGACGAATGACGACGGCAGCCAAGTCACCGTACTTATCGTTAACCGCAGCCTGGAGGAGGTAACGGCCGTACTGGATTTGCAGGCCTTCGAGGCTTCCGGGGAAACGACCCTTTATGAAATCACCGGCAATTCTTACGATGATGTGAACTCCGTGTTCCAGCCGGATTATATCGTGTGCCAGGAAAGTAAAGTGCCGGCAGAGGCATGGCAGCGGGGGCACCTGTTACGACCTTCATCTGTTTACGCGCTTGAATTCAAAGCGCGCTCATAGTGTGGCGCAAGGTACAAAGGAATGAAGTAGGCTTCTAAATGAATCGATCCGCTAAAAAAGTCGGGCTGTGCTGGCAGCTTCCGGCTTTTTTTGGTGCAGGCGACGGTTAAAGCTTTGTCTAATCATAATGGATGACTCAGCAAAGGGAAACGGAGTTATAAAGGATTCATCGTTTAACTTATTTATGGGAAGTGTAATTAGAGACTAAATACAAGGATGGGGTGATTGAGATGTCAAACGGAACCGTAGTGAACCGGGAAGCGGTCGAGACCGTGAAGGATATTATCAAGGATATTGAAACGGCGATGTTCTCCACGATATCGGAGGGCGGGATCAACTCCAGACCGATGCAAACGCAGGATATCGAATTCGACGGCGATTTGTGGTTTTTGACGAAAAGGGACACCAGCAAATATCAAGAAATTATGGCTAATCCCAACGTCAATATCGCTTATGTCGGCAAATCCTATGTATCGATTCGGGGAACGGCCCAAGCCGTGGACGACCTAGAACGGAAAAAGGCGCTCTGGAACGTGGCATATGAGAAGTTTCTGCAGACGTCCTACGACGATCCTAACATTATTCTGATCAAGGTGGATACGGACACCGCAGAGTATTGGGAAACCGGAAACAAAACCAAAACGGTAAAAGCCTTCTTCAAGAAAATGGTGGGCCAAGAGCCGGAGGGCGACTCGGATATTAACAAAACCGTTGATCTCCATTGATTACGAGGTACGATAATTAGCAGAGGGAAAACCGCAGGATCCAGCCATGATCCTGCGGTTTTTTAATAGTATGTTAAATCCGCATGCGCATATCCTTCAAGACGGCGACCTTTTGATTTGTTTGGATAAGCACCGAGATTGTGAGCATTTTAATACATAACAGGACAGATTTAACATATATAAGAATATACCTCATCAAACAAGTGAGAATTATGTGAATTCGTATTGAAATCCGCTCCCAAACCATAACGTGCAACTGGATGGTTTGGCATCCGTTATGATATACTTTTTTCATAAATATGAAAAATAGATTCCAGGAGAGGAGGGAGTTCATTGGGAAGGCGTTATTGCAAATGGATCCGAATGCGGAATTAGGCTGTAATACTCTCATCTGCGAACTACCTCTTTTTTATGGAAATATCGTATATAGACATGACCTGTTCTGATGCCCAAACATAGGGCATTTAATTCAATCTGGAGGTGAATCCCTCTGAAGAGGGAAATTATTGGACATAATTACCATCACTAATTTAATCATTCTTGCCATACTGATTGCGTTGACAGCTTTTTTCGTGGCGTCCGAGTTCGCCGTTGTTAAAATCCGCATGTCGCGGATCGATCAATTGATTGTGGAAGGAAACAAGAAGGCGGTTGTTGCCAAAAAGGTAGCCGGCGATCTCGATTACTATCTCTCGGCCTGCCAGCTCGGCATTACGGTGACGGCGCTGGGGCTTGGGGCCATCGGCAAGCCGGCTGTTGAACGTTTCATGTACCCCGTATTCGATTGGTTTGACGTATCGGCTTCAACGGCCTCGATTGCCTCTTACGCCATTGCGTTCATTCTCGTTACATTTTTGCATGTCGTGGTGGGGGAGATGGCGCCCAAGACCTTGGCTATTCAATTCTCGGAAAAGACGACGCTGCTCCTTGCAGCCCCGCTGTATTGGTTCGGAAAGTTGATGTATCCGTTCATTTGGGCGTTGAATGGGGCCTCGCGCGTGCTGCTTCGTTCGTTCGGCGTGAAACCTGCTCCGCATGAGCAGGCTTATTCGGAAGAGGAACTGCGCATCGTCATGGCGCAGAGCTTTCAGGGCGGCGAGATCAATGGGACCAAGCTGGCTTACATGGAAAACGTGTTTTCGTTTGATGAGCGGGTGGCCAAAGACATTATGGTACCGAGAACGGATCTGATCACCCTGGATAAAGGAATGAAATACCCGGACATCGTCCGTATCCTGGATGAGCACAACTATACGAGGTACCCTGTCATCGAGGATGGGAGCAAGGACCGGGTGGTTGGCGTCGTCAACGTGAAAAAGATGCTGCCCCACATCGTGGCCGGACGAGAACGCAAGCTGGAGGAATTCGTTCGGGACCTCCCGGTCGTGCTTGAAAATACACCGATCCAGGATGCCATGTTGAAAATGCAGCAGGAGCGGATGCATATGGCTCTGGTGATTGATGAATACGGCGGTACGGCCGGGATTCTGACCCTTGAGGATGTGCTGGAAGAGATCGTAGGGGAAATTCGCGACGAATTCGACGAAGATGAAGTAGCGGATATCCGGAAGATTGGGGAACGCGAATACCTGATTAGCGGACGGGTTCTCTTGGAGGAGCTTGAGAAGCGCTTCGGCTTGGTATTCGAGGATAACGAGGAGATGGATACGATCGGCGGCTGGATACAGTACAAGAAAGGCACAACAGCTCAAGACGGCGATGAGATTCAGCATGGCGAGCATATATGGGCCGTAGCGGAAACGGATAATTTTCAGATCAAACACGTCATTCTCAGACACGGATGATCCAGGAAGGGCATGATCTCCTGTACATTCAGACCATAACTTTTTTGGAGGTGAATCCCTCGCAAGAGGGAAATTATTGGACGGAATAATCGCATTAAACTTATTTTTGGTTGCCGTGTTCATAGGACTGACTGCATTTTTCGTTGGCGCCGAATTCGCCATCTTGAAGGTGCGGCTGTCCCGGATCGATCAATTGATCGCAGAAGGGAATAAACGGGCGGTTACGGCCAGAAAGGTAGCCCATGAGCTGGATTACTACTTGTCCGCCTGCCAGCTTGGAATTACGATTACGGCCCTCGTGCTGGGCGCGCTGGGCGAGCCGACCGTCGAAAGGATGCTCCATCCGCTGTTTGAACGATTCGACGTGCCGGCGGCCGCTGCAACGGTACTTTCTTATGCCATTGCTCTTGGGATCATTACATTCCTGCACGTCGTCATCGGGGAACTGGCACCAAAGACATTGGCGATCCAATTTGCCGAGAAAATGACGCTGCTGCTGGCATCTCCCCTGTATTGGTTTGGGAAGATCATGTATCCGTTCATCTATGCACTGAATGGAGCTTCGCGTCATCTGCTTCGATTATTCGGTGTAAAGCCGGCAGGGCATGAAACGGTCCATTCCGAAGAGGAATTGAAGTGGATTGTGGATCAGAGCTACGAGAGCGGCGAAATTAACCAGACCGAGATGGGGTATTTGACCAATATATTTGCTTTTGAAGAGCGCACTTTGCGGGAAATCATGGTCCCGAAAGATCGCATCGTCACGGTAGAACGAGGGTGGCCCCTTGCCAATATCCTGGAAGTTCTCGGCGATTACGACTATACCCGTTATCCGGTGACGGAAGCGGGACGTGCGGAGGATTTCATCGGGTTTATCCATACGAAAGAGATGCTGACGGGCATAGCGGCCGGGAGAAACTGCAGCGTGAATGACTTTATTCATGACATGCCGCGTTTTCCGGAGTCTTCTTCGATTAAGGACGTCCTGATCAAGATGCAGCAAATCCGCGTTCATATGGCCGTCGTCACGAACGAATCCGACGAGGTGATCGGTCTGGTGACGATGGAGGATATTCTGGAGGAAATCGTGGGTGACATCCGGGACGAATCGGATCGCCGCGAGCTGCAGGGTGCACAGGTCTAAGCGATGGCGAAATAGCATCGGGGACGTTCTAAGAGATAATGCCTTTTGCTACCCGCTCGGTAGTGAGAGGGCATGCTCTTGCGGGATCATGAGAAGAGCAGCTTCAATACGAAGCTGCTCTTTTTTGTATTTTTTCCTATTGATTAGGTTCAGCGTGCTACCCCCATCGTAAAGCCGAAGCTGTACGTACGGTTCGCTGGCAGCGTGAATTCTTCATGGATTGGCGCTCCCCAGCTGTCGTCGCCGCCTACGCCCATTTGTTTGTAGTTTATGCGCAGGACGGTTTTATCGCTTGGCGGGAGCTTGTACGCATGGTCGCTGCCCTCTAGTTCCTCCGGCGTCCACGGCAGGGCGCACAACTCCATGAGGGAGGAGCTTTCGAACCGCAGACCTTCCCCGCTGCTTCCTTCGGTAAGGCTCGCGAAGCGGACATCCGTTTTGTTTCCGCATTCTTGAGGTCTCAAATAAGGAACGAACTGACCGGCGACTCTTCCCGTGTATCGACCGATTTTGGCTCCTGTCTTTCGGTCCCAATAATTATCATGAGGCCCCCGGCCGTACCAGCTGAGTTTATCGAGGCCTTCATCCAGCAAGAACAGCATGCCGATTTCCGGAATGTCAGGCAGACCGCTGCCCGGGACAAAGGTTTCTTGCACGCGGATGGTTCCATCCGGGAAGATTCGATACTCCAAGGTCAGTCCGGATATAGGAGTCGTCTCGATCTGGTAGTGACTGGAGACCACGACGGCAGGACCTTCCGTATGCCAGCGCAGGGACAGCAGTTTCCGCCGGTCGTGGGCCGTTCTCCACACGCCACAGCGTTCAGGGAGCCGGTTGCCCAGATCGTTATCAGTCACGGCTCGCCAGAAATTCGGTCTGGCCGGCGCCAGCAGGTACTCCTTGCCGGATCGCGCGTAAGATGTCAGATCGCCGGTGCCCAGGTGGAAGCGTAACGAAACGGCTGAACCCGCGATGAGAAGCTCTTCATCCGATTCGGTAACTTCCAGAGTCTTCGCGTTTGAAAGAGCGTCCGTTTCCGATCTATTCGCTATATAGGGCGTTAGCTCAAACTGCTCCCAAGCCTCTTCATGTCCTGCGGGTGCCCACTTGGCGCTTTCCCTGCGAACCAGGGAGACGGTGAGCACCGCTTCCTTTCCACCGTCCTCTATATGGGAATCCGGAATCTCGATTTCGGTATGGTCACCGGGCTGGAGCGAGAGCTGGAGCGTGCCGGATTGGCTTTCTTCTCCGTTCAGCTGAATGTTCCATCTCACAAGATACTGATCGAGATTGGTGAACAAGAAACGGTTGCTGACCCGAATCCGACCAGCAGCAATGTCCAAACATTCGAACTTGACGTTCTGGTAGCATTTTTTCACTTCGTCCAGCTTGGGGGTTTTGCTGCGGTCCGCGAAGATCAGCCCGTTTCCGCTGAAATTGCCGTCATGCGGCTTTTCGTTGAAATCCCCGCCATACGCTAAATATTCGATACCGTCGGCCGTTTGGGTACGGATCGCTTGATCAATCCAGTCCCATATAAAGGCTCCCTGTAAAATGTCATACTTCTCAAACAGCTCCCAATACAGGTGAAGACCGCCGCAGGAATTGCCCATGGCGTGACTGTATTCGCAAATGATGTAAGGCTTGCTCGGGTTGCTGGTTGCATACTTCTCCACTTCCTGAGGTTTTGCATACATGGTGGATTCCATATCGCTAGCCGCCTCGGACGCCCTGTAATGAAAGATCCCTTCATAGTGAACGAGCCGCGATGGATCGGCCTCCTTCAGGAAATCGTGCATCGCAATGAAGTTGTCGCCTCCAAAGGATTCATTGCCAAGCGACCAGATGATGACGGAGGGGTGGTTCTTGTCTCGTTGAAACATCGAATTGCAGCGATCCAAAACATTGTCGCGCCACTCGAGCTTGCTGCCGGGGACCGTTTCTTTCAGTTCCTGCTGCCCATACTCCCATGTTCCGTGCGTCTCCAGATTCGTCTCATCGATCACGTATAAGCCATATTCATCGCAGAGATCATACCATGCGGATTGATTCGGGTAATGGGAGGTCCGTACCGAATTAATGTTATGCGTCTTCATTAGCTCAATATCGGTGATCATGTCTTCGCGGCTAAGCGCCCGTCCGGTATCCGGGGAGAATTCATGCCGGTTCACGCCTTTGAACAGAATGCGCTGACCATTAATCCGCATCAATCCGTCCTTCAGCTCGAAGCGGCGGAAGCCGGTGCGGCAGCTTACGGCTCCAAGGCATGCTCCGTCCGTATCCTTTAATGCCAGAACAACGGTATACAGATAAGGCGATTCTGCGCTCCATTTTCTTGGTTCGGGGACGTTCATGCTCAGGGTGAAGGTGCTCTCCTCCAGAATGTAATCCGCTATGGCGAGCGTTTGTTTCCGAACCAGCTGACGGTCCTGGTCGTATAGCAGCGCCTCAAGCTGAAGCTTGTCCTTATCGACGGTTTCATTAAAGTAATTCGTAACGGTTGCATCGATCTCGAGCTCGGCATCCCGGTATTCGTCATCAAGAACCGGCCGCACGAAGAAATCGGAGATATGGATGGTCGGGGCGGAATAGAGGTAGACCTCGCGGAAAATCCCGCTAAGCCTCCAGAAATCCTGATCCTCCAGCCAACTCGCGTCACACCAGCGATACACTTCTACAGCCAATTTATTCTCGCCATCGATCAGATAGGGCGTAATATCGAACTCGGCCGGCGTAAACGTATCTTCGCTGTATCCGACCATCTCGCCGTTCACCCATACATAGAAAGCGGATTCAACACCTTGGAAGCTAATATACACGGGCTGCTCCTTCCAAGTGTCCGGCACCGTAAATTCACGGATGTAGGAGCCTACGGGATTGTATCGCGTTGGCGCGAAGGGGGCTTTCAATTCCGGCTCCGATTCGGACCAGGGGTATCTAACATTTGTATATTGAGGATAGTCATAGCCTTGAAGCTGCCAATGGGAAGGGACGGGCATATCGGCCCAGCTGCCGGAATCATAATCGACCTCATAGAAATTCTGGATGCGCTTGTCAGGGGTTTCGGCAAACGCAAACTTCCACATCCCGTTCAATGACTGATACCAGGGGGACATGGAGTGGGCACGGTCCAGCGCCTCAGACTCCGATGGGAACGTCATCATGTAAGCATGGGCTTTGTGACGGTTCAGCTGAAAAATATTCGGATTATTATTCCATTCGGGATAACCGTTTGCAGGTGCCTGGTAAATGAATTTGGTACGCAATGTGCTCAGCTCCTCCTAGATTATGGTTTCCTTCTACTGTCAGTATAGAGGTTAATTCGCCCCAAGAGTATAAAGAAGTTGCGTTTTTCTATTAAAAAAGACAGCTTGATTTACTCACCAGAGTGGTCAGCGGAGGGGGACCGAGCCTTTTTTGGCTGCAGGCCGTATGTTGATGTGCGAGTTCATCTCCAGGCATTTCACGGTTTACACTCGAGAAAGTTTATGAAACAATAGTTAGTAAATGATCATTCACTAACTATGGGGAGGAGATTACGCATGGTAAGACCTCGCGAATTTCAAGATGAGGCTATCTTCTACGGTGTCTACCGGGCACTGTCCAAAAAAGGATACGGACAAGCAGCATTAACCGACATCACACATGAAGTGAATATTTCACCGGCAGCCTTAATGAAGCGATTCGGTTCGAAGAAGAATTTGTTTCTGGCCTATAGCGATTATGTTATTGAACTAACCAGACATGCCTTCCAGGAGGCTAGCCTATCCGATCAATCGAGACTTGATGCACTAAAGGCCGTATTTATGCATGCGGTTTCCCATATGAAAGATCCTGTTGAATTGTCGAACCATACTTCCTTCTATTTAGAAGGGACGAATGACCCCGATTTGATGGAGAAAACCCGGTACCGACTGCAACTGATCGATGCGTTTACCCGGCAGTTGCTGAGCCAGGCGATTACGAACAAAGAAATCGCAGAATGCGACGTGGCTATGGTTAGCCGGGTACTGCAAGCCGCCATCAGCGGGGCTATGATGATCTGGATTAAAGAGTCAAACCGAACGTTGGAGGAACTGTTTGATGAGTGCTTTCAGGTGATATTTGCTCCGTTACGGAATGTCGGTACGCAATCTTTTCAAATATAGCAAGGAGGATGGATATATGCCGATTTTCAAAGGAAGGGAAGTCGATCTGTACTATGAAGTAAAGGGAGAAGGAAAGCCGCTTGTTTTTACGCATGGTGCCTCATGGAATCATGAACAATGGCGGCCGCAAGTCGATTATTTCTCACGTCAGTATCAGACCTTGGTATGGGATATCCGGGGGCATGGTTCCTCTTCCTTGCCGGACGGAAAGGTGGATTCGGAGGATTTCAGCAGGGATTTGGCGGATCTGCTAAGCGGACTGGGCATTGAAAAAGCGATTCTTTGCGGGCTGTCCCTGGGCGGGCATATTTCGCTGCAGACGGCCGTTCGCTATCCTGAGAAGGTTGCAGCCCTGGTACTGATCGGCACGCCGTTCACGAATGCGTTCAATTGGTATGAGCGAATGTTCGTGCCGCTGAATCGCTGGTCAAGTTACTTGATGCCGATGTCCTTATCGGGAAAATGGCAAGCGAAAATGCTGTCCAAGTACAACAAGAGTAACCAAGCTTATATAGAGAAAGCCTTTTGCTCCATCCCGCATTCCAACTGGGTTCGGATATGGGATGCAGTGACCCGAATGGACAGCACGCAGGATCTGCATAAGATCCATTGTCCGACCTTGCTTCTTCAAGGAGAGAGCGACACGATGATCCGAAGGCAGCAGGCGTACATGCAGGAGAAAATGGCGAATTCGCGATTAAGAATCATCCGGAACGCTCACCATGCAACGAATATGGATAATCCGGATGAAGTGAATGAATCCATCACTTCATTTCTGAAGGAGAACGCGATGTAGTCTTATGACCAGAAGGGGGCTTTACAGCTTGACGCGCTCATCTGGTCATAGGTACAATATGTAAAACCTACTTTAAGGAGAGATTTATTGTTCTTAACTTTGTTTGAACCTATAGGTTCTGAGGAACGCCTGACATAGCCGCCATTGGCTAGGTTTCGTTCAAGGTGCATTCTTCAGCCGGATATGGAGGAGTTAAGAACTGCGGAGATCAAGGAAGCCTTGGGTAGGCTATCCTATTTGCGTCTTGAATCCGCGTTGCTTCTGCAGCGCGGATTTTTTATTAGATTATTGAATTTGTAAGTTTTCAGCTAAGCTGAACCATTCGATAATCGCAAGAAAACTTCATCTAAACGCGGTCTGTCATCTATGAAGTGCGTTGATTGATGTTTTTCTTATGGATGCAATTAGCATATAGACTTCATATAAAGGCGGAGAATGACTCAAGTTCATTTTCCGCCTGTTTATGTTTTCTAATAAAAATAAATGTTAAGAAGGACAGGTGAACACATCATGGAACTGGAAACAAAACGTTTGCTGCTTAAAACATTGGATTTGGATTTGATTGACGCGGCATCGCGCCGGGATCCGAAGGCATTCGAGGATTTAGGATACCACAGTAACGGCGAATGGCCGGGCACCGACTTTTATGAGGCATTGCCTTTTTTCCGGGAGTTGTTGGTCAAGAATAAGGGTACGCGGGGGTTTGATTCATGGATTATGGTAGACAAGGCCACGCGCGATATTGTCGGCGGCATCGGATTCTTGGGAGATCCTGATCCGGAGGGCAGAATCGAAATCGGCTTTGCGACCAATCCAAGCCATCAGCGACAAGGTTACTGTCATGAAGCGGCGCAGAAACTGTTGGATTGGGCTTCGGGGCAGCGGGACGTCAAATCCATCATCGCTAGATGCGAACCCGGAAATGCGGCTTCTCAGCATGTTTTGCTTAAACTGGGATTCCAGAAGAGTCACGAGGATTCGGAAATCATACACTGGATATATCCGAACTAAAGGGGGGGAGCGGCGATCGGCGCCCTCCTTCATTGACACCCCCAAATAGGGTTGCTACAATTTTAAGTATATATCCATCGGAATACAAGGGATAGCAAGGAGGGGACGAACTTGAATCGATCCGGTTCCACAGATCCATTCATACGTAATGAACGCGAAGCCATGATCGCAGCTCGGTCCGATAAGCTTGGGGCGAAATTCGCGGAAAGAGCTCCACGGCACGATTTGGAGGGTTCGTTTCCGTTCGAAAATTTTGATGATCTGAAGGAGTCGGGTTATCTGAAGCTGACCGTCCCGGCATCCTATGGAGGAGAAGAAGCTTCCGTTTACGAAATGGTGCTTGCCCAGGAACGACTCGCCAGAGGCGACGGCTCTACGGCGCTGGCGGTTGGTTGGCATATCGGGCAAATACTCCAGCTGCGCCTATCCAAGGCTTGGCCGGAACCTTTATTTGAGAGGCTGTGCAAGGACGTTGTAGCTGAAGGCGTGCTCATTAATGAACTGGCAAGCGAACCTGCGACAGGAAGTCCCAGCCGGGGTGGGAGGCCGGAGACCACGGCACGGCGAGTTTCGGGCGGCTGGCGCATTACCGGACGCAAAACCTTCAGCACATTAAGCCCGATCTTGAAGCAGTTTGTGGTTACGGCCGGTATCGAGCATAGCGAGAAGGTTGGTGCATTCCTCGTTCGAAGTGGACCCGGGGTCAAGGTCGAGGAAACCTGGAATACGATGGGCATGCGCGCTACGGGAAGCCATGACATGATTTTGGAGGACGTCTTCGTGCCGGAGGCGGAAGTGATTCGGGGACTCGATTATGAGAAACCTGAATTTCCCGTGCCGACGGAAGGCATTCTGCTTCACATACCGGCATGTTATATGGGGATTGCTTATGCCGCGCGCAATTTTGCCATCGATTTTGCCCGTCATCATAAACCGAACTCCTTGACGGTCCCTATTGCCGAATTGCCGAATATCCAAAGACATATCGCCGAAATCGAAGTGGACCTGCTTACGGCCCGCAGTTATTTATATCAAACCGCCGACCGCTGGGACAAGGAAGTGGAGAACCGCGCTGCGCTTAAGCCTGAGCTGGGTCTTGCCAAATATGTTGTAACCAATGCAGCGCTCCGGATTGTCGATCATGCGATGCGGATCGTTGGAGGATTGAGTCTCTCCCGGCAGCTCCCGTTGGAACGAATGTACAGGGATGTCCGGGCAGGTCTTCATAATCCGCCTATGGACGATGTCGTGCTGACGAATCTGGCCAACCGGGCTATTTCGGAAGTTGAGGAGAAGGGGAAGTAAGACGCTTGATCCGATTGAATGGGAAGCATGGATTGCATATGAATTCGTGAAGGATCTATGGATAGAAACCGCTGGAGAGGGATGTCTACGGCGGTTTTTTGCGCTGGATAGAGGATCTTCTTCGTGACTCCATTAAAAATCTCCACATCGTTAGTCTCCCCTGCTTCATATACATACACTTGGGTTAGGATGGCGGGCTAACGGGTATAAAACCTATCAGTACGTGCTGCAACAGGGTCAATCAAGATCCGATCGTCAGGCGTTAAGATGAAAGGAGATATGGACCATGGATTCTGTACTGTATTTGGGCTTGGCCGTTGTATATGCTGCGCTGCTTCTGTATGGGTGCGTGGTGTTGAAGCGTGATTCTTCGCCGGGTCTTCGGTATTTGCTGCTGATCGTGACGGCCGGACTGGTCTGGGATAATTGCGTGATCGGCATCGGGAAATACATCGGGGAGGGGGATCTGCTGGAGGGGCTGAACGTTACGCGTTTCTGGGTGCATGCGTTGGCAACGCCGCTGCTTGTGCTCGTGTCGTTCGATATGATCCGCAAGGCAGGAAGCCCTTGGGCCAACAAGCGGGCTGCCGCTTGGGGAGCCTGGATATTGACCGCAGCGCTTATTGTGCTGGAGGTGTTGACGGAGACGCTGCCGCTTAAGCTCCAGCCTTCCATGGAATACGGAGCGCTTCGTTATGTTCCGACCGAATCCGGGGGGCCGCCGCTCATGGTCATCCTGATCCTGATCCCTCTGCTGATGGCAGGCGTTATCGTATGGCGGAGGAGAAAGACGCCGCTGTTGTTTATCGGTACGGTGCTGATGGCTGCCGGGAGCGCCATTTCGATTCCGATCGAAAGTTCGGCTGCCACGAACGTATTTGAGCTGCTTCTCCTCTTATCCTTGTGGCTGACGGTTCGCAAGCTGGCCTCCTACCGTACGTTGTCTTTTCGGTAGTTGCTTTTTATGATGTGCTGAGGCCCGTTGGCATACCGTCACATTCAGCAAACCTTCAGCTGAGCCTAAGCCTGGCATAACGTTGCCCTAAGTTTACTTTCAGATTCCCTCTCTATACTTCAAATTGTAAGACAAACCATGAACCTAAGGAGAGATGACGATGAATCCGATTAGTAAAAAAGTATTAGTAAGCAGTATGGCAGCAGCGATTGTGCTAGGGGGAGCCGGGTATCTTCAGAGCAAGGCTTTTGCCGCGACGAGCACAGACGCTTCCACCTCGGTATCCGAGGATGGACAGACGGGGACAGGCTCATCAGCTGCCGATGCAGGCAAGAACCGAGATGGAAAGTGGATGGAACGTAAGGGTGGCGGTCCTCGCGGCGCAAACATCGTCAAAGAGACGGCCGAAGTTCTTGGGCTCACGGAGGCAGAGATTCGCACAGCGCTTGAAGCAGGCAGCACATTTGTTGAAATTGCCGAAGGCAAAGGAATAACCCAATCCGTGTTTGTGCAGAAGCTGACCGTTCTGGAAACCGCCAAGATTGATGAACGCCTGAGTGAAGGCAGCATTACGGAAACCGAAGCAGCCGAGTGGAAAGAGGGGCTGAGCGACCGTCTTACTCAAATCGTGGAGAGCAGCGAAGCCGGTTTTGGAAAAGGCCATGGCAAAGGCAGCCGAGGCTTCGGCACATTCGGTAATCCGGAGGAACTTGCAGCTCTGCTTGGATTATCTGAGGACGAATTGAAGGCAGAAATGAAGGAAGGGCAGTCGCTGGCCGAGATCGCGGCCGCGAAGGGGATTACGGAGGATCAATTGATTCAGAAGCTGAAGGATCAAATGACCGAGCCGTTGAAGCAGTGGGTGAACGAGAAGCATACGAACGCTCATGAGGCAGCAGATCCTGCGGCAGACACGGAAGCGGACGCGGAGTAACATACTGAAGTGGATCGTAGGGGAGACTGGATGATATTCTGTTGAGAATACATTCAGTTTCTTTTTTGTTTAAGAAATTTAAAATTTTTTTGCACAGCGTGTTGACCTTAACGTTACGTAAAGGTGTACATTGATGTTGTCAGGAGGTGAGAAACCATGGAATACACGGTGCAGAAGCTTGGAAGGTTGGCAGGAATAAGTACCCGGACGCTCCGTTATTACGATGAGATCGGTATTCTGAAGCCGGCCAGAATCAACTCGTCGGGATATCGGATCTATGGGCAGGAGGAGGTCAATCAATTGCAGCAGATCTTGTTTTACCGGGAGCTCGGGCTTCAATTGGACGATATCAAAGAGATTATGACTTCACCATCCTTCAACCGAATCAAGGCGCTCCAAGAACACCATGCGCAGCTCCTAGACAAAAGAAGGCAATTGGATTTGCTGATTACCAATGTGGAGAACACGATCGCCTCCGCCGAAGGGAGAATAACCATGAGTGACCAAGAGAAATTTGAAGGATTCAAGCAGAAGCTGATTGATGATAATGAGAAGAAATACGGTAAGGAGATTCGCGAGAAGTATGGCGATGAGATTGTAAATAAATCCAATGCCCAGCTGAAAAATATGACGCAAGAACAGCATGAGGAAATAACGCGCCTAGCTGATGAGCTGTACGAGACGCTGGCCGAAGCGTTTAAGCAAGGCGATCCTGCCAGTGAGCTGGCCCAGAAGGCGGCCGATCTTCACAAGCGCTGGCTCACTTATTATTGGAACGATTACAGCAAAGAGGCCCACGCAGGTCTCGCCCAGATGTATGTTGACGATGAGCGCTTTACCGCTCATTACGATGAGAAGCAGCCTGGAACGGCGGTATTCCTCCGCGATGCGATTCTGGTCTATACGGGCATGAACTCTTCATCATAGACAGGCTGGTAGGTAGGCAGCCTGACATGAGGACAGGACCCTTTCCCTGCGCTTTAACACGCAGAGGAGAGGGTCCTTTTTAATATGAATGTCCGAAAATCCCCGCCTTGAGATCAACAAAGAATCGCCGCGAATAAGAAATGACGAAACCGCCCAGGTTAGGTGCAGCATTTTCCACAATTAACCTCTTGTATTGGATGGGGAAGTAATGGTTAGATGAAACGTGGACTATTTTACACAAAACCTACACCATGGGTGATGACTTCTATAGCGAGGGTAGAATATGGATCAAATTGTACAGAATGTAGTCAATATCTTTAATGATTTTTTATGGTCTAAGCTGCTCATCGTATTGCTGATTGCCGTTGGCCTGTATTTCACGGTGGGGACCAAGTTTCTGCAATTTCGCCTGATCGGCGAGATGTTCCGGGTCATCCGCGAACCCAAGAGCAAAGCGAAGGGAAGCATTTCGCCCTTTCAGGCATTTGCCATCAGTATGGCAGCCCGTGTCGGGACAGGGAATATAACCGGGGTGGCTCTGGCCATCTCGCTTGGAGGACCCGGGGCCGTATTCTGGATGTGGATTATTGCGCTTATCGGTTCGGCATCCAGTTTTATCGAGAGTACGCTGGCCCAGATCTATAAAGTAAAAGATGGGGCGGGTGGTTATCGCGGCGGTCCCGCTTATTACATGCAGCAAGGATTAAAGAAACGGTGGATGGGCGTGTTGTTTGCGATCCTGATCACCTTGTCCTTCGGTCTTGTCTTTAATGCGGTCCAATCCAATACGATTACGATTGCCTTCGAGAATTCATTCGGAACTGACCGATTAACCATCGGCATTATTATGGCGGTTATCTTCGCGGTTATTATCTTTGGCGGCGTGAAGCGGATTGCCAAAATGTCGGAGCTGATCGTTGTGGTATTGGCTGTCCTGTATGTCGGTGCCGCGCTGTTTATCGTATTGGCGAACATCACCAAGCTGCCGGAAGTTTTAACTCTTATCGTCAAAAGCGCGTTCGGCTATGAGCAGGTTGTTGGCGGGTCGATCGGTGCCGCTCTCATGAACGGGATCAAAAGAGGGCTGTTCTCCAACGAAGCCGGCATGGGGAGCGCGCCTAACGCAGCGGCTACCGCAACGACAAGCCATCCAGCCAAGCAAGGGCTGGTGCAGGCGCTGGGCGTATTGATCGATACGCTGGTCATATGTACAAGCACCGCCTTCATCATTCTGTTTACCGGTGCCTATCAGCAGACCGGACTTGATGGAATCGCCCTGACGCAGGCCGCGCTGGGCATGGAGATGGGGGCATGGGCGTCCGACTTCCTGGCCGTTATGGTCTTCCTGTTTGCGTTCAGCACGCTGATCGGCAATTATTATTACGGGGAAACCAATATCGAGTTTTTGAAGTCGAATCGGGCATGGATATGGGTTTATCGAGCTTCTGTGCTGGCCATGGTTATCTTCGGTTCCGTTACCAGCGTGAAGCTGGTGTGGGATTTGGCCGACCTGTTCATGGGATTGATGGTGATTGTGAATCTTGTGGCTATTACGCTGCTATCCCGAACGGCCTTTGCCGCGCTTCAAGATTACATGAAGCAGAAACGGGCAGGCCTGAATCCTGTCTTCACCAAGGATAGCATCAAAGGGCTTGATGATGTGGAGTGCTGGGACGGACAGAACGCCCCATTCACTAAGTGAAATAATATAGAATATTCGTCATATGGAATCGTTACGGTAGCTGCGTGTCTTCAGCTGCTGTAGCGATTTTTCTTATTTTACCGTAACATTAGCGCGATTAAACCGTTGTCTACATGAGAAGGTAGAGAGGAGATGGATACGGAAGTGATGAATCGGATAACCTGGCAGATAAGGGTGAAGCAGCTTATAAATGCTTTGTTAGCTGCGTTTCTTATTTATGGCGTGTATTATGCAGCCGTCTACATCTACCATGAAGAATCCGGCCTGAACGATAAATTCTTAAGGTCTGTCATGACAACGGTTGAATTGCATGAGAGTGGACTTGTGGTAGATAAGCGCGGCTTGTCTTCGGTAGAAGTGACGCCCTTCCTCACCCAGAAGAAAACGCTGAAAGTGTACAGGGATGTGGGGGAATGGCAGGTAATCGTTGGAGAGCTTCACGCGAAGAAGAGGTTATGGGGAGAATTGACCTATTCCATTGAAGAACGGGGGCATTATCTGAACGGGGATGAAAGAAATCCCTTTTACCTGCACTCTGCCCTGCTGGAGGGTGGGAAGATTACAGACTCCCTTCATCAGAATGGTGCAATGAATCAGTTAGAAAAGCTTGAGGACGGCAACGTGGCGGAAATATTCTTCTCGCTTCGAACGTTGAAGTCGCCGGAGCAGGTCTTAAAGCTCTTGTCGGACTATGATGTTAAAGTAACCAGTATGGCTGTTTTTGCAGGCGAACTGAAGGATTTCAAGTTGAGTACTTATAGCTCTAGCGGCGCAGATTACATGATTCCTCATCTAACGTTAAGACCCATGGTTCAGTTTAGCGATAATCATTTTCTTTCTGCCTGGCATACTTTCTTCTCATTGGATGCCGGGATCACGGATCATGTGCAGCAACTGATCGCCGACGTTGAATGGATGACGGACAACATCAAATATAACGGCGTGGATGAAGACAAACTGCGGCTGGCTTACTTAAAGAAAAATGGGGTTCAAGTTTACGGAGCGACCGTTACGGGACCTGTGCGTGAGCTGGAGAAGCTGAAGGAGGAGTCGGAATTCTGGGGATTCCGTTTGGGCCGCATCGAGGTATGGAATTGGAGTTAAGACAGTCATGCTCTGCTGAATCATTACATAATATGGTAGAAAAAAAGGCCTCAGCTTGAGGCCTTTTTAAATTTAAGGAAGTGAAGGCAGACGATGTGGATCGGCAGCATGCCAAGGGGCATCCCTTCAGGCCAAATGCCGTGTAAGGATGCCCCTTATAAACTACGTTAAATATTTATCCCGTAGAATATTCAGGTGATGAAGCTCATGACCGGCAATGACATAGGCGGCTGCCCGGGCGGAGAGCGGGTAATTGTTGAACGTGCCCTGGCGAAGCAGCGCTTCCTCCGTCAAACTTCCAACCAGCGTAATGGTAGACTGCCGGACAGCAGCATAATCCTTGAGGGCTTCCCGTAACGGAAGATGGCTGAAGGGAGAATTTTGGACAAAAATCTCCCGGTCGTACCCCGAGAATTCACGGGCATCTCCACGCGCGATGTAGAGAATGCGGTAGTTCCATAAGCGCTCTACATCGGCGATATGTCCGACCACCTGTTTTAGACTCCATTTCCCTGCCGCATAGCGAACATTCGCTTGTTCTTCCGTCAGATCGCTAAGCGATCGTAACGTTTCATCATGCTGCCGCTGCAAAACTTCAGCAATATGGCCTTCGGGGACAAGAGAGACGTATTTTTCGGCGAGGGGCAAATATTCATTAGAATCAGGCCTTGTGTTCATAACAAGTTCCTCCAGATTAATTAATAAGAGCTTCGTTAAAATTTATGCCGACAGGTCAAAATGAATGAATGGATCAGGTTGCTTGCGCCCAGATCAGATGAACGATGCCGTTCCAATAGCGTTCTGTCTTCAGGATGTTCAGTTCCGAGGCATTCGCAATCTGGATCATGTCCCTGTTATAATGACAGCCGGATATCCGCCGTGCTGCCGGGTTGATCAGATGCTGAATAGCGCCTAGGAACCGGTTCGTGCTCATGCCATGCTCCAGTAAATAAACGCGGCCGCCGGGTTTGGCCCAGCGATTGATTTTATTCAGAGCTTTGACCGGATCCTCGTAGCCGCATAGCGACAGGGTGGATACAACACAATCATAGGAACGTTCCGGCAGCTCCAGCGTCTCGATATCCCGCTCTAGGAAATGGGCCCGGATACCCATCTCGGAGGCCATCCGCCGTGCACAGCTTAACATCTCGGGACTGAAGTCGACAGCCGTTACGTTCACCTTGTCACGATGATAGAAGGGGAAGTTCGCGCCGGCGCCGACAGCTACTTCAAGCACGCTACCCTCTACATCGTGAAGCAGCCGCTGTCTCCATTCACCGAGCCTGCGCTGTCTGGTGTTCCTTTCATATATCGCTGCCTGCTTATTGAACTTCCGAATGAGGAATTGCTTATTCACGCGGGATTCTCCGGGCGACGCCGGTTTTGATCGCCGCTTTCACGACAAGCTCGCGAATGGCTTTCACGACGTTCTGGTTAAATACGCTTGGAATAATATACGACGGGTTGCGTTCCTCATCCGATACGGCGGACGCGATGGCTTCGGCTGCAGCCAGTTTCATCTCCTCATTGATCGTGGTTGCTCTGCAATCCAGGGCAGCACGGAAAATACCTGGGAAGCAGAGGACGTTGTTAATTTGGTTCGGATAATCCGAACGTCCGGTTGCAATGACGCCTACAATATCCTCGACTTCTTCCGGTTTAATCTCCGGCGTAGGGTTTGCCATTGCGAACACGATCGGATCCTTAGCCATGGCTTGTACGTCTTCGCGGCGAAGCAGGCCGCCGGCGGATAGGCCGATAAACACGTCGGCACCTTGGATCACTTCGCGCAGGGAACCTTCAACTTTATTCGGATTCGTATGCTCTGCGTACCATTGCCACATACTATTACTGTACTCTTTTCCAGCAACCAGCGCACCCTCGCGGTCTACGCCAATGATGTCCTTGACACCGGCCGACAGGAGGATTTTGCTGCATGCCACGCCCGCAGCGCCGATTCCGCACACAACGATCCTGACTTTATCGATTGTTTTTCCGACAATTTTCAGGGCATTGATCAGTGCCGCATACAGAACGACCGCTGTGCCGTGCTGGTCATCGTGGAATACGGGAATATCCAGCTCATCCCGCAGTCGTTGTTCGATCTCGAAGCAGCGCGGGGAGGAGATATCCTCCAGGTTAATGCCGCCAAAAGCCGGTGCCATGGCTTTGATGCAAGAAATGATCTCTTCCGTATCCTGGGTATCCAGGCAAATCGGGAAGGAGTCTACACCTGCAAATTGTTTGAAGAGCATCGATTTTCCTTCCATCACCGGCATGGCCGCATAAGGGCCGATATTGCCCAAACCGAGCACGGCGCTTCCATCCGAGATGACGGCCACCGTATTTCTTTTAATCGTGAGTGTAAAGGCTTTTTTCGGGTCTTCCTGAATGGCTGCGCACACCCGGGCAACATCTGGCGTATAGACGCGCGACAGATCATCGCGGTTTTGGATCGGAATTTTAGGCTGGGTTTCGATCTTGCCGCCGAGATGCAGCAGGAAGGTACGATCCGAAACGTTGACGAGCCGGACGCCTTTCAGATTTTTCACGGCATCTGTAATTTTTCCGATATCGACGCTGTCCGTGACCGTAATGGTAATATCGCGTACGGTAATGTGGCCGCTCGCCTGAATGACGTCGATAGCGACCATGTCTCCCCCGGCTTCAAATATGGCGGATGCTACCTGACCGAATTTGATTTCTTGTGTATTCATTTCTAGTCTGAGGATAATGCTCTTTCCTCCGAGTCCGTTGTTTTCCATTGTTACCTCCAAATGTTTGATCGATTTCGACATTCTCAGTGTATGTAACTATGCAAAATGTTAACGTTATCATAGTTCGCTGAGCAGTGGTCAATTTCCTGTTTCAGTATAAAGAAACCGTGATATATATAAGAAGGATTTTTTGGAAATGCAAAATGTCAGGGAAATATAATCAAAAGCAGCTTATTGTGAAGGAGGGAGCGCCATGAATGCCAGAATCGAGGAACTTGAAAAACGTTTGACGACCCAGCATCATAGGGATCTGTTCCTTCAGATGAAGCATACGTTGAAAGCCGTTGACGATTTGGCCGAACAGCACCGGATCTACCAGGCCGTTCAGGCACTCAGCGGCACACGCATTGTAGGATCGGAGGAGAACGTGTATTTTGACACGTTGAATCAGGTCAAGGAGCAGATCATTCATACCCTGGAGCTTACGATCGAGGACTTGGAGCATAAAGGGGATAAGCATTATCAGAAGCACTTTAAGGACGGCGTGGAATAGGAGTTGTTGCGCGGTCAAAACGGAAAGAACAGCATGGAACGAAAGCATGGTTCCCCCAGGGGAGGCATGCTTTTTTTGTGATTTTTTTCTGCAATTTCCGTGTGTTTTCATAACATTTCAGGTTACATATTTATCCAATTTCATTGAAATGTGTAACAAATCGTTGATTAGTGTTATGGGATAGGGCTTCCATATGCTTTAAAATAATTATAGTACTGGTAAAGCTTGGACGATGGTTGTGGAAGATTTCCAAGTTTAATCAAGTTATCAGTCAAATTAAGAGGGTGACTACTGGATCAAAGAAAGGGAGGTGGGCCGAGCAGCCGGAGGTTGTGTAAACGCTTTATTTATTATCTTTTATATTAAAGGAGGATTAATTGTATGACTTTAAGTTTGCCGAACAAAACTTGGCTCAAGAATCTGATCATTGCCGGTTCCACGATGTTGTTGATGACCTTGTTCATGGTATTATTTGCTGATAAAGCTTCTGCCCACGGATATGTCGATTCCCCAGGCAGCCGCGCCATTCTGTGTAAGCAGGGGCAAAATACCGATTGCGGCGCAGTCGTGTATGAGCCTCAAAGCTTGGAAGCTCCTAAAGGCTGGCCGAACGCAGGCCCTGCCGATGGCAAAATCGCCAGTGCAGGCGGCGTGTTCCCTAAACTTGACGAGCAATCCGCAACTCGCTGGAGCAAAGTAAGCATTTCCCCGGGAACCACAACGTTCCAATGGCATTTGACAGCCAACCATGCGACGGCAAGCTGGAAATACTACATTACAAAAGACGGCTGGAATCAAAATGCTCCTTTGAGCAGAGCTTCGTTTGATCTGACGCCTTTCTGCTCCATTAACTACGGCGGTGTAAAACCTCCGACAAACTATGCATCCACTTGTAACGTTCCTGCAAAGTCCGGTTACCATGTCATTCTGGCGGTATGGGAAGTAGCTGACACAGCTAACGCTTTCTATAACGTTATCGATGTGGACTTTGGCGGTGGTGGAACGCCGAACCCAGGCGTACCGGCACCGACAGGACTTACTTCCCCAGCCCAAACCAACAACAGTGTTTCCTTGGCATGGGCAGCTTCCACAGGTGCTTCCAGTTACGAAATCTACCGTGACGGATCCCTTGTAGGTACTTCCACAACAACCTCCTATACCAATACGGGGTTAGCCGAAGGAACGTCCTATACGTATACTGTGGTCGCCGTGAGCAGTACGGGCAGCAAATCATCCGCATCCGCTCCGCTTACCGTATCAACATCCGGAAGCGCAGCGACCTATCCGGCATGGAGCGCAACAGCCGTTTATTTAGGTGGCAGCAAAGTCAGCCACAACGGCGTGAACTATGAAGCAAGATGGTGGACTCAAGGCGAAACTCCTGGATCTGCCGAAGTTTGGAAGGTCATTCCTTAATCGATAGGGTGAGAGATCCGGCGTCTTATGACTGCCGGATCTTTTTTTTAGGCAGCCGGGCAGGGAATGAGAGAGTGGGGGGAGATTTCCTTTTGTTACTTCCATTAATATGCGTAGAGGAAATAGCTTCCGTCGGCTACGTATTGTCCCTGGTGGCTCTTGAAATTACCGATCGAAATGTTGTGGGTTCACTGACTGTCGATGTCTTTATTCGATGATTTCATGGCTTTCGTCAACTTTAACGGACCCTAGTTCCGTTATTTAAGATCATAACCCGATTTTTCACAATGTACCGGACTCCAGATCCGCTATTATGAGAAATACGGGAGCAAATACCAACTAAAACCGCAAATAAGGTCCGCTGGGTCCGCTAAAGTTACTAAAAGGGCTGTTTTCAATGAAATAAGGTATTCTGAGTCCGTTAGGAGTTTCTTATACCAAAGAACAAGTACATCGTGCGCACTGCTCCCTGAGCGCACGGTACGTGGCCCGGGGCATGCTTGGATCGACTGTCGACCGTTGAGTTTTGGACATATTGAATGATATGGCGATCGTATTTTTGGACATATTGAACGAAATAGCGATCGTAATTTTTGGACGTTCAGTGAATTATCTGCTTATTTCTTTTGGTCTAAGCGGGGGGATGGCGAAAAAAGAGCGGGCATGGATGGGAAACATAGCAGTGGAATATAAATAAACAAGCTGCCAGCAAGCAGCAGCTTGATAAGGCACCCCTAGGGGTGCCTTATGTGTGTTCTGAAAGAAGTTCAGGAATGCCGAGGTACGCAAAGGTACGCAAAGGAATGCCTAGGTGTGCGAAGGAATGCTGAGGTACACAAAGGTATGCAAAAGATGCAAGGTACACAAAGGTATGCAAATTATGAAAGTATGCAAGGTACGCAAAGTATGCAAAGTATGAAAGTATGCAAGGTATGCAAAGTATGAAAGTATGCAAGGTATGCAAGATATGCAATGTATGCAAAGTATGAAGGTATGCAAAGTGTGAAAGCCTCAAACTCTGTACACGGTAATGCCCCGTTCCTGGAACGGCTTGATATCCGAGTCGGAAGCCTCAGTGCCGGTGACAAGAGTATGTATCGCGCTGTTGGGGGCGACCGTGTGCAGAGACAGTTTGCCGATCTTGCTGTGGTCGGTGACAACGACAATTTCACCTGCGGCCTGAATCATGTTCTGCTTGGCCGGGACGAGCAGCGCTTCCGGGTGCATGAGGCCATGCTGAGGATGCAGGGCAGGGGTACCGATAAATGCTTTCTCGACATGCAGGGATTTCAGCACATGGTCGGTAAACATGCCGTTTAGCATGTAACTCGAGGGGTACAGCTCCCCGCCGGTCAGGATGACTTTGATGCCCGGAGCATCGCGAAGTTCGACGGCCACGTTCATATCGTTCGTAATGACCGTAATGTCCGAGCGGTGCACAAGATGCGTTGCAATATGAAGGGTGGTTGTTCCCGAATCAATGATGATATTCTCCCCGTCTTCCACGAGAGAAGCCGCGAGCTGACCGATGCGTATTTTCTCGTCCCGATGAAAGTTGGTTCGCTCATTAAAGGACGGCTCGTTATGCGTCCATTGCTCCATGATGACCCCGCCATGCGTGCGTTTCAAAGCGCCTTCCTGTTCTATCTCCGCCAGATCGCGGCGGATGGTTGCCGTGTGAACACCGAATTCAGATGCCAGCGCAGCAACCGTTGCTGTTCGGTATTGCCTTACATAATCAATAATCCTTTTCTTTCGTTCATGTGCTAGCAATCGATAATTTCTCCCTTCCTAAATAGACAATGAGCTGTGCAGGTACGTTTGTACATACAATGCGCACTTTTGCTCTTTTATGCTTAAGGATTCCATGTCTATCTAGTGTACTCCCAGTATGTTAATGCCATGTTAAATCCCTTGATGCGAAGCGAATTTACAAAATCCGTACGAAGGTCTAACACTCTCCTAATATTGCACATCTACAATCGAATTAAATAAAAATGAACAAAAGTGATCATTACATGTGCATTTGGTGCGTACTTATTATCAGATGCATGTAAGGGATTTCATTTTTATGGATTCATTTATTATTCGCTTGTCATGACAGCATCATTACACTTTCGTGAGGGGGATCGCTCTTGGCATCCATTGAATTTGTGAAAGTAAGCAAGTCGTTTGATCGTCAAACCGTCATACAGGACCTGGACCTTACCATCGAGGACGGAAAATTCACCGTGCTGGTCGGTCCGTCAGGCTGCGGGAAAACAACGCTCCTAAGGATGATCGCGGGCATTGACCCTCAAACCTCCGGTTCCGTTCTTATCGATGGCAAGGATGTTACGCGCATTGCGCCGGGTAAACGCGGCGTGGCCATGGTATTCCAGAATTACGCGATCTACCCGACCATGTCGGTCCGCGAGAATATCGAGTTTGGTCTCGTGAACAACAAGGTTCCCAAAGCCGAGCGTACACGTCTGGTGGAGACTATAGGGGCAACCGTTGGACTGAACGATTACTTGGATCGCAAGCCATCCACCTTGTCCGGCGGACAACGGCAGCGGGTGGCTTTGGCCCGGGCGATGGTTAAGAATCCGTCCGTTTTCCTGATGGATGAGCCGTTGTCCAATCTGGATGCCAAGCTCAGGGTTCAGATGCGGATCGAGCTGATTGAGCTGCATAAGAAGCTGGGAACGACCTTTGTCTATGTGACCCATGACCAAATCGAGGCCATGTCGATGGCAGACACCATCGTCCTTATGAACAAAGGCATCATACAGCAGGAAGCGCCGCCTGAAGTGGTGTACCGGGAGCCCAGCAATCTGTTTGCGGCCCAGTTTATCGGGGTTCCCCCCATGAACATTGCGCCGCTTGGCGACGATCGCACCACATTCGGATTCCGTCCGGAGAGCGTCGTGATCGGCACAGAACCGGAGTCGTTTCATTATACGACCAAGGGGGAGGTCATCACGCGCGAAATGCTGGGATCCGAGACGATTTATCAGGTGAGGACAACGGAGGGCCAGGCATTCATGGTGAAGTGTCAGGATGACCAGTTCCATGTCGATCAGGAGGTACATCTCGGCGTACCGGCGGATAAATTGTTTTTCTTCGGAGCGGATGAGAACCGGATCGAAGCGCAGGACGTCCGCTATAGGGAGTTCATGGAGCGGCTGAGAGGGCTGGCTCATGGATAAGAAGCGGATCTGGGAAGGGATCAGGCCCTATGTGCTGATCGCGCCGGCCATGGCTGGTATCATACTGTTTGTGATGTATCCGGTAGGTTATCTGATTTACTTAAGCCTGTTCAAATACAACCTGATGAACAAGGATAAGAGCAAGTTTGTCGGACTGGACAATTTCACCCAGATTCTGGGCCGCGGGGATTTCTACAAAGCGCTCTGGAACACGTCCATCTACACAGTCGGCGTCGTTATTCTAACCATGCTGCTATCCTTGCTGATTGCGGTATGGCTTAACAAGAAGGGGCGTTTCAATTCGGTCGTTCAGGCCGGGATTTTTACGCCGCACGTCGTTTCGATTGTGTCGATCTCATTGGTCTGGCTGTGGCTGATGGAGCCGAATCAAGGACTTCTCAACTATATCTTCAAGCTGGTGGGACTCCCGCCGTCCGCATGGCTGCAAAGCTCCAAGACCGCATTGATTTCCGTCATTATCGTATCGGTCTGGCAGGCTATCGGCTATTACACCTTGATTATCGTGGCAGCCCTGCAGAGCATATCGCCAAGCATTTATGAAGCGGCGGCGCTGGATAATGCCAGCAGGTTCAAGGTGTTTTATAAAATCACATTGCCGATGATTTCGCCGCAGCTGTTTTTTATCCTGATCATCATGACGATCGGTTCCTTCAAAGTCTTCGATACCGTTCAGGTGATGACAGGCGGAGGACCGAATAATGCAACGACTACGCTTGTGTATTACATATACGGCTTCCGGACGACCAATATCGGTTATTCGGCCGCGACAGGCGTTGTGCTTATGGCCATTATCGGTTTGCTCACGTTCATTTATTTCCGGCTGCTGTCCAAAAAGGTCCATTATCAATAAGGCTTTGGCCATGCAGAAAGGAGGCACAGTTTGAAGACCTTTGACTTAAAAATCGTATGGACAATGCTAGGTTATTTGCTGAAAGCCGCGGTGCTCATGATATTTATCTTCCCGTTTCTGTGGATGATCTCCACCTCGCTCCAGACATTCCGGGAAACGATGACGTTTCCGCCAACGTGGATTCCAGCCTCGCCGCAGTGGGGCAACTTCGCGGAGGCGATGCAGGCAGGTCCTTTTCTGACCTATTTCAGGAACTCGGTTGTTGTCACGGGATCCATCATCGTTCTGCAGTTCCTGATCATGATCCCGGCCGCGTACGCATTTGCCAAGTATAAGTTTCCGGGAAAAACGCTGCTGTTCGGCATGATCCTGCTGGCCTTCATGATCCCGGGCCAGGTGACGTTCATTCCGGTCTATCTGATGATGGCCGATTGGGGATTGGTCAAAACCCTGCTGCCGCAGATTATCCCGTTCATCTCGAATGCCTTCGGCATCTTCCTGCTGCGGCAATATTTCATGCAGATTCCGGAGGAAATCATTGAAGCGGCCCGCCTTGATAATGCGAGTGAATTCAAAATCATTCGAAAAATCATGATTCCCATGTCGAAGCCGGCACTGGCTACCATTGCGCTGTTCAGCTTTGTCAGCCACTGGAATGACTATTTTTGGCCGCTCGTCATGACCGATTCTGCTGCTGTCCGGCCGCTGACCCTGGGGATCGCCATGCTAAGGGAGACTGAGGGCATCAGCAACTGGCATATCATTATGGCCGGGAATGTGATTCTGGTGGTGCCGATCCTGCTTGTGTATGTATTCTGCTCGAAACACATCGTGAAGGCTTTTGTTTATTCAGGCATTAAATAATTACAGGAAATGACAGGGTTCAGCAATTCATAATCGAATAATTAATGGAGGAATGAGTCATATGAAATCCAAATGGTATACACTGCTATCCGTCATCATGCTGTTCAGTTTGCTTGCCGCATGCGGTGGCGGGGGAACTTCCAGTGATCCAGGCGAAGCCCCGGGCAGCGGGGGAACCGAAGCCCCGTCCGGAGACAAAGGGAAAACCACGGTTCAGTTCTGGCACTCGCTGGGCGGCAAGAACGGGGAATACATGGACGCGCTCATCCAGCGTTTTAATGCATCCCATGAGGATATCGAGGTGATAGGCACCTTCCAGGGAAGTTATGACGAGACGGTAACCAAGCTGCAGCAAGCGATAGCATCCGATACCGGTCCGGACGTCAGTATGCTGGAGCGAGCCTACGTTCAGATGTTCGCCGATTCGGAAGTGCTTGAAGATCTGACGCCTTATCTAGAAGGCTCTGGCATCAGCGTTGACGACTTTACGCCGGGACTGATGGGACATTCCACCTTCAATGATCAATTAGTATCGCTGCCGCTGAACCGTTCCACCCCGATTCTGCATGTGAACAAAACATTGCTGGATGAGCAGGGTCTTCAAATTCCGACCACATGGGAGGAGCTGAAGGAGGTCGCCAATGCGCTGGTGGTTAAGGAAGGCAGCGAGTATAAGCGCTACGGCGTTACGATGCCTTATGACACTTGGTATCCGATTGCCATGATCTCGCAGGCTGGCGGCACTTTTTTCAACGATGATAATACGTCGATCGGCTTCGGGGATAACGGCGCAGGCGCCAAGATGTTCACTTACCTTAAAGACCTGCAAAGCACAGGCGCCTTGTATTATCCGCCGGCTCAGGATTCCGGCAACATTGTGAACAGCATGTTTGTGGAAGGCAAGGTCGGAATGATGTATCAATCGACGGGATCGATTGGCGGGCTGTCCAGCGCGGTGGATTTCGATTACGTGACGGCATTCCTGCCTAAGGACGAAGTATATGCGAATCCGACCGGAGGCGCGAATGTGACGATGCTGTCCTCTTCCAAGAACAAGGAAGCGGCATGGGAGTTCATCCGGTGGATGGAGATGGAAGAGGAAGGCGGTCTTGAATTTATTTTGCAATCCGGTTATCTGCCTTTCACGAAGAAGATGGTAGAGTCGGAGAAGATCCAAGAGCTGTGGGCCAAGGAACCGAACCGCAAAGTCGCCTATGATCAGCTGGAATTTGCGACCGATACCAATAAGGACGTAGCATGGCCGGAGATTATGCATGAGTTCTTCTCGGCTATGGAAGCGATCATGTACGACAGCAAGGATATTCCGGCTACGCTGGATACCTTCAAGAAAGAGACGGAACGGATTTTGGCCCAATAACAACTGGTAAAGGAGTGGCAGGACATATGATCGAACGACTACGGGAACCATCCTGTACGATGGTGGCTGCACATCGCGGGTATAAATCAGCTTATCCGGAAAATACGCTGCTGGCCTTTCGCAAGGCGCTGGAGTTAGGGGTAGATATGCTGGAGTTTGATCTTCGGCTGACGCGGGATAAGGAAGTGGTGGTTATCCATGATGCAACGGTTCAGCGCACGACGAGCGGCGCCGGCGAGGTGAGGGATTATACGCTTGCAGAGCTGAAATCCCTCGATGCGGGCGGCTGGTTCGCTCGGGAGTTTGAGGGATTTAAGATCCCGACGCTTGCGGAGCTATGCGAACTGCTCCGGGAATATCCCGAAGTTCTGTGCAACGTGGAGATTAAGCCAAGCCCTGATGCTATAGAGGCAGCAGACCTGGCGATTGATGTGCTGAACCGATACGGGTACCTGCAGCGCTGTGTATTCACCTGCTTCGATGCAGAAGTTCTGACCCATATTCATGATACGCATGGACTGAAGACCCAGGGTTTTCCTGGCGAGAAAATGTCCCGATTTGTCCTCGGCGAGGATGGAACCTACTCCAAGATGTGGGCAATCGGCGTGGAGATGCCGCTGCTTACGCCGGAGCTCGTTGCCCGGTTTCAGGAGCAGGGACTGCTGGTCTGGAGCTATTGTCCGGACGATGAGGAGGGTGTCCGCTATTCGCTGGAATGCGGGGTTACCGGCATGACCTGCAATGACCCGCTGCCGGCGATGGCTGTGATCGGAAAGAAGGGCACGCCGATATGACCTCCATTTTATCGAATGTCCGAAGTTTGGCGGCGGACTTACCTGCTAGGCAGCTTTCGAATCTGGATGAAGTGGAGCTGGTTCGGATCCAGTCCGGAGCTCTGCGCGAGGTCGCGGGTTACCTTGAGACGAAACGCTGGACCTCGGTGGTGATGGTCGTCGACGGCAATACCTATGACGTAGCGGGCCAGCCACTTGCGAGCCTGCTCACGAAATCCTCGATTCAGGTCCAAGTCACCAGGCTTCATCCGGACCGGAAGGGAGATGTTATCGCGGATGAGGTTTCCCTGATTCAGGTCATACTGGATATCCAGCAAAGCGGGGCGAAGGCGGTGCTGGCGGTAGGCGGAGGAACGATTCACGATATTAGCCGGTATGCTGCCTATACCGCGGGTATTCCGTTCATCTCCATACCCACGGCCGCTTCGGTGGATGGATTTAATTCCAAGGGAGCACCCATCATTATACGAGGGGAGAAAAAGACGATTCCGGCCATTGGACCGAGCGCGATTTTTGCGGACGTCGATATTCTCATGTCGGCTCCCCCACAGCTTACCGCAGCCGGGTTCGGGGATATGCTGGGCAAGTATACATCCCTGTTCGACTGGAAATTCGGAAGCCTGGTGGCCGATGAACCCTATTTGCAAATCTCGGCGGATATTACGCGATCTGCGCTTAACCAGTGCGTGAAAGGGATGAAACAGATTGCGGAGCGAACCGAGGAGGGGGTGCGCCTCTTAATGGGTGCGCTCGTCGAATCCGGCTTAGCCATGCTGCTGTTCGGTCAATCCCATCCGGCTTCAGGCTCGGAGCATCATCTGTCCCACTATTGGGAGATGGAGTTTATCCGGCTGGGGGAGAAGCAGCTGCTGCACGGTGCCAAGGTAGGTGCCGCTTGCGTGGAAATCTCGAAGCTGTATCACCGTCTCGGGGAACAGGGGCTTGAGTTGAACAAAGGCGCCCCCCAGGGTGCGGATGACGCTGCACTTCGGATCACGCAGCACTGGAATGAAATCCGGTTGCATATAACGCAAATCCCGGAGCCGGCAGAGCTGGCTGATATGATGCGAACGGTCGGCGGACCGGCTGGAGTGTCGGAGCTTCCGATCAAGAGCGAATTGTTAAAGCGGAGCCTGGGTGAGGCTCACAAGGTTCGAAACAGCCGGTACACGCTGCTCCATGCTTACAATGAACAAGGATATCTGTTCGTAAATTAAGAATCCTCATGCAATGAAATAAGGCTGTTCCCTAAAAGCGGATTATTCTGCTTGATAGGGGACAGCCTTCTTTGCTCTTATCTTAGCCGTGCTCCTATTCCTCCGTTCCATATAAACTCAGGAAAATCCCGCTATATATTGGCAGGGACTAAAGATGTATGAAAGTATTTATATATATTAAATCTTTTGAACTAGATGAACTCCTGGATTTTCGCTCTCTCACGTTAATGTCGAATTGTGTAAAATGTCTCATTAACCTCTCAAAAAACGAACATACCCTACCGATAACTAATAAAGTGGAGTCTTATTTCACCATTTTATACCATGATTTTTCGATGTGATTTGTTCATTTTTGTTTGTAGAGAGAAAGTCCTTACAGAAAAAAGAGCACTTGCAAAAATTTTGGACGAATGATCGGATAGGACCCAGGAACTATTTTTTTGGGGGGGTTATCAGCATGCTTAAGAGTCTCAAGCAAAAAATGATTACAATGATTTGTTTGCTCTTGCTCGTCAGTCTTGGATCCGTCTTTGCCGTAACTTACAACCGGTCATCTGACTTACTGCAGGAGAGCTTGGACAAGGAAGCACAGCTTAGAGCAGAAAAGCTGGCGCTTCAGATCGATCAATTTCTTGACGTGGAAATTGCCAAGGTTGAGAGCGTGGGGAAATTTATAACAGGGAATAAAGAGCAGGATCTGCAGTTGATTCAGGCTGCACAGGAAGTGAACCCGGAATTTGAGACCTTCTTCTTCTCGTACGACTTGACGGGGAAGAACGTCATTAACTTTCTGGGCGAGGTGACCGATGTGTCCGATCGCGTCCATTATCAGGAAGCCGGGAAGGGAGAAGGCAAGCTGGTTGTATCCGAGCCGGTGCTTTCCAAGCGTACGGGAAACAACATTGTAACGATGATCATTCCGTTGATGAAGGATGGAAAACAGTACGGTTATATGGGCTCTACGCTTCCGATCAACGAGGTGCAGAAAAAAGTATCCTCCCAAACCTTTGGAGACACCGGATACGCTTTTCTTTTGAGCAAAGCGGGAACGTTCATGTGGTATCCGCAAGAGGAACTTGTTCTACAAATGACTGTGAAGGAGGTTAATAGTGCGGAATTAACGAAGGCCTACGAGGAGGTCAGTCAAGGCGCACCTGGCGAGTTCGATTATGTATTGGAAGGTACCAAGTACTCGGCTGCCTATGCGCCATCCAATTTGAATTGGGGCATATTCGTAACGGCACCGACCAAGGAGCTGAATGCTCCGATCACGGAGATGTCGGTTACGTTAGTCATTATTTCCGTTGCCGCGCTGGTCGTTTCCGCCGGTGCAGCGGTTTGGTTCACGGCACAGATCGTCCGGCCGATCCGCAGGCTCAACACGGCAGTTAAGGAAGTTGCGGCAGGCGATTTGACCAAGACCATTCAGGTTAGCGGCAAGGATGAAGTTGCCGTCCTTTCCGGCGATTTTAACCAGACAGTATCGCATCTGAAACATCTGGTCCTCGGTGTGAATGATTCCTCCCGACAAGTTATGTCGGTAACGGAGACCGTTTCGAGCGGGGTGGAGACGGCTATGGACAGCGTGGATCGTATCGGCGCCTCCATTCGTCAAATTGCCAGCGGCGCGAATGCTCACGCCTCAAGCTCCAACGAAATCGCCGTATCGATGAGTGACATGGCTAGCGGGATCGTCAAAATAGCCGAAACGTCCTCCATGGTATCTGAAGCTGCACAGGAGGCGGCAAGTCAAGCGGAGACCGGATCGGTTGTCGTTGAACAAGCGGTGAAGCAGATCGGCAACATCGGCGCGGGCACGACCAAGGTCGGCACGGCAATTGAGCGCTTGAATGAGCGTTCTTCCGAAATCGAGCAGATTCTGAGCTTCATCACGGAAGTGACCTCCCGGATTCGCTTGCTATCCTTGAATGCTTCGATTGAAGCAGCCAGAGCAGGCGAGCATGGACGCGGTTTTGCAGTCGTGGCTGAAGAAGTCAAGAAACTGGCTGGACAATCCGAGGTATCGACCGATCAGATCGCGAAGCTGATAACGGAAATCCGCGAGGACACAATTAACGCCGTACAGGTGATGGACGTAAGCCGGAAGGATGTACAGGATGGAATTGCGCTGATTGAAGAGGTGCGCGAGAAATTCGATAACATTTTGAGTGCGACACGCAACGTGGCTGACCACATTCTGGAGGTATCGGCAGCTTCCGAGGAAATGTCGGCGGGATCCGAACAGGTCAGCGCTTCGGTGGAAGAGCTGAAATCCATCGCAGATCTGACTTCCAGCGACGCCCAAAATGTGTCTGCCGCAGTGGAAGATCAAATCTCAACCATCAAGGAAATTTCGAACTCCGTTAAACATCTGGAGACGGTCGCTCAGGAGCTTAGCAAAGAGCTTGCCAAATTCAGGCTTTAACATTCCGTTCGTATGGACCGCACGTATGGGTACTTGAGAGGGGGATGCCTGGAAGAAAAGAGGCTCCAATCGTAACGAGGAAGGCAGTAAGTCACGGAAAGTACCAGTAAGTACCAGCAAGACGATGATCAGAGTGTTTCAGGCAGATCGATGCCGCTGCCAACCAAGGGGCATCACGATGTACAACTAGATGAAAACTGGAGGAAATGAAGACATGGCTAAGAATTGGAAAAAGGTATTACTAGCAGGGGTAGTCAGCTTATCATTGGTGGCAACGGGTTTTGCTGCAAACGAAGTGCTCACATCACCGGAGGTATCCGCTAAATCAGCTTCGACCAATGCACCCGGACAACTTAAGAAACAATCGGCTTCCCAGCTCGACGAAATTATCGAAAGAGGCTACATTCGGGTTGGTATGACAGGGGATTACAAACCGTTTACATATTTAAATCCTGCTACAAAAGAGTATGAAGGTTATGACGTTGACGCTATGGAAGAGCTCGGTAAAGATCTAGGCGTGGAAGTTCGTTACGTCAACACCACATGGTCCAGCATGATGAAAGACCTGCAGGCTGATAAATTCGACATCGCAGTGGGCGGCGTTACCCGCAACACGGCAAGACAAAAAACGGCTTATGTATCCCAAGGGTACATTTCCTTCGGTAAAGCCCCATTGATTCGTGCTGAAGACAAGGACAAATACCTGACGATTGAAGACATTAACAAACCTTCGGTTCGCATTGGCGTGAATCCGGGCGGAACGAACGAGGTGTTCGTACGCGAGCATCTGACGAAAGCTAATGTGACTGTCGTTCCAAATAATCTGGATATCCCGCATTTGGTGGCTGACGGTACGTATGATGTGATGATTACCGATACGATCGAAGCGATTACGTATGCAAAAGCAGATTCCAGACTGTATGCTGCATTGACGGATAAGCCGTTCACGAACAGTGAAAAAGGCTACATGATTCCTCGCGGCGACTTTGAATATGCAAGCTATCTGGAAATGTGGATTGACGAAATGAAGCTGCAAGGCAAGTTTGCGGACATTCATAAAAAATGGTTGGAGTAGGTTGAATCAGGCTATGAGCAGATAGCCAATCCCTGCCAGCAGACCAGGCTGAAGAGCCTGGTCTGCTGGCTTTTTTGTTTTGTCCAATAAAGTGAAGAGGGCGTCCCCTCGGCGTCCGGGAGGTTTACCAACCAAGCAAAAAGGGTAGTAAATAGACATGGACTTTGACCAAAACTACATCAGGATATGAAATGGGGGGCAGACCATGAAGCTTGGTACAAGGATCGCGGCGTGTTTGGTGATGGTATTGATGCTGGCCGCGTGCGGTGCAAAAGAGGAATCGGGACGCGTGCAGATTGAATTTTTTCAGAATAAGCCTGAGGCTAAGGGCTCCTTTGACGCACTAATTGAGAAATTTAATCAATCCCAGTCCGAGATCAAGGTTGTTCAGGTGAATCCGCCGGATGCGGAGACCGTACTCAAGACAAGAGTTGTCAAGAATGATATTCCTGACATTATCGGCATGGGTGCAACCGATACGTATTCATTGCTTGCGCAAAGCGGCATATTTATGGATTTGACGAATAATCCGCTGCTGAGTCAGGTGGATGAGACCTATGTTCAGATGCTGAAAGACGTAGCGGGGATGGACGAGGTTACAGGCATTCCTTATTCAACGAACGCTAACGGCGTCATGTACAATCCGGAAATTTTCAAGGAATTGGGGCTCAGCGTTCCCAAGACCTGGGACGAGCTGTTAGCTACGGCGCAGAAGGCCAAGGATGCGGGGATAATCCCGTTTTATTTCACTTATAAAGACGATTGGCAGACGGTGCTGCCGTTTAACGCATTGGCATCCAATCTGGAAGGCATAGAGTTTTACATGGATCGCCGGGGAGGCACGGTAACGTTTGCCGAGAAGTATCGAGAGATTGCGGAGAAGCAGCTCGCGTTGATGGACTATGGCCATGGGGATAACTTCGGCAAGAACTACGCGGACGGCAACCGGGGGTTTGCGAGGGGTGAATCGGCCATGTATATCCAGGGAACCTGGGCAATTCCGGAAATCCGGAAGGCCAATCCGGATGCGCCGATCGGCTTCTTTCCTTTGCCAACCGGCGATCATCCGGAGGAGAATAAACTGATTTCGGGCGTTGATACTCTACTGGCTATTTCCGAGGATTCGAAGCATAAAGAGGAGGCTCAGCGTTTCATTCAGTTTCTGCTGGAGCCTGAGAATAGCAAGCAATATATTACGGAGCAAACGCTGTTCTCGACCGTTGAGGGCGTAACGCAGGATGATCCTGCCGTTGCAGAGCTGCTGCCTTATCTGGAGCGGGGCCAAGTTATCGACTTTGCCGATCACTATATTCCTGCCGCTGTGCAGCTGAACTCGGTGATCCAATCCTTCCTCCAGAACAGGGACATTGACGGGTATCTACAGAAGCTGGACACCGAATGGGACAAGGTAGCGGACAGACGCTAACGGAGCGATCAACGCTGTGACACGATATCCATGAGCATTGAGGAGGACCCAACATGAACAAGCGTCTTATGCCTTATTATTTGATGACCGTGCCAGCGGTCGTGCTGTTCTTCGTATTTCTGACACTGCCGGCCTTGCAGGGGGTGTATTACTCCTTCACGAACTGGAATGGATTCGGCGATAACTTCGATTTCATCGGATTCAAGAACTACATCAATCTGCTCAAGGACGGCAACGTGGGCAATGCGTATTGGTTCACATTCAAATTCGCGGTCGTGGTAACCATCCTGATCAACATCTTCAGTCTGCTGATTGCCATGGGGCTAAATGCCAGAATCAAAGCGAGGAATTTCCTCAGAGGCATCTACTTTCTTCCGAATATTCTGAGTGTGCTGATCGTTGGTTACATCTTCAACTATCTGTTCTCGAATGTGTTCACCATCTGGGGCCAAAACCTGGGGATCGAGTGGCTGTCCACCAATATTCTGGGCAGTGAACAGCATGCCTGGATCGGTATCGTGGTGGTAGCGGTATGGCAGGGCATAGCTTATAACACGATCCTGTATCTCGCGGGGCTCCAGACTATCCCTCAAACACTGTACGAGGCGTCCAACCTCGATGGGGCGAACCGCTGGCAGGAATTTTGGAAAATAACGTTTCCGCTGATCGCGCCATTCTTTACGATCAACATGGTGCTTGCGATGAAGAATTCCCTGATGGTCTTTGACCAGATCGTCGCCCTTACCAACGGCGGTCCAGGCCGGGCCACGCAGTCCATCTCCCATCTGATCTACACCGGCGGCTTCGAGGGAGGGGAGTTTGCCTATCAATCCGCGAACTCCGTGATCTACTTCATCCTGATTGCCACGATATCGATTGTGCAGATTCGATTCCTGCAGAGAAGAGAGGGGGACATGTAATGCGGACGAAAACCAACTGGACGGTGATGATTCTCATCACATTGGGGACGATACTGATCCTGTTCCCGCTGTATATGACAATCACGATTGCGCTCAAAACGCCGGAGGACATGCTGGCTTCCGTGTTCGGCCTGCCGAAGGAGCTTCATTTCGAGAATTTTACGAATGCCATTCGAATGACCAATTTCTTCAACGCGCTGGGCAATAGTGCGATGGTAACGACGGCAACGGTGGTACTGACCCTGCTGACCAATTCGCTTGTCGCTTATGCCATTGCCCGCAATATGAACCGGAAGTTCTTCAAGGGTTTATACTTCTATTTCATTAGCGCTATGTTCATTCCGTTCCCGATTATTATGCTGCCGCTGGTCAAGCTGACAGCCGGGTTCAATATGACGAACCTGGTCGGGTTGACCATCCTGCATACCGTGTATGCATTGGCATTTAACGTATTTGTGTATGTTGGTTATATTAAATCCATTCCGGTTGCGCTGGAGGAAGCGGCTCGGGTGGACGGCACGTCGACTTGGGGAACCTTTTGGAGAATCATATTCCCGATTATGGCACCGATCAATGCGACGGTAGGCATTCTGATCTGCCTTTCGACTTACAATGACTTCCTGCTGCCGCTCATCATTATCAGCGATACGGATTCCTACACGCTGCCGCTTGTGCAGTATATTTTCCAGGGGCAGTTCAATACAGATTTCAATCTGGCCTTTGCTTCATATCTGATGGCGATGCTGCCGATGATCATCATTTATCTGTTCGCCCAGAAGTGGATCATCAATGGCATTACGCAGGGAGCTGTGAAATAAGGAGCGGCTCGGTCCGATCCAAGTTTACTTCGACGGACAGAGCCTGAACCGGATGCTGTAGGATAGAGGTACGCCAGAGGTTAGTCGTGTATGTGCATGTGCGGCCTGCTAAAATTAACAAAAAGCTGTACTCCGGCATGATGTCCATGATGTCATGCCAGGAGTACAGCTTTTTTGCTGTTATAAGGAGCCCCTCCCGCGAAAGGGCCCTTGCTTAAGGCTCGTCCATTTTATAATTGCAGCATGTTCCGTTTCTCCGCATCCGGGTCCTCGATGATCCTGCTGTCGTTGTTGAATATCATCGTTGAGCGCGATGCCGGATCATAAGCTGGCCACGGCAGCGCCTCCGTATCCGGCGAACCATGGCGCGCAAATGATATCCAAGCATCCTGCATCCGGTTGGACAGGGCTTGCGTGGCGGCATCGACTTGAACACCGATGTTCTGAAACAGCGCCAGGGTGTTAAATACAAACGGTATCTCCAGGGCATGCATCGCTTTGCCGAGAACCGGATGATTTGGCAGCGTCCAATCGAATCGGTACATCCATACCGGCGCGTGTTTGCTCTGAGCGGAAGCGAATTGCAGGGCCGAACGCCAGAAATACAGGTCAGTCATAATCTGGGCATGTCCGTCGATGCTGTACGGGTATTCCTTGGTGATAGGCGCGGCATCCTGGATACCGGTCATCATTTCAACGGTGCGTACAAGATCGTCTTCCTTCACAAGCGGCATGTCCGGCCGGAAGAACAAGGCGCCTTCATCGAGATTTGTGCCGATCAGGATCGGCACGTCCTTGGCCCAGCCCGATTGAACAGCCTGCAGCGGATCATGAGGCAAAGTGCCCGGTTCCAGCACCGGCTGGAAGATCATGCTGACGCCGGAGCCAAAACGTTTCTTCAATCGTTCTCCGGCTTCGAATATTAACTCACCTGTGAGCGATTCAAGCTCATGGACCTTATCAGGCGTTATGTCCAGCTCCTTAAGCAAACCTGCCGTTACCATCTTTGCCTGTTCCGGAGCCATGACTTGGGCAGCGCCGCTTTGCATGATAGCCCGGTGAAACAACCCTTTGGCTGCCGGCATTGCAAGTAAGGCTGCGATGCTCATGCTGCCGGCCGACTCTCCGAATACGGTAACCCGCTCCGGATCGCCGCCGAAGCCCGCAATATTGTCCCGCACCCATTCCAGGGCAGCGATCTGGTCCAATAAACCGGTATTGGAGGAGTAGGCTTCGCCGTATGGGGAGAGATGGAGAAAGCCGAGCGGACCCAGCCGGTAATTGATCGTTACCACAATCACGTCGCCCCGGAGTACGAAAGGCGTGCCGTTATAGCTTGGCAAGCTGCCTGAGCCTGTGACGAAAGTGCCCCCGTGAATCCATACCATGACCGGCAGCGGCTCCGCTGGCGTGTTCAGGGGTGCCCACACATTGAGATAGAGACAATCCTCGGACACGGTTTTGGTAACGCCTCCGCCTAGCATGCTTGAAGTGGATTCAAGCGGTTGAAGGCACATGGGGCTGAAGGCCGTGGTATCCTTTATCCCGTCCCATGGATCGGGGGGCACAGGAGCACGGAATCGAAGCGGGCCAACCGGGGGCTTCGCATAAGGAATTCCCTTCCATACGCGTACTCCGTTTTCCGAACTGCCATGAATACGCCCGGCTTTCGTTTGAACGACAAGTTCTGACATGTTCACTCTACACCCTTTCTATCTGTGGATCTTTCCTGTCGACCCTATTCGAATGTTATTCATAATGGCTGAAGCGTCATATAGAAGATTTTTACTACTCTATATATACACTTTATCAAGTTAGCGGCATAAGTTCAAAAAAGCACGAATCATGCGAAATTGAGGCAGGAATGTCATGTCACATGAAGAATGTAACAGGGTGAGTCGTATTCGTGGACAACGAATACGGTATCACTTTCTGGTCCAAGTCATTAAGGTATACTGGAGGGATAAGCATGAACATAGCGATTTTGGGCTGCGGAACGATGGGGACAGCCTATGCGCACAATTTGGCGAAAATGCCGGGAGTAACGGTGACAGGCGTGGTTGATATTAACGCCGGGCGGGCTGAGCGGGCAGCAGCTTTGACTGGGGCGAAGGCATACACGGATGTAGAGTCGCTGTTTGAACAAAAAGATTTGGAAACGGTTGCGGTGTGTCTGCCCACCTATCTCCATAAACCGTTTGTGCTGATGTTAGCTGAAAGAGGGCTGCACGTCATCTGCGAAAAACCGGCTGCATTGACCCTGGAGGACGCACTGGAAATGAGGGCAGCCTGCGAAAAGCATGGAGTCCGCTTGTTTATCGGACATGTCGTTCGATTCTTCCCGAACTATCATGATGCCTATCGGCAGGCCAACTCCGGGAGCATCGGAACACCAAAGATGGCTCACTTTAAGCGGTACGGTTCGTATCCGCAGGGCATGGATGGATGGTATAACGATCCGGGCAAGAGCGGCGGTGTTATCATGGACCTCTTGATTCACGATATCGATTTTGCCTGCTGGCTGTTCGGGGAAGTGGAGTCGGTATATGCTTCCACTGTTAAGCGGGATGTGCCTGAGATGGAGTATGCTCAGCTTACGCTTCATTTTAAAAATAAAGCAATCGCGAGTCTAACCGGCTATTGGGGATATCCCGGACCGTTTACGACGCAGTTCGAAATTTCGGGAAACCAAGGAATCATAAGATTTGATAGCAATCAGGTGCAGTCTCTGGATATTAAATTGGTGAATGCGGAGGCAGGAGAGGGAGCAGCCGTACAGGTTCCTTCAAGCCCAAGCTTGTATGACCCATATTATTACGAGGTGCAGCATTTTATCGATTGCATCCGGAACGGCAGCGAGCCGCTCGTCAGTATCAAGGATGCTTGTTATGCCGTTGAAATCGCTCAGGCAGCGGAGCAATCGGCTCAGACTGGACAGCCCGTGATGATCGGAGGGACAGTTTCATGAAAAAAGTTAAAGTAGGCTTTATTAGCTTTGCCCATATGCATGCAGCGAGTTATCTCTTAGGCATGTTGAAGCGGGATGATGTCGAGGTGGTCGGAGTCGCGGATGAGAACGCGGAGCGCGTGCGTCCTTACTCTGTGGACCGGGGAATCCCGTATTATGCAGACTATAATGAATTGCTGGCACAGGAGCTGGATGCGGTTGTCATCTGTTCGGAAAATGCACGACATGCAGAATTTACCAAGCTTGCCGCTGCGGCGGGTAAGCATGTGCTGTGCGAGAAGCCATTAGGTTTGTCCGAGTCCGAGATGCTGGAGATGATTCAAGTGTGCAAGGATCATGGCGTTCAGCTTATGACGGCTTTTCCTTGCCGTTATATTACCTCCGTTCGTCAGGCGAAGGAAGCGATTGACGCGGGACAAATCGGTGAGATTTTGGCCATGAAGGGAACCAACCGGGGAAGCATGCCTGGCGGCTGGTTTATCGAACGGGAGAAATCGGGCGGCGGAGCCGTATTGGACCATACCGTCCATGTGATGGACCTGATGCACTGGTTTACCGGCAGCAAGGCAGAGGAAGTGTACGCCCATGCGGAAACACTCTTCAATGACACGGAGATTGACGATGCCGGCATGGTCCACGTCAAATTCGCGAATGGCGTTGTTGCTGTACTGGACCCAAGCTGGTCCCGTAATCGTACCTTCCCGACCTGGGGAGACGTAACGCTTGAGATCATCGGCACCAAGGGTGTGCTGAACATTGATTCTTTTGCCCAGAAGAACGATGTCTACAGCGATGTAACTGGTAAAGCTGCGTGGAGCTTCTGGGGCGATGATATGGATGCAGGTCTTGTCAACAGCTTTATCGACAGCATTCGCGACGGCAAGCCGGTCGAAATAACAGGGGAAGACGGGTACTATTCTGCCCGTGTAGCCATTGCAGCGTATGAATCCGCAAGCACCAAGCGTACCGTTCAGCTGAAACCGCTGGGGTAAATGCGATTTTTCCGGCTATAGCCGTACAGCAGGATGCACGCTCGGTTAGGTGTCGCCGTCGACGACACGCAGGAAGCCTTTCCCGGGATCCATAATGAGAATCATATCATGGCAAAAGCCCCTTTCGATCTTTGTAATCGAAGGGGCTTTTTGATGTTGGCAAAAAAGATCAAAAACGTCCTTCTTCCATTTGGTATTCTTAATAACAAAGGAGGGCCTGACCTTGAGTACCCAGCGTATCATCCAAAAAAGCATAGCGTACATGGAGCAGCATCTGGAGGAGCAGCTGACCCTCGCGGATATTGCGGCCCATGCCGGTTTTTCGCCATATCACTTCCACCGCTTGTTTCGGAAGGAGGTCGGTATGAACATCGCGGATTACCTTAGAAAACGAAGACTCTGTTATGCAGCACAGCTTCTGCTGCACTCCGAGGCTGCGATTATCGACATCTCCCTGCACTGCCACTTCGAGAGTCAGGAGTCGTTTACGAGAGCATTCAAAAAATTATACGGCATGCCGCCGGGGCGTTACCGGAAAATCTTTGCGGTTCACGCTCATCACTCAAGCCACTATAAAGGAGAGGATCACATGCAGCAGCAATCTCAATCCGAATTAAAAGGCTGGTTTCTGAGCGGAAGCCACCCGCATGATTATGAAATCGGCGTCGATCGTTCCATCGTCCACCAAGGAAGGACTTCCGGTTACCTAAAAGCCCTTACCCCCATGGAGGCTGGCGCTTTTGCGACCATGATGCAGCAATTCAAAGCCGATAAGTATGCGGGCAAGCGGATGCGGTTCTCCGGATTTGTCAAAACCGAGAACGTCAAAGAATACTGCGGACTGTGGATGCGCGTCGATAACCGTGCGGAGGACGTGCTTCAGTTCGATAATATGAACGATCGGCGCATTGTGGGCAGTACACACTGGAATCACTACGCCATCGTGCTCGACGTACCCGAGGAGAGCGCCACGATCTCGATCGGTGTTCTGCTGATGGGGGCAGGCGAGGTGTGGCTGGACAGCCTCCGTTTTGAAGAGGCGGAACTTAGCGTACCGACGACGAACCTCGATCTTCACTATGAGCTGCTGGAGGAGCCTACCAATTTATCGTTTGAAGAGTGAGGTGGAGGGGGTTCACGCTGCTATGGAAATGAATGAATCCTGGATCGTCGATGGATAGGGGATTCCCCGTACAACCATTAGGCAGAAGTCCTTCCTTATCGGAGGGCTTCTTCTTTTTTTCTCCATGGATGAATGGTTGCGTTGCATCATATTTACTCCTATGATGGTCTTGAGCAATTATCCCTATCATTATGATAATCATAGATAGCTTCAGCGCATTAGAAACAACTCTTATTATCCGCATCTTTTCTTGTATACGATATTTCTGAAGAAAACGAGCATCTATTTGCCAAAAGGAAGGTGTACCATGCACGTAATAACGCTATGCGGATCGACCAAGTTTAAAGCACAGTTTCGGGAAGTCGAAGCTGCGCTTACGTTAAGCGGACATATCGTTCTTAGTGTCGGTTTTTTTGAGCAGAGCGACGGGATGGAGATCACGGGGAAGCAGGAGCGCCAGCTTAAAGAGCTGCACTTCCGCAAAATCGATAGGTCGGACGAAATCTTTGTAATCGATGTGAATGGCTATATTGGAGACAGCACTCGGGCCGAGATTGAATACGCCAGCAGTCATGGTAAGAAGGTACGGTATTATTCAAAGGAGCAACTGTAGTAGTCTGCTCCTCGAAGCCCCCGCATTTATGATATTCGTTGACGGACAGATCGGACGTTTGTTTACTAAAAAACGGTCTTCCGAACGAGCTCGATATCTTTCTCTGTATACCCGTTTTTACGAACTAGGATTCAGGATGGGCACTAGCATTCACGCCCATGGCAATGATATTGAATCCATATGCTTTTTTTGTTATAATTCCCAAATGGCGGTGGTGGATTCAATGGATATTTATATGGTTATTCAGCAGTTATATCCGACTTTCTCGAAGAAAGAACAGTTGGTAGCGAATTATATTCTTCAAGAAGGTCAATCAATTAATAACATGAATATATCTGTGCTGGCGAACCATGTCGGTGTCTCGAATGGGACAATCACGCATTTTTGCAAGAAGATTGGTTGCAATAATTTTGCCGAATTGAAGGTTCAGTTGGGCAGGCTTCGTACTGCGACGGCTCCTTCGGCGGAGGACAATATTCTCATTCAAGTATCAAAATTCTATCAGACGGTCATTGAGCGTTCGAATCAATTACTGGACATTACATATTTGCATCGACTTGCTGAAGCGATTAAGAGCGCAGCGCGAATTTACATATACGGAATCGGGAGCTCGGGACTTTCAGCGAAGGAAATGATGCTTCGCTTGCTGCGTATGGGCTTCAATGTGCAGAGTATTACGGATTCTCATTTAATGCTGATCAATAGTTCGATATTGAATGAGAATGATTTCGTTATTGCGATTTCCAGTTCAGGGGAAACGTCTGTTATTGTCGACGCAACTAGAATTGCAAAGAATAATGGGTGCAAAGTCATCTGTCTGACCAGCTTCTCCGAAAGTACGCTGGCGCAACAAGTGGACTCTTTTATTTTGGTCTCCAATACATTGTTTGTTGATAAAGAAAGGTTTGTAAACAGTCAATTTTCCGTCATGTATGCGATAGATATTTTATGCATGATCTTACTTGCGGATCCGGATTTAAATAGTCGGATGCAAATTACAGTTAATACGATTCTTGAACATAATCGAATGGATTAAAAATAAAGCTTTCATCGTACCTGTGAACCTCAGAAGTTGACGTATTTTGCGTCTACTGGAGGGACACAGGTTTTTTTATTGCCATTGTTCATACTAAGTGTCATAGAGTAATTACCAATTAATAAAATTATTTTAGTGAAATTATATTTACTAAAATAATTTCATGATGTAGAATTGACATATCGCGATGGAATACAATGATTGATCCATTAGGAGGAAAATCCATGTTTAAACAGTTGCAAAAGCTTGGTAAGTCATTTATGTTACCGATTGCAATCCTACCTGCTGCGGGTTTGCTGCTTGGGATTGGGGGAGCCTTATCGAATGCGAATACGATTGCTGCATATCCGATTCTGAATACGCGGTTTTTACAAGCTGTTTTTCAAATTATGTCGGCAGCCGGCAATGTTGTGTTTGCCAACTTAGCGCTAATCATGTGTATTGGTCTTGCCGTGGGGTTAGCGAAAAAAGATAAAGGTACTGCTGCGCTGGCGGCGGCCGTCTCGTTCCTGGTTATGAATGCATCGATTGGTGCAATGATCACGGTATTTAATCCAAGCGTTGAATCCATTGACACCGGAGTTGTAGGGGCTATTGTCATTGGTATCCTGGTTACTTATTTGAACAATCGATACCGGGGGATTCAATTACCTTCCTTTCTAGGATTTTTTGGAGGCTCGAGGTTTATTCCGATCGTCTCATCGTTTAGTGCTATTTTCGTAGGCGGGATCTTCTTCTTAATCTGGCCTACATTTCAAGGCTGGCTGGTAGCGGCAGGGACTGCTATAGCCGGAATGGGATATTTCGGTACCTATTTATACGGATTCCTGCTTCGTCTTACAGGTGCTGTCGGTCTACACCATATGATTTATCCGATGTTCTGGTTCACAGAGCTGGGCGGTGTCGCCACGGTTGCAGGTCAGCAAGTGGTGGGTGCGCAGAAAATCTTTTTTGCCGAACTGGCTGATCCGAATCATGCTGGAATGTTCTCCGAAGGAACCCGTTTTTTTGCAGGACGTTTTGCTACGATGATGTTTGGTCTTCCTGCGGCCTGTCTTGCGATGTATCATTGCGTTCCGAAGCACCGTCGCAAACTTGTGTTTGGTTTGTTCTTTAGTGCAGCGCTGACATCGTTCCTGACAGGGATTACGGAGCCGATTGAGTTTATGTTCTTATTCGTCGCTCCTTGGTTATACGTGATTCATGCGGCTCTAGATGGTCTATCCTTTATGATCGCGGATATGTTATCCGTTCGTATCGGAAATACCTTCTCTGGCGGGGCCATCGACTTCATGCTCTTTGGGGTTCTGCAGGGGAATGCCAAAACGAATTGGATCTATGTCATTATTGTGGGGCTCTTCTGGGCTATCATCTATTACCTTGTGTTCCGCTTCTTAATTGCGAAATTCAATGTGGCGACACCTGGACGTGAAAGTGATGGGGAGAGCGTATCGGTCGAAACCAAGGACAGCATTGGAGAGACCGCGATGAAAGTGCTGAATGCGCTTGGTGGCAAGGAGAACCTGGAAGATGTCGATGCATGTATTACGAGACTTCGCGTTGCAGTCAAAGATGTATCGAAAGTAGATAAGGATACAATTAAAGAACTGGGCGCTACTGCAGTATTGGAAGTAAAAGGCGGGATTCAGGCTGTATTTGGCGCAAAAGCCGACTTAATTAAACAAAAGATAAATGAGGCTATTGGAGAAGAATAAAAGAGGATATGGCATGGAGGGAACATATTGTGAAACGAGGATTAATTGTATCATGTCAGGCTTTGCCAGGCGAACCGTTGCATAGTTCATTTATTATGGGACGTATGGCCATTGCGGCAGCCGAATCCGGTGCGGTGGGGATCCGTGCGAATAGCGTTGAAGACATCGAGGAAATAAAGAAGCAAGTTGAGCTGCCCATTATTGGCATTATCAAAAAAGACTATCCGGGCATGCAATCGTTCATTACAGCGACCATGACCGAAGTGGATGCGCTTGTTGGTACGGGGGTTGAGATTATTGCTGTGCAAGCAACGATGGATCAGGATGAGGCATTCCTGCAATCGATCTTTACAAAATATCCTTCTCAGAAGTTCATGGCGGATATCTCCACAACGGAAGAGGGGGTGCGAGCAGATCGATTGGGGTTCCACTACATTGGAACGACCCTTATTGGTTATACACCGCAGTCCCAGCATGTGGAGAAGTTCACTGTGCTGGAAGAACTGATTAAGCAGTGTAAGAAGCCAGTCATTGCAGAAGGCAACTTCAACACACCGGAGCAGGCGGCAAAAGCGATCGAAATGGGAGCTTATTGTGTGGTTGTAGGCAGTGCCATAACAAGGCCGCAAATCATCACGAAATGGTTCTCGAATGCGGTAAACGAAATTCTATAACAAAAGAGGCATACAGTTGTACGATAGCTATCCGCGCACCCTTAATAAAAGGCGGGGCTGTCCCCAAAGTCATTGAGGATGACTTAGGGACAGCCCCGCCTTTTTTCAATCTTGTGCATTCAATATACATGAACGAGTGGTTTTACAGATAAAGCACCAACGCAATAATAGCAGCGAGCACGATCCGATAGATCGCAAACGGCACCAGCTTGATCCGGTTAATCAGCTTCAGGAAGAAGCGGATGGAGATCAAGGCGAAGACGAAGGCTGCCACGAAACCGGCGATGAAGAACGGAAGAGCCTCCAGCGTGAAGTATTCCCAGTTCTTCAGCAGCGACAGCAAGCTGGCTCCGAACATGATCGGCACAGCCATAATGAAGGTGAAGTCAGCCGCTGCGCGGTGACTCATTCCGAGCATGACGCCTCCGGAGATGGTGGAGCCGGAGCGGGAGAAGCCCGGCCAGAGCGACAGACACTGAATCAGACCGACGCTGAATGCCTGTCTGTACGTAATTTGGTCGACAGTGACCACGTTCGGTTCTTTTTTCGAGCTGACTTTATCGGCAACGATCATGAAGACGGCTCCGATCACAAGTCCGATAAGCACCGTTTCGGTGGAAAATAAATGCTCGTCAATCAGGTCTTCGAACAAGACGCCCAGAACACCGGCCGGAATCAAACCGACGATAACCTGGCTGAGCTTCAATCTGCCTGTACCCGCCGGTACGCCGGCTTCAGGCTTTTTGCGTTTGAGTCCCAAGAGATCCAGGAAGCGGTCCTTAAACACAACGAGGACGGCGAGAATGGAGCCAAGCTGAATGACAACCTTGAAGGTGTTGGCTACGTATTTCGTCAGAAACTCCTCGGATTTCAGCCACATATCATCAACGATGATCATATGTCCGGTTGAGGATACAGGAGCGAACTCGGTCAGTCCCTCGACGATTCCCAGAATAATTGCTTTCAGGATGGTTAAAAAATCCATGACCTATAGTCTCTCCCTTACAAAAAATATTAAATGTAATGATATGAATGATGAATGGCATGAAGTGCGTGATTCAATCTTCAACTTTTCAGCGGGCACCCGATTTTAAGCTGACTTTCTCCGCTTGCGGAAGAAAAGGAACAGAAACGCAATCCCGGCCACAGCTATTACAGCATAAGCGATATTGGAATAGACGTCCATGAAAGCCACGATTTTTTCCCATGAACCGCCGACGGCGGCTCCCACGCATACCAGAATAACGTTCCAGATCAGTGTACCGATCGTCGTGAAGAGGAGGAACATGCCGAACTTCATGTTGGACATCCCCGCCGGGATGGAGATCAGGCTTCGGATCAGTGGAATCATGCGGCAGAACAGGACGGTCCAGTAGCCGTATTTATCAAACCACGCATCCGCCTTGCGGATGTCTTCTTTTTTGACGCGGAGGATATGTCCCCAACGATCCACGATTTTTTCAAGCCGCTCGACATCGAGCAGGCGACCAATCCCGTACAGAATAACAGCACCGGCTATAGATCCGATCGTAGCGGCAATGATAACGCCTGGCACCGTCAATTTTGTGTAGGTGGTCATGAATCCGCCGAAGGTAAGAATGACCTCGGAGGGGATTGGAGGAAACACGTTTTCCAGGGCAATCATCAGCAGGATGCCGATATAGCCGAACTGCTCCATAATATCCGTAATCCAGTTTTCCAAAAGTTACACCTCTTTCAAATGATAAGGATGCCACTGCCATCCTTTATATAAGGGTCTGCTTCAGCTTGCGCAGATATTGACTGCGGATGAAGAAGAAATACAGAACCTGCATCATCAGGAAGCTGATCAGCACGATGCCCATTTCTGCCGCAATGGATAAATAGAAGTAGCTCTGCAGCGCCACAAAAGCAAAGATGCTGTGCACAATCGCAAGGCCGATCGGTACAAAAAACAGCAGCGCCAGCTGTCCGGTGACGATCCGCCGGAACTCCTTATCGGTCATTCCAAGCCGGGATATCGTGGCATAATGCCTGCGGTCATAATCCAGATCGGCATAGAGACGGAAGTACAGGAAGCTTCCCGCCGCGATAAAAAACACCGTACCCACAAGCAGTGCCGCGAAGAGCAGCATATTGTACAGGCTGTCCCTGAGGGCAAACAGCGTGCCGCTGACCGCCAGCGCATAAGGCTGGTCCATCTCATAACGCACCGCCCCGCGTGGGGCCAGATGAGGGACGATGCCCTCAGTCTTCGTGAAATCATCCACATAGAAGCCGGTGTACCGCTCTAGCCGAACCGGATTCGTGATGGCGGCGAAGGCTTCGTCACTGACCACAAGCCCGCCGAAGCGGGAATCGTTGTCCATTTCCGGCAGCAAATATTCCGGTACGCCGACATGATCGGAATAACCGGTTTCATGCAGGAGGATTTCGGAATCATGGATCCGGTATGAAGCGTGCTCCCGATCACGGATATAAGCTCTGTCATTTTGCGAGGCAATGAGAACAAGAGCATCCTCACCGCTCAGCGGCTGTTCATCAAATGGCAGCCCCGCCATCAGCACCGCCGCCTTATAGTCGGAGAAGGAGATCAGTGCCAACGGATTTTGCAACTGCCCGACCTGCGCGGAAGCCGGCTGGGCTTCCGTATATTTCACGCGAAACGATAGCGTTTCAAACGGTATTTTCTTCGATTCAAGCTCCTGTCGAATTTCATGTAAATGCTGCTTCTCGGAGGTGTCTCCCGTTTTGGCAAGATAGCCGATGGCAGCAGGGAAATCCTCATTGAATTGCTTCGTGAGCACCGGGATGGAGGCAAATACGCCTACCGAGCAAAAGGAAACAGCCAGCACGATGGTTACCATCGAGAACATCTGTGCATGATCCTTAAGCCGGTAATGCAGGCTGGATAGCGAGATCAGCCTGGTCCGTCTCCAGGCTAACCGGCGGCTCTGTTTCAGCCTTCGCACAAGAGCAACGCCTAGCTGCGTATACAACAGATAGGTGCCGATCATCGTCATGAAGGTAACCGGAAACATTCGCAGCGCGAGAGTCGACGCGCTTGTCGTGGCCGCCAAGCTGTAGCTGACCACCAGCAGCACGGCTGCCAATATGGATAACCTGGGCGATGTCCTGGGCGCCGTTTTCGGCCGCTGTCCGGACTGAAACAGATCGATCAACGCTTTAGGACGCAGCAGCCAGGATGTGCACAGCGAGATGATGATAAACAGCAGCACGTAACTTGCGACCGTCAGTCCAAGCGCACGCAGGGGCAGTCGAAACGGCAGGGGCGGGATTCCAAGAAAGGCCGAACCAGCCATCAGAAACAGCTTGCCTGTAATGACGCCGAATAGGATGCCCGTTGCAATGGCGCTAACGCCGATGATCATATTTTCGAGAAATACCATCTTGTTAAACTGGCGATCCGTCATGCCATGCATGAACAGAATGCCGAACTCGCGCTTGCGCGTCTTTAGAAAGGCCCCGACGGAATACAGCACGAAGAAAAACGAGAATACATACATGATCAGCTCGGCGCCGAGCATCGCTTGGATAACAACCGGATAGAACATCTCGTCGGCTATCGAAGGATGGAACAGGAACAGCGCGCACACAAAGAATATCATGACGGAGAATGCGCTGCTTAAGAAATAGGCCGCATAGGTCCGCTTATTCCTCAGGACATTCCTAAAAGCGAATTGTCGAAAGGTCATGACTGCCTCCTCCCAGTAAAGCCAGCATATCGATGATTTTCTGGAAAAAGGCTTGGCGGTTGTCACCGCAATACATTTCATTATATAGTTGTCCGTCCTTGATGAACAAGACGCGGTCACAGTAGCTGGCTGCCACCGGATCATGAGTGACCATGAGAATCGTTGCGGAAGCCTCTTTACTCGATGCGGAAAGCGTCTGCATCACCTCTTTGGAGGCTTTGGAGTCCAGGTTGCCGGTGGGCTCGTCAGCGAGAATCAGGGAGGGCTCCTGAATGAGCGCCCTGGCAATGGCAGTACGCTGCATCTGTCCGCCGGAAATCTCATAGGTATGCTTATGCAGAATGGACCCGATGCCGAGTCGATCCGCGATCCGGCTCAGCCGGCTGCCCATTTCGTCCAGCGGCACGCCTTCCAGCGTTAACGGGAGAACGATATTTTCCTCAACGGTGAGCGTATCCAGCAGGTTGAAGTGCTGGAAGACGAAGCCCAGCTCCCGGCGCCGAAACAGAGCGGTGTCGCTTCTGCTGAGCAGATGAGGATTGCGCCCATTGATGATCACTTCCCCGGCCGTGGGCTGATCAATAGTTGCAATCAGATTGAGGAGCGTGGTTTTTCCGCTGCCGGATGGACCCATAATGCCGACGAACTCTCCTTTGGCGACGTTGAAGTGAATATTGTTCAGCGCTTGGAACGCCACTTTGCCCTCGTAGATTTTGGATAGATGCTTGACGCTCAGGATGGGCATATCTTCACTCCTCTATAACGATGATCTCATTGTAAAAGATTCGGTTGCCTCCATGCCATATTCGTAACTTACAGTTACCTTACAACCTTGTAAGGTTTCTTGAACGGCCGTAAGTTAGATCAGGGGCTGCCACTGCCATAGTATCCGAATGGGCACTTTAGCAGCTGCCCTGCTCGTCATTAAGCTATTGTACAATGTGGCCTGAAGAATCCGTAAAAATGATACGGACCGTCGTTCCTTCATCCACTTTGGATTCGATCTCGAAGGCATGTCCAAGCTTATCGCATATTTGTTTGACAAGAAACAGCCCCATGCCTGTCGATTCTTGGAACCTGCGACCGTTCTCTCCGGTGAAATAGGGGTCGAACACCCGCGGGAGATCGCTTTGGGGAATGCCGATCCCTTCGTCCCGGATCTCAAGCACAACTTGATTCTCCCGGGTGTAGCCGTTAAAAAAGAGGGTGCCTTGTTCCTTCAGCGTATACCGAACCGCATTGGTCAGCAGCTGCGTCAGCACAAAAGAGAGCCATTTCTCGTCGGTGGCCACCGTTAGTCCGGAATCGATCCGGATGGACGGGTAAATTCTCCGCCGGATAAACAAACGCTTTTGCTCGGAAGTGACATGACGGACGATTCGTTGAAGCGGCAGGTTCTCCACGTGAAAATCATGCTCGAACGTATCAAGCCTTGCGGTATACAGCACCAGATCAAGCCCTTTTTTGAGTCGGTCCAGCTCGTCGCCGATCGCGGCGAAACGGGGATCATCGTCATCCTGAAGAATCAGGTGAATGACCGAAATCGGCGTTTTCATCTGGTGGGCCCATTGGTTGATGAACTGAAGATGTCCTTCAATTTTATGTTTATAGTTATGCAGATCCGTGGTGTAATGCCGGAACTGGGTTTTTAGCAGCTGATGAAGCGCTTCAGCGAGCGGAGTGTGAGAGGATTCTGCCGAGGATTCGCCGGTGAGGGATTCTCCCGGGAGTGGCTGCTCTAATCGTTTATAGAACGAACGGTTGGCAATAAAGCGAAAGGCCAGATAGCCGAGAAGCAGCAGTAAGCTGATGATGCCCGCGTATAGACTGACCGTCAAATTGCGATAACCATCCAGTCTGTAAATGAGCGTTATCAACATAAGCTGGGCAATGTATACCATTATTAAGGGACGCTGTTCTTGCAGGAATAGCTTCATGCTTCGTCCCTCCAGTTCGGTACCAGTCGATAGCCGCGACCGCGCACGGTTTGAAGGCCATCCTCGATCCCGAGGGCAGCGAGTTTCTTGCGGACGCGGGTGATGTATACGTTCAGCGTATTATCGTCCACAAAGGCCTGATCATCCCATATTTTCTCGAGAAGCCGGTCTCTGCTGACGATCTGCTCGGGCTTCTTCATTAACTCGTCCAATATTTTGGCTTCGGTATGGCTGATCTCCGTCTGGGTATGCTCAAGGGACAGAGAGAGACGTTCAACGTCGAGCGTAAGTCCGGCGACGCTCAGAACCCGCTCATTCTGAGCGACAGCATAGGAGCCGTAGGCACGCCGGAGCTGACTCTTGATCTTGGCCATGGCAATCTCGTAGTCAAAAGGTTTGGTTATATAATCGTCGGCGCCGTTTTCCAAGGCCATCACCTGATCCATTTTCCCGTCACGGGCGGAGATGAAAATAATCGGGCAGGTGGAGAGGCTGCGGAACTGGCGGCACCAGTAATAGCCGTCGTATTTTGGCAGATTGATATCCAGAAGCACAAGGTGGGGGTCATACGATTCAAATTGATCGCGTACCGTCTCGAAGTCATGAACGGACTGCGTCATGTAACCGAATTTATGAAGATACTCTTTCAGCAGGTTAACCAGTCCGGTATCGTCTTCGACAATAAAGATTTTGAACATATCGATCATAGTCCCTTCATTCGACATTCTAGTACCGACTGTATTGTACCAAATTGTAAAGATTTAAGGAAAAAATATGTTAGCAAAGACAGCGGAAACCACTGCTGAAACGAAAGGTATCTACAGACAGCCGCTCCGTGAACGAACGGTGCATGAAGGGGATTACAGGCTAAGGAATGATGCCCGGCCACTCGGCACGAAAAACCGTTCCTTGGTTGACCGTGCTGTCTACGCTCATCTGCCCCCCATGCGCGGAAATGATGGATTGGGTAATGGATAATCCAAGACCCGCACCGCCATACTGTCTGGTCCGGGATTCGTCGATACGGTAGAAGCGCTCGAACAGATGGGGGAGATGCTCCTTCGGAATCCCGGCTCCGTTATCGGCAACCCGCAATACGACCTGGTCCTTGGTTTTATTAACCGATACGGTAATCTGCCCTGTGGTAGAGTCAGTATGCTGTACCGCATTATGAAAGAGGTTGTAGATGACCTGTTTGATCTTATCGGGGTCACACCGGCACAGCACCGGCATCGTTTGAATCGCTACACTCCTGCCTTGGGCAAGCATCTGTAGATGAGGCTCCATTTCAAGCAGCAGCTGATCCAGCCGGGTTTCCTGCAGATGGAGCTCCGGCTTGCGATCAAGCTTGGCTAACAGAAGTAAATCCTCAACCAATTTCTTCATGCGCTTGGATTCCCCGTGCATGCTGGATAGTGCAGCATGCAGCTGCTCCGGGTTGTCTGCGGCGCCGCGGCCCAGCACCTCCAGAAAGCCGTGAATCGAAGTAAGCGGCGTTCGCAGCTCATGGGAAGCATCGGCAATAAACCTCCGCATCTGCTCTTTGGCTTCGCGTTCGGCTTCAAACGCATCCTCGAGCCTTTCCAGCATGCCGTTAAACGATTCGGCCAAGCGGTCAATCTCCCGTTGACCCTGCACGGCGGGAAAACGCTCCGCCAAATTTCCGGCATCCGTGCGTTCGACCGTTTCGACCATTCGGTTCAGCGGGTGGAGCGTCCGGCGCAGCAATGGCAGGTACAATGCAATCCCCGCAGCCATGGCAAGTAAAGCCAGTACGGCAAAAATCAGCAGCTGCCGCAACAGAACGGCATGCAGCGGCTGCGTATCCAATCCAAGCTGCAGCACACCTGAGGGGCTGTTTGGGTTGCCGTAAGGACGAAAGACAATGATCTGCTCGATGCCTTCGGCATTGTCGATCACTTCATACGAAATAGGCTGATGCCCCTGGAATTTCTCCAGAATCGCTGAATAAGCCTCTGCTGTCAGCTGTGGCGCGGACAGACCATTGCCAGCGGCGAGGTCGGTGTAGCCTCCATCAGCTTCTATCTTGGCAAGCGACATATTCGGCAGAAAAAACATAGGTCTGTCTCCCTGACGCGGATTTTCCGGAAGGGCTTCGTTATTTCGCCCTGCAGACCGGTTACGCGGCTCCCGATCAGGCTCCCACACCTCCACGGGGATAGAGCGGGCCTGAAGGAAAAGCGCTTCGGCTTGATTGCGGAACAGGGCATTTTTCATTAACACATATTGCAATGCGCCGATCAGCACGAGCAGAAGCGCCAAGACGATGAGGGATCGTGACAAGAGCTGCGTACGTAGAGACGTAGGTCCGGATGAACCTGTCCGATTTCGTAAACTCATGGCAAATCAACCCGGTAGCCGGCTCCGCGAAGCGTGCGAATGACCCGGTGTTCCTTATCGCTGAGCTTCTCGCGCAGGGATCGGATATAAACCTCCACGATGTTGTCCTCTCCGCCAAAGTCATAATCCCACACAATATTCAAAATGTTGGGTTTACTCAAAACACTGCCGTGTTTGGTCACAAGCAGTTTAAGCAGCTTATACTCCGTGGGTGACAGCTCAAGAGCCTCCCCATGGTATGCAATTTCTTTCTTGCGGTCGTCGATGGTGAATGGGCCAAGCTGGAGTTCACCCAGCAGGCTCGGGAACTGATTGCGCAGCCTTGCTTGAATTCGGGCAAGCAGCTCTTCGAAACTGAAGGGCTTGGCCATGTAATCATCCGCGCCAATCATGAGGCCCTTCACACGGTCATCAATCTCGTCCTTTGCGGTAAGCATGATGATCGCGACATCCCGGCTCTCCTCCTTCAACCGTCTGCATACCGCAAGTCCGTCCATTCCCGGCATCATCACATCGAGAACGATGATATGCGGCTCGAATCGGCTTGCTTCCATTATTGCACGTTCCCCATCGGGGGCCGTTCGCACCTCAAACCCTTCATTATGGAGACCAAGCTCCAGAAACTGCAGGATATGCGGCTCGTCATCCACGAGCAAAATGCGAATACGATGCATTGATTCCATAGCACAAAACTCCCCTTATCTCATTCCTTCAACTTTATCATACGTGCTCATCCTGAATGAAGACTGAACGTAAACTGAAAATAAACTGAAAAGTGATTCGCAAATATGCATCCTCAATAAGGGAATTTAAGGATGTTGATATATATTCTGTTATCGTGGATACTATCTTAAAGCCGAGACAATCAATGCAGCACCTGTTCAAGGTCATCATGGATGGGTGAAAGGAGGAGACTGGACATGATAGGAAATGTATATCCACCTGAGGATCAGAGCAAGGGCGTTCTCGATGGAGGAAGGATAACGGAGCAGAAGCCGATCGGTTTCTCCGGAGAAGGGTCTGCCGTGACCCGGGTGGGACCGCTTTTCTATTGGTCCTGGTTCCGTTCGCCCGTCGAAGGTTATATCGCGCCTCATCCCCATCAGGGTTTTGAAATCGTAACTTATATGATTCAGGGGAAGGGCGTTCATAAGGATTCGCATGGTACGCATAATGAGTTGGGGCCTGGAGGCCTGCAATTGATGAGGGCGGGTTCCGGACTAACGCACGAGGAACGTCTCACTGGGCCGGATGCAGAAGGATTTCAGATTTGGTTCGAGCCGTATCTTCGCGATTCATTGAAACAGAATCCTGCCTGTCGTCAGTATCGACCGGATTCCTTTCCGGTAACCCGCATACAGGGAGGGTTGGTTAAAACGATGATTGGCGGTTCTGCACCAACTGATTTATCCGTTGATGTGAGGATGCTGGATATTCAGATTCTGGCCGGGAACGAAGCTCAGTATGAATTGAAGTCCGGCAGGAGAGCGGCTGTGCTTGCCGTGAGGGGAGCGGGCAGCTTTTGTGCCGAAGAGGAGAGCCTCCAATTTCGTCAGCGGGACTTTATGGTAATGGATACGAAGCATGGCGAGACGCTAAGCCTTAAGGCGCAAGAGAATGTCAGGGTCATCCTGATTGACGTACCGGAAAACACTGGGTATCCGCTCTATTCCAAGAGGCCATAAGGTTAAATGTTTACAAAATTGTAGTGGAATGAAATTTAGGATGTACGATAAACTAGAGTCTGTCAGATGGGGGATACCCGTCTGGACAGGCTTTTTTAGCTGTCGGAAGGATTCAAATATATTCTCTCATGCAACAATAACAAGAAAAGATACGTATATATGGTAAGTAGAAAGACCCAACAGAGAATTCCGGCGTTCGTTATACCGGAATGGTTGGGTTATTTTGGCATGTATTATTTCTAAAACAATCTATTTATACTAAATTCAAGTATAAAAAGAGACTAAAGTCCCCCTCTTTACCAATAGTTGGCATGCGTTTTTGTGAGGATGGTAGCATGCGTCCCGAGACATAGCTTGTCTATAATGATTGCGGGATCACGAAAAATGACAATTTCGTCATTCCACAATCTAACGAGATGGGGGAGATCATTATTTTCTCGAAAAAAAGCTTTAAACAATTGATGGCCGGAGCGCTGTTATCAGCAGCGGTTCTTGGTTCTTACGGATATGGGTCTGTGAATGAAGTGTCTGCTGCCAGCGTGCAGTCTGTAACCAAAGGTGTAGCAAGCTCGAATGTGTACATGCGCAATCAGCCTTCGACTTCGGGTAAAGTCTTGGACCGTGTGTATAAAGGTGACAGCGTTCAAATTCTGGGCAGCAGCTCAGGGTGGTATAAGATTAAAACTTCGGAGGGTAAGCAAGGCTATGCTTCCTCTAAATATATTAACCAAAGCAGCGGCTCTTCTAACAATTCCGGCAATTCGGGAAGCACTGCGCCTTCTGCGAGCGCAAGCGTTGAAAAAGTAATCAGTGCAGGCATGAAGTATCTGGGCACGCCATATGAATTCGGTTCTAACCGCAATTCAACGAGAACCTTTGACTGCTCGGCCTTTGTCCGCCGCGCATTTATGGACGGCGCTAACATTACGCTGCCAAGCGATTCCCGCAAGCAAGGGCAGTACATCAAGGACAAAGGAACTGCTGTATATAACGTTAATCAATTAAAACGCGGGGATCTGGTATTCTTTATGAGTTACAGAGGTTCATCGGCATCCGCCTATGCCGGATTGGACAAGTCCAAACAGCGGATCACGCATGTAGCTATTTATCTGGGAGACAATAAGCTGCTGCATACGTATTCGAAACAATCCGGTGGTGTCCTGGTAGGTACCTTCGGTGATTCCTGGAAAAATCGCTTCGTGCATGGCGGAAGCGTCCTATAACGCATCAGTGTCATTTTTTCATGAAGTATATATTCATACTTAGCATGAGATAGAAGGACTGTCCGAATCGATCTGAATGATCTGTAACGGGCAGTCCTTTGTTATTTGGGATTTGCTTTTCACCATTGATTTCAGTAAGGTTGACAATAGAGAACGGACAGCATCAAGAAATGGACAGGAGGGACGACGATGAATGGTGGGCAGCGTTCCAATATCAAACCGGGACTTGAGGTTGATATCGTATTGAAGCAGGATCAGCGAACGGGCAAATTAACCCGTGGCGTGGTCAAGGATATTCTGACCAATTCCCCGAACCATCCACATGGCATTAAAGTACGCCTTCAAGATGGCCAGGTGGGACGGGTAAAGAACATTTACGAGTCATGAAAATTCAATGTATCCTGCGGCCATCATAACTCAGGCTGCCATTATATAGAACAGTTTGATTATAAGCCGATCCAAAACTTCGCAAATTTGAGGGGTTTTGGATCGGTTTTTTTGCATTTCTATGCAACATTGCCTTCTGTTCATCCGTCTGGAGGTTGAGGTGAAAGTAAAGATGAAAAGATACCTTTATATGGGGTTTATCTTGATGCTTATTATGCTAACAGGTTGTGTGAAGCAGGAGACACAGGGGGCGGCTCCGTCTGATCCTACATTGAATAATGCTGCCAGGGGTAGTCAGGCGGAAATGACCGACGGCGACTTCGTGTATCGAATCGTTAGCGAGAAAGAGAAGTATGAACAGGGAGATCAAGTTCAAGTATACGGGGAGCTGGAGTATATCGGCGAAAAGGATGAGATTACGATCGGTCATGCGGCCTCCGCCTTTTATTTCCCGATGAAAGAGCTCACAAGGGACTACAACATCAGTTACGCTATGAATGAGCCCTATATTACCACCAAGCTGAAGAAGGGCGAGCCACTGCGCGAATATTACAAAATCGGCGGCGGTTACGACAACAGAGACGACAAAAGGTACAAGGATTTCATCCATTCGCTGAAGGATGGTTTTCCGGGCGGGCGCTACGTCGTCTACGGATCTGCGGATTTCGTGATTGATTTACAGTCGCACGGCGCGAACCAGGGCGGTTCGAGCGGGGAAGAGCCGAAGAGGTATAAGATACAAGCCGAGATCGAATTCAGCGTAAGTGAAGAGAAGAAGTAAATAATGATGGAAGGGGTATCTCGCAGGTCTTATCGACCTAGGAGATACCCCTTTTAACATTCCTATGCTTATTGGAAGCCTTGGCCCTGATGTGTATTAGGAAAACCCTGTTGGCCAAACGAAGGCTGAATGTGCTGTGTTTGGTTGTGAGCTTGCACGGAATTCTCGACTTGCCTAACGATTTGGGAGATTTGCTGATACTGCTGCATCGCCTGTTGATGGCCTTGAAGGGCTGTTTGGAGCATCTGTACGGCTTGGCGCTCACGCTGAGCGAGCTCCTCCAGGCGGGCTGCATTCTGCTGCTCCTGCTGCATCAGCTGCTGGTACATAGCAGAACCCTGCTGCGTTTGCTGGGTCAACTGCTGAAGAATTTGCTCGCACTGACGAATTTGCTGCGAAATTTGCGAATTGTTGTTCATTTGATACATAGCGTGTATTCCTCCTAAGAATTGTGGTTTCAAATCCTTGGTTAGTGTACGGAAGAATACGTGAAAACATCCTGATTATAAAGTGAGTTGGCCCTCCAATATATGGACAAACTCCTCCAGAAAAGCCTGGTCCTCCTGGTCGAAACGGTTCTTTAGCGGACTATCGATATCGAGAACGCCATACAATGCTCCATCCACCATTATCGGAACGACAATCTCGCTGTTCGAAGCTGCATCACAGGCAATGTGCCCGGGGAATTCATGTACATCGGGAACAAGCAGTGTCGTCTGTTCAGCCGCAGCCGTGCCGCAAACGCCACGATTCATCGGAATCCGAATGCAAGCGGGCAGTCCTTGGAACGGCCCGAGCACCAGTTCTTTGCCATCATAGAGATAGAAGCCGACCCAGTTCGTATCCGATAAAAACTGCTTGAGGAGCGCAGAGGCATTGGACAAATTGGCAATGGCATTGGGCTCATCGTGTATAAGTGCTTTTAACTGGTTCAGGACCTGGGTGTATTGCTCGCTCCGGGTGCCTTCATAGGGTGTGTTTTGAAACATGTGGATTTCCGTCCTTCCTTTATTCGCGTTGGTTTTATGACCTTAGTATAAGTATATGATATTCGTCAAGGGACAAGCCACGGAGAAGAGAAGCATCAAAAGGATCCGGCTGATTCCTCTTCCAGGCGCAAGGGTAATGTATGACATGACCAGGTATTAATTTTAATCAGATGGAGGGAGAGACCTTAATGCGGGCAGACGTACAGAATTTGTTTATCGGTATTCACATGCTCTATCACGCCCATGAGCGGGACCTAACGATCAGCGAGATGCAGCCCGAGCTGGAGCGCCATGGATATAAGGTTGGCGACCGGGAGGTTAAGCATGAGCTCGAACGCTTGACCGAGGAGAACTTTCTGACGGCTCACGGGGAAGGATACAGTCTCACTGGAGCCGGGATCGAGGAATTCAAGGAAATCCAGAGCAGGCTTAAGGAGCTTTGTGATGAAGTGCTTAAACCGGTAAATCCGAAGAAGGCAGACTCCATGGCGTAGGCAGATAACAGCATAACATTAGAAGAAGCCCCGACTCACGCTGGTTCTTACGCGTGCAGGCGGGGGCTTTTTTGAAGAGATATGAAGTATCAGCTCCGGTCTATATCGTTTCAAGTGAGCCGTCCAACTCCAGCTGGAAAGAATGCGGGGCAGGCGCAGCTTCCGTATCCGGCTGTGATGCTCGTTCAGCGTCCACCTGCGGTGCTCTTACGGGTTGATCTATATGTTCACGAAGGAAAGAGTGCACGCTTTCCCGATATTGCTTGGGATCAACGTGATAAGCGTTTGCATGGATAGCCCCTTCGATAAGAAGAAGTTTTTTTGGTTCCGGTTTGGCCTCAAACATCTCGATACTCATTCGGGTAGGCACGTAATTATCCTTGGTTCCATGGATAAACATAACCGGGAGCGTACTGTTCCGAACAGCACGGATCGGACTGACTTGATCGAGGCTGAACCCGGCTTTGCGCCGTATTCTGGCATTGACCCAAGACAGGAACGGCACCGAAGGGATTTTGTTAATGCGTGTAAGCTGATGCCGCATTAAATCGGTCAAATCGGAATACGGACAATCGGCGATGACAAGCTTGACCTGCGGCTCGGCAATGGACAAATATTCAAGCACGGTCCCGCCTCCCAGCGATTGACCATGAAGCCCGATGGCCACATCCTGGCCATACTGCCGAGTAAGCCAGCGTACCCACGCTTGCACATCGTGTTTCTCATAATAGCCGTATGTGGTATAACGTCCTTCGCTTCGCCCATGGCGGCGTTGGTCGATGAGAAGGACATTGTAGCCCTTTTCTGTGAACAAATCGATGAATTGGGTGGATACGGCTCGGGATCCGGTATAGCCGTGTGCGAGAAGCATCCAATGCTTGGAGCCGGGATTGTTCTCAATGGCTGCGCCGCACAGCTTTAAACCGTCAAAACTTGTGATGACGACTTCGTTCTTCTGAAGGGACTCATATTGCTCTCTGCTGTACAGTCCGGCTTTTTCCAGAACGGTGAACAGCCTTAGATCGTTCTTTACTCTCATCCTTGTAATCTGCAGATATCCGATTTGTGTAATGGCAGCGGGAATGATAACGACGGTGAACAGCAAGATAATCGCGATATTCATACTCAGATGATTTTCCTCCTTCTTCGGTACTGTTCAACGGGGCTGTAACATGCATATTGACGGAAGCCTCCCGAATCCATCAATATAGATACATCCAGCTTCTAAAGATACTGAAGGATGACCAGGACGCGGGTTAAATATTCGCTATACTCTTTTATACACGACATAGTATCACCGGAAACAGCCGATACAAGTCGGATTTTTTGCAAGGAGGTGCAAAAACCATGTATGTCTGCAAGGGAATCATTCCGGAAATGAATGGCCGGCGAATACGGCTGCGCAGGTTGGAGACGGATGATGCGGAAGCGATGTTCCGCTGCTGGTCCGATCCGAATACGACCGCTTTTCTGGATTTGCCCGCCATGCATTCGGCTGAGGACGCAAAGGCTTTGATTCATTGGCTGCATCTGCTTGCCGAGCAGGACGAGGCCATCCGCTGGGGCATCGAAGCCATCGACACAGGCCAATTGATCGGCAACTGCGGGTTCAATATTTGGCAGCTGGATGGCGCGTTCAAAGGCGAGTTCGGCTGTGAGCTCACAAGCGCTTTTTGGGGGCAGGGCTTTATGTCGGAGGCGGCCGAAATGGCTGCGGCATTTGGGTATACGACCATGGGACTAAACCGGATTGAAGCTTTTGTTGATTCGAGAAATGAACGGGCATGCCGCTGGTTTACGAGGATCGGCTATACGCGCGAAGGCGTCTTAAGAGATTATCGCCATACGCCAAGCGGTTATGTGGATGCCGTCGTTTTTTCACGGTTAAGAAAAGATTGGGCAAGGTCGATAGAAAGGCAGGAGTTGTAATATGCTGATTCAATATGAGAAGGGTAACACGCTTCTTCATCGATATGATCCATTAAGCAAGCTGGTGATATTATTTTGCACCGCTGTGATAGCCATGCTGCTTGATCAGGCCTGGCAGCAGGCGTTATTCTTTCTGTTATGCATTGGACAAGCCCGATTTGCAGGCCAGGTGTCAGGCAAGCGGCTGCTTGGAGGGATCCGGCTGATTGCGATTGTTGCAGTACCCTATTTCATTCTGACCAGCCTGACGGTCAAAGGAGAGACCGTATGGCTGCAGTGGGGACCCATCTCCTTGACAGTGGAGGCGCTAAACGCTGCGGGTGCCATGACGCTCCGGATGTTTACCTTGTTTCTAACCTCGATGGCTTATATTTTGACGACAGATCCGAGAGAACTGGTAGCCGAATTGACCAGACGTCTTCGAATCCCTTACCGGTTTGCGTTTGGCATATCCGCTGCGCTAACCTTTATCCCGCTGTTGGAGGAAGAAGGAACCCATATTTTGGCTGCCCAGCAGGTACGGGGCCATCGACCACCAAGGGGCCTCGGTAACCGCATCAGCTATGGCTTGAAGTTTGTCTCGGCTGTTCTGCTCAATGCGCTGCGGCGCGTGCAGCAAACGGCGGGTGCCATGGAGTCCAAAGGCTTTGGCGCGTATCCGGAACGAACGTACCGTACGGAGGTTAACATTCCTTTATGGGCGGTCATATCGGCTGTCATGTATGTGTTAGCAACGGTTTTTGTGTGGTGGATTGTTTAAATTGTTAACCTTTTATATTCAAAATAAGGTTGACGATTGGGGCGGAAGCATGCAAAATATGAAATGAAGCATCCGAAAGTGCTAGTACAGCCAATCATGGCTGGAATTAAGGAGGACTACATTTGAATACATCATCATCTCCAAAAAAATGGTTTGCTTTTACGACCCAGGAAATTATCCTGATGGCGATGCTCGCTGCCGTCAATGCCGTTCTAACGGTGTACATAGGGCCGGTTAACAAACTGCTGAGCAGTCTTGGCGGGCCCATCGCAACTTCGACGACAACAGGCATCTACATGGTATATGGGCTCTTGGCCTATTACATCATTCGTAAACCGGGAACGGCGGTTGTCACGTTTGCGATTGGCGGCACGATTCAGGCTCTGACGGGGACGGTATACGGCATCGCTTCGTGTTTTGTGGCAGCAGGCTGTTATATGATCGTAGCCGAGACGATTTTTGCCATCTACCGCCACAAAAAGTGGAGTGCCGGCGTGCTCATGCTGGTTGGCGGCGCGATGGTACCGCTGTGGTTTCTGTTCGCGGCCAACATGTTCGGATATACGTCTTGGCCGCTTGAAGTGCTTGGTATTGCGCTGGTCGTGCGCATTCTGAGCGGCGTGCTCCTCTGCGGTCTGTTAACCAAAGTGTTAGGAGAGGCGTTAGTGAAGACAGGCCTGCTTCGCCGGTTTGCCGTCGCCGTAAAGGGATAGTTCCATGTCGGGATCAACGGTAACATGCCGGGACCTCGGATTTCTTTACGATGGAGAAGAGCGCCCGGTTATACAGGATCTCCATCTGGAGATCGAGCAGAACGGGTGGGTCGCGATCCTCGGGGCAAGCGGCAGCGGGAAGTCAACGCTGTGCCAGCTGCTGTGCGGTCTTCTTCCGCGGAGCGGCGGAGGTACAAGAACTGGGGAAGTGCTGCTTAATGGTTTCGATCCCGCCACGGCGCCGATTGCCGAGGTGGCCGAGGCGATAGGGGTATTATTTCAGGATCCGGATGCACAGCTCGTTCAGGGCATCGTAGAGGACGAGGCGGCCTTCGGTCCTGAAAATATGCGGGTTTCACCCGCTGAGATTGAGGAGCGGGTGGTGCAGTCCCTTACGGCGGTCGAGCTGCTGGAGCGCCGGATGGATCCGGTGCGCAGCCTGTCCGGCGGACAGCGGCAGCGGACGGCCATTGCCGCGGTGCTGGCGCTGCGCCCGCGGCTCTTCGTCTTCGACGACGCCTGCGCCAGCCTGGATGCCGCGGCGCAGGCGAACTTCCTGCAGCTGTGCCGCAAGCTGCAGGCGGAGGGCCGGACGCTGATCACCGCGTCCGGCCGCTTTGACGATGTCGCGCGCGCCGCAGGGCGCGTCATCGTCCTGGACGGCGGCACCGTCGTGCTCGACGGGCCGCCGGAGGAGCTGCTGCACCGCTGCGGGGAGCAGTTGGTGCAGCTGGGTTTGCTGCCTCGGCCTGCAGGCGAGGCAGCGGGTGCCGCCGCCGGGGACAAGCCTGTCCCGGCGGCAACTCCTCCGCAGTCGGCTGAACCCCGTGCGGAAGTGCCGATCCCCACAGGTTCCCTGCCTGCATCGGTATCCCGTGCGGAAGTACCGATCCCCGCAGGTGACGTGCCTGCGGCGGTACCCAATGCGGAAGGCGCGAGGCTGTCTGCCGTCTCCCCGCTGCTCCAGATCGATTCGCTGACGTTTGCCTATCCCGGCGGCCGGGAGGCGCTGCGCGATATCGATGCGAAGATTGATCCCGGCGACTGGGTGCTGCTGACCGGGGAGAACGGGTCCGGCAAAACGACCCTCAGCCGACTGATCATGGGACTGCTGCAGGCCCCGGCAGGCAGCATACGCTGGCAAGGGGAAGATACGAAGGGAATGGCCGTCTACCGCAGAGCCGAGATGATCGGCTATGTGTTCCAGCAGCCGGAATATATGTTTACCGCCCCGAATGTGTGGGAGGAACTGATTTACAGTCTTCATGGAGGGGTGTCCGTGAAGAAGCGTCCGGAGCTGTCTGCTGGCCAGCAGCAGCGCGCTAGGTTTCTTTTGGAGAAAGCGGGACTTACGGATCGGCTTCAAATGTCTCCCTACCTGCTCAGTCAGGGGGAGAAGCGCCTTCTGAGCATCATCAGCCAATTGATGCTGCAAAGAGCGCTGTACATCCTGGACGAACCGACGTCGGGGATGGACTATGCCGCCATCGATAAGGTGATCGAGCTGTGCCGTTTTGTCATTGGGGAAGGTTCGGCCGTATTGATGATTACGCACGATCCCGAGCTCATGAAGAGACATGCCACTTCCTTTATTCATCTGCGAAGCGGGAAAATGACTGTGCAACCTTCGTTGTAACCCTTATAATAGAAATGTTACATGATGTGAAAGCGCTCCTGGTATCGGGAGGCGCTTTTATGCTGTTGGCCCCGGTTTTTATCCTTATCAGAAGGACACATATCGGAAACCTGATACAGCAGGGACTGGAATTATGCCGGGGCTGTCTAGAGTAAAGGGGACGAAGGAACGTGGGTGTATTAAAACAAGACAAACGCAGTTATGTCCTGGTCGGTATTTTGTTATCCACCTTCATGGCTGCGATCGAAGGAACGGTAGTCGGCCCGGCGGGACCGGCCATTATCAGCAGCTTCGGCAGCGTAAGCCTCATGAGCTGGATTTTTACGGCCTACCTGCTGACGATGGCGGTAACAACGCCGATCTTCGGTAAAATAAGCGATTTATATGGACGCAAGCCCGTATTTTTATACGGCTCGCTGATCTTTCTCGTAGGCTCATTGCTGTGCGGCCTGTCGCAGAACATGACGCAGCTGATCATATTCAGGGCGATCCAAGGAATTGGGGCCGGTGCGGTTATTCCGGTGACCTTTACGATTGTCGGAGACATTTACAATCTGGAGGAACGAGGGAAGATTCAGGGGATGATCAGCTCCGTATGGGGAATCTCTTCTCTGATCGGACCGCTGCTTGGCGGGTATTTCGTGGATTACCTGTCCTGGCACTGGATCTTTGTTTTTAATGTACCGTTTGCGCTGTTATCGATATGGCTGATTTTCCGTTATTTCAAAGAGGAGCGCACCACCCGCGAAGTATCGATCGATTACGGGGGAGCGGCCCTGTTTACCGTGGGAATGACGGCGCTGTTGTTTGCGCTCGCGGTAGGCGGCGGAGAGAGCTATTCCTGGACTTCTCCGTTCATGCTCGGTTTGATGATCGGTTCCGTGGTGCTGCTCGCTGCGTTTCTGGTGGTGGAGAGCCGGGTGAAGGAGCCGATGCTGCCGCTCCATCTGTTCAAGATCAGGGATATTACGGTATCGACGGTAGCCAATATTCTGGTAAGCGCGCTTATTATCGGGCTGACCACGTATTTGCCGCTGTGGATTCAAGGGGTTCGGGGCGGCAACGCGACCTTGTCGGGCCTGACATTAGCCCCGATGTCGATCGGATGGCTGATCGGTTCGATTATCAGCGGGCGCTTGATCATTAAATCCGGTTCCCGGAAAACGGCGATTATCGGCGTCGTATTTCTAATCATCGGAGCGGTGGGATTGGCGTTCATGCATAAGGATACGGCGCTGGGCGTGCTGCTGGTCTTTACGTTCATTTATGGGGTCGGCTTCGGATATATCTCCACCTTGTTTCAGATCATCGCGCAATCTTCGGTGGGTTATGAGGTCCGGGGAGCTTCCACGGCGCTGAACTCCTTCATCCGCACGTTCGGTCAGACCGTGGGCGTAGCGGTGTTCGGATTATGGGTCAATGCGGGAATTGCGGGCAGACTTGCGGCGGAGCCGGATGCCGCAGGCATTACCAGCGACGATATTAATAAGCTGCTCTCTCCGCATGGCATGGCTGAACTGCCCGAAGGTTCAGGCAGCCTGCTGAGCGGAATACTGGAGGGCAGCCTGAATTCCCTGTTTGTGGTGATGGCCGTGATGGCGGTGATCTGTATGCTGATCGTGGCCGCCTTCCGCAATGCGCCTCCTGAACCCGAGACGGGAACGGAAGAGACGCAGCCGTCAGGCCATTGATGGATGGACTCATGTAAGGTATATATTTTTTCATAGCATATTTAACAGGATCCCGGTCTCTCAGGCCGGGATCCTGTTTTCTTGTTTAGTGCAACTCTTTGCGGACGCTAACGCATTTCGCAACAATCCCTTCGAAAGTGTCTGAAATCTTGCTAATATGCCCTACACGGTGCAGAGTGAACTCCGATATAATAAACATATTTCGCTCTATAAATGAACTTCTCATACTACATAAACCCAAGGGGCTGCCGATGTATGTCCAAATTTAATCTGTTCCGAAAAATCATGCTGTTTATTTTCCTGATGTTGATTCCGATTGTCGGCCTCTATTTCTATTCGAACCAAACCACGACAAACGTGCTCAGCAAGGAGCTCAGCCAATCGAATACGAACCAGCTTGTCTTCTTTCAGAATCAGGTGAACACAAATATCGATATATTGGCATCGTGGCCGAATTTGCTGCTGCATGACCCGGATATTTCAAGCTTTCGGGATATTTATTTGCAGGATAAATATCTGAACCTGGACGCGATTAACCTCGTGAAGCAGATCCAGACGAAGCTGAGCATACAGGAGAGCTCTTCGAACTGGCGCAGCCATCTGGCCATTTATTCCCCGTCCCTTGGGCGGGTGGTCACCGAAAGTGATGCCGGCTTTTACTCGCCAGAAGAGCTTGCGGAGGACGTGAAGCCGGGCTGGCAGGTTACTTCTTATGATGAGGGGAGCGATCGGCGGTTCCTGTTTGTCTGGTATTCGGTGGCACCGTATTCCACCCAGCATCATACAGGCAAGGCGAATACCGTGATCAAGGTTGAATTCGACAGCACCAACATTCAGGATATGCTGGACCGCTTTAAAAGCGACGGAAGGAGCGATCCGTTCTACTATAAACCGGATACCGGCGTTATTTACAACCGTACCGCGGACCAGGAACTGATTAACCATATGATTGCGGAGCTGGGTCGGGAGCCGCTTCAAGACGTGGAGAACCGCGTGAAGGAAGTGGGCGGCAAAACCTATTCGGTCAGCATCGTATTATCGGAAACGACCGGATGGTATTTGATAGACTATATTCCGCTATCGGACATTATGAAGCCGATCCATACGTCCAACAGGCTCTTTTATATATCGATCGCCGCATTGCTCTTGATGAGCTGCCTCGCCGCATACCTGCTGTACTCCCAGGTTCAGGTTCCGATCAAGCAGCTGGTTTATGTGTTCCGCAGGCTGCAGGCCGGGGATTACGCGGTGAGGATGAAGGTATCGGGCCGAAACGAGTTCAGTTTTCTGGCTACGAGATTCAACTCAATGGTGGAGCAGATCCAGGAGCTGTTCGAGCATGTATACATGGAGAAGATCCACGTCAGGGAAGCGAAGCTGAAGCAGCTGCAGTCCCAGATCAATCCCCATTTCTTCTATAATTGTTTCTCGTTTATCACCAGTATGGCGAAGCTTCGGAAATACGAAGCCGTCGTGGCGATGTCGCACAACTTGTCCCGGTATTTCCGCTATACCACGCGTCAGGAAAGGGAACTGGTTCCCTTGCCCGATGAGATGGAGTTCGTTACGCATTATTTGGAAATACAGCAGATGCGAATGAGGCGTCTGAAATATCATCTCGATTTGACGGAAGAAGCTGAAGGCATGGAGATCCCGCCGCTGGTCATTCAGCCTTTGGTAGAGAATGCCGTACTGCATGGCATTGAACCTCATTCGGGTGATGGCGAGATCAGGGTAACCTTCCGAATTCTGGACGGCATGGCCTGCATCCAAGTGGACGATAACGGAATAGGCATGAACGGGCAGAAGCTGGCCGAGCTGGAGGCTCGGTTGAACAAGCCGATGGATCAGGAGATGGGATGCGGCGTCTGGAATGTTCACCAGCGCATGCGGCTGCGTTATGGCGAAGAAGCGGGCCTGCGGTTTGCGGAATCTCCACAGGGCGGCGTACGGGCTGTGCTCTATTGGCCGCTGCCGGATCGCTCGGAAGGAATCAATCAAAGTCAGGGCAGGGGGCAGGGAATGAATGAATATCTTATTGGTTGATGACGAGAGTTATGTCACGGAAAGTTTATATCAGACGATACCATGGCGTGAGCTGGATATTGAAGAAGTGTATCAGGCTTCTTCCGCCTTGGAGGCGATCGACCTGCTGGAGGAGGAGGACATCGATGTGGTGGTCACGGATGTTCGGATGCCGGTCATGACCGGCCTGGAGCTGATGGAGACCATAACCGAGCGCTGGACGCATATCCGCTGCATTTTACTTACGGGTTATTCGGATTTTGAATATGCCAAGCAGGCGATTCGGCTGCAGGCATCCGATTACATTTTGAAGCCGGTGGACGATGATGAATTCATACGCAGCGTGAGCTCCGCCTTGGCGTCAATCAAGGAGGAGCGGAAGGAGCTTGGGCAGTACCATCAGTTGATGTACAGCCGCAAATCGGATCTCGGCATTCTGCGGAACAGCCTCATGCATGATCTCTTGCTTGGACGCGAGATACCGCGCCCTTCACTCGAACACAAGCTGCATGAATACGAGATCCCGCTCCGAACAGACCGGCGGACGGTCATGCTGCTGATCCAGCTCGGGCAGAAATTTACAAGGATGGACGACCATTCGGTCAGCCTGATGGAATATGCCATCGGTAATATTGCGGAGGAGGTATTTGCCGAGCTGCTCCATGTGTGGTCCAGCAAAACGCCGCATAACGGCTTGATTCTGTTGGCTCAGTACAAGGCAGAGGAAATGGATGCATTCGCGGATTCCCGCGCATTGAAACAGTATGTAATCCAGTTTCAACAGGATGTGGACAGCTATCTGAAGGGAAGCATTTCAGTTCTCGTATCGGCCTCCTTTGATTTTCCGGAGGAATTGGCATCTGTTTACCGGTCGGGTTTAAGCTCGCTTTACCTCTGGGGAAACGGAGATCATGAAGCCATCCGGTTTGCTGAAGACCATGATGGCAGGCTGCGTGAGCCTGTATGGGACGTGACCCAGGCTTTTGCCAAACCGCCCAGTCTGCTGCATCTGCTGGAGACAAGGCAGTGGGATGCCGCCCGGGACAAAATAGAACAAGTTTTTGCAGAGCTTGAAACCGCATTCATTGGGCAGACGGCGTTGTATGAAATGTTTTTATCGGTTGCGAATGCCTTTATGTACCTGGCTCATAAGCAGGGCCATTACGTTCATCAGCTCGATCAGGCCGGCTGGGATCCCCTGTATATTCAGCAGGTGGTTCAGTCGGCTGCGAAGCTGCGTTCCTGGTCGCTTGATATGCTGAACAAACTTCATGATATCTCCTCCGAGCAGGAGACAACGAGCAAGAGCCATATCATCAAACAGGTTCAGGAGATGGTGACTGCCGATTCGGGTCATGACCTGTCCGTCAAGACGATTGCGGACCGGGTATTCCTGCATCCGGTGTATTTATCCAAGATTTATAAGGGTGAAACCGGAGAGGGACTTGGCGATTATATTATCCGCAAGCGAATGGAGCGGGCGTTATACCTGCTGAAGCATACAAACAAGAAGATTTATGAAATTACCGCTGAGCTTGGCTACCAGAACCCGCAGTATTTTAGCAAGATGTTCCGGAAGCACTACGGGATGACGCCGAACGAATACAGAGACCAAGGATGTTGCTAAAGGTGCAGAAATCTTCGATTCGTGACATAGGATGCGACTGCCGGCCCCTCTATAATTAAACATGTAATCCATAAGGTGGTAGAAGGGGGATTTAGATATGAACGCTAGAAGAAAGAAATGGTTCCCGATCCTGGCTGCGTCCTTGCTGTTGGCCGGATCCTTGGCCGGATGCTCCGGGAGCGAGCCGAAGCCGGAAGCGGCACAGCAGCCAGCCGAATCCAAAACTGAAAACGTCTACAAAGACAAATACGAACCGGAAGTTACGATTACGACGGTGTGGGGCGTCGATCCAACGCTGCAATTCAAGAATGGGGAAACGATCGAGAACAACGTGGCTACGAAGTGGGCCAAGGAGAAGTTCGGCATCAACATCAAATCGCTGTGGTCCATTACGGATACCAACGGCGCTTTTGCAACCAAGCTGCGTCTGGCTATGTCCTCCGGACAGGAGATGCCGGATATCGTCACGCTCGGCACCGAAAATCAGCAGCTGGCCCAGGATTTAATCGATTCCGGCATGTTTGCCGAGGTAGGCACGCTGTTTGACCAGTATGCATCGGAAACGTGGAAGAACGCGATGAATCTGGATTCCAATGTGTGGAATCAGTACAGCCGGGACGGTAAGCGAATGGGGCTTCCGGTACTGGATTTTGCCTATAATCACGACTATGTATTATGGATCCGGCAGGATTGGCTGGACAAGCTGGGGATGAGCGCACCGAAGACGATGGATGAGCTTGAGCAGGTGATGGAGGCCTTCAAGAACCAGAACCCTTCCGGTCTAGCCCCGGACAAAGTCACCCCGCTCAGCATTGGCTTCAAAACGTCCATGAGCACCTGGATGGGAGATCCGTCCTGGATATTCGGCGCTTACGGAACGCTGCCGCAGCAGTGGAACGTGGCTGAGGACGGAAGCCTGGAATATGGCTCGGTCCATCCAGGCATGAAGGAAGGCTTGGCGAAGCTGAACGAGTGGATGAATAAAGGGTATATTCCGAAGGAAGCCGCACTGTGGGATGAGAATAAGACTGCCGAGCCGGCTGTAGCCGGAACGGCCGGGATCATTCCGGGGCCCTATTGGATGAGCGGCTGGCCGCTGATCGATACCGTGAAGAATGCCCCGGAAGCCGTCTGGAAGCCTGTGCAAATTCCGGCTGGTCCTGATGGCACTGCGATGCGGCATGGAACGCAGTATACGAATGGCGTTACCCTGATCCATAAAGACATGGAGCATCCTGAAGCTTTCTTCACGTATCAGAACTACCTGTTTGATAACTTTGCCGTGTCCAAGGAAGGCGGCGAATTTGCCAATGGACTGTTTGAAGGCTATGACTTCGAGCTCGATGCCAATGGCGAAATGGTTCCGAACGATCAAATCGAAGGCGGTTATGTCAATGTCGTCCGTTATTTGCTGGTCCGCGACGGCGCCCGGATTCCGGACGAGCAGATGAAAGCACTGCTGAAGCTGGCAAAAGGGGAGAAGCCGCAGAGCCGTCTCGAAAAAGATGTCGCGGTCAACTATGGCAAGGATACGCCGGCCGCTGCCGAGGTGCTCCTCTCCCAAGAGGAGATCTCCAAGAAGAACATGTTTACGGGACCGGTTACCGCCACCATGAAATCGAAGTGGGATTATCTCCTGAAGATCGAGAATCAAACCCTGAACGAGATCATTTACGGCAAGCAGCCGGTTGAATCGTTTGATAAATTTGTAGAGACGTGGAAAGCGGGAGGCGGTGAACAGATCACCAAAGAGGTTAACGAATGGTATCAAAGCGTGAAGTAGTTTTGGTTACCGATTTATGAAGGGCGGCCTGCCAAAGGCCGTCCTTTTTGTGCCATTGGAGCCGCCGCAAATTGATTGCTATCGTGCCATGAATATTGGTTTTGTGGGCTACTGCGTCCCGTGGGACGGGTCCTATAATCAAGAGGTAGATTGATTTAACGGGAGGATCTTGGATGAAGAGGATGAAAAAAACATGGCCTTTCCACGTCATGCTGCTGCCGGCCCTTATCTGTCTGTTTTTATTCAGTTATTTGCCGATGGGCGGCATCATTATGGCTTTTCAGGACTATAAGCCGTGGGAGGGCGTTGGCGGCTCCGCATGGGTGGGCTTGGACAATTTCCGTTATTTGTTTGAAAGGCAGGACAGCATGCAGGTCATATGGAACACCTTGGTCATCGCGGTGATGAAAATCGTGTTCAATCTGCTGATTCCGTTCGTGTTTGCCATCCTGCTGAATGAAATTCGAAAAACGGCGCTTCAGCGGAGCATCCAGACGATGGTTTATTTGCCCCACTTTTTGTCCTGGGTCATCCTGGGCGGAATTTTGATCGAAATGCTCGCCGTGGACGGCTTTGCCAATCGGATTCTGGCGGCCGTCGGCATCGATCCGATCTTTTTTCTCGGAGACAATAACTGGTTCCGGTTCACGGTGATCGTGTCTGACGTGTGGAAGGAGTTTGGCTACAATACGATTGTATTCCTGGCTGCGCTGGCCGGTGTTAGCCCGACCTTGTACGAAGCTGCGGAGATGGATGGAGCGGGACGCCTGAAGCAAACGCTTCATATCACGATCCCTGCCATGATTCCCATCACGATCGTTGTCGGAACATTGGCGCTGGGCAACATCCTGAATGCCGGGTTTGACCAAATCTTCAACCTGTACAATCCGCTGGTATACGAGAAAGGCGATATTATCGATACCTTTGTATACCGTACAGCAATCCTGAATGGCGAGATGGGGTTTGGAACGGCCATCGGCTTGTTTAAATCGGTGATCAGCATGGCCCTTATTCTCGTATCCTATCGGCTGGCCTACAAGTGGGCGGGCTACCGTATATTCTAGCAGAGCGAAAGAGGGAGAGCCATGTACCATAAAACGATGGAATACCGCATATTTAACGTGTTTAATACCTGCTTGCTTGTCGCGCTTGCCATTCTCTGCATCATTCCGCTGCTTCATGTGCTGGCGATTTCGTTCAGCTCCAAAGCCGCTGCCGACGCCAGTCTGGTGGGATTATGGCCGGTCGATTTTTCGCTGGAGGCTTACAAGAAAACGATCAATAACCCGGCGTTTTTGCACTCGATCTGGATCTCCATTGCGCGTACCGTATTAGGAACGGCTCTAACGCTTGCCGTAACGTTCCTGGCCGCATACCCGCTGTCCAAGGAGAACCGCGTCTTCCGCAGCCGCAGTATTTATTCCTGGCTGTTTGTGTTCAGCATGGTCTTTAATGGCGGCCTGGTGCCATTCTATATCGTGATTCAGAAGCTGGGCTTGATCAACTCCTTCTGGGTACTGGTCATTCCCGGCACCGTGAATACCTTTCTGGTGATCCTGATGCTGAACTTCTTCAGGGGGATTCCGAAAGAACTGGAGGAAGCAGCTTTCATTGATGGAGCCGGCCATTTTAAAACGCTGTTTAAAATTTATTTGCCGATCTCGCTGCCCTCGATTGCCACGATTGCGCTGTTCAGCATGGTGTTCCATTGGAACTCATGGTTTGACGGGCTGCTATACCTGAACAATGCCAAGGACTTCCCGCTGGCGACCTTCCTGCAGACGGTTATTATCCAGCGAGACATGAGCTCGATGAGCATGAGCCCGAAAGAGATGGAGCTGTTGTCCCAGACGACGGTGAATGCCGCACAGATCTTTATCGGCGCGGCGCCCATCCTGCTGGTCTATCCTTTTTTGCAGCGTTTTTTCGTTAAAGGGATGACGCTGGGCTCTGTCAAAGAATAAGAGATGCAAACATAACAGGAAACAGGAGGTTTAACTTACTATGAAACGAACGTTTAATCCGATTAGCTCGCGCGTTCCGCACATGCTGCATGGAGCCGATTATAATCCGGAGCAATGGCTTCGTTATCCCGAAGTCCTCGAAGAGGATATCCGGCTGATGAAGCTGGCGAATTGCAATGTGATGTCCGTTGGCATATTTTCATGGGTTTCCTTGGAGCCCGAGGAAGGCGTGTTCACGTTTGATTGGCTTGACGCCGTATTGGACCGCTTTGCCGCCAATGGAATTTATGCTTTTCTGGCAACGCCAAGCGGCGCAAGACCGGCCTGGATGTCGGAGAAGTATCCTGAGGTGCTGCGCGTAAGCGAGAGACGGGTCCGTAACCTGCACGGTTTCCGGCATAATCATTGTTATACTTCGCCGGTCTATCGGGAGAAGGTCCATACGATCAACAGGAAGCTTGCGGAGCGGTACGGCAATCATCCAGCTGTAATCGGCTGGCATATCTCGAATGAGTTTGGCGGCGATTGCCATTGCGACTATTGTCAGGACGCATTCCGGTCCTGGCTTCAGACAAAGTATAGAACGCTGGATGAGCTGAACCATGCCTGGTGGACTGCGTTCTGGAGTCACACGATTACGAAATGGAGCCAGATCGAATCCCCAGCACCGCACGGTGAGACGCAGGTCCATGGAATGAACCTGGATTGGAGACGGTTTGTAACCGATCAGACGGCGGATCTCATCCGGCATGAAATTGAACCCCTCCGGAGGGTCAATCCATCCCTTCCGGTTACGACCAATCTGATGGAATATTTTGAAGGTCTGAATTACTGGAAGTTCGCTGATCTGCTGGACGTTGTATCTTGGGACAGCTATCCGACCTGGCATGATCAGGGCGGGGATGAGGCCGTGCAGGCAGCCCGCGTTGCCATGATGCATGATATTATCCGCTCGATCAAAGGCGGACAGCCTTGGATGCTGATGGAGAGCACGCCAAGTCTGACCAACTGGCAGCCGGTGAGCAAGCTGAAGCGTCCGGGTATGCATTTACTGTCTTCCATGCAAGCCGTTGCCCATGGTTCGGATACGGTGCAATATTTTCAATGGCGCAAGAGCAGGGGATCGAGCGAGAAGCTGCACGGCGCCGTCGTCGATCATGTCGGTCATGAACACACCCGGGTGTTCAGCGATGTGGCCGAGGTCGGGGACTATCTCAAGAAGATGGATGCCGTTGTAGGAACGGGCATTCCGGCGGAAGCGGCGGTCATTTTTGACTGGGAGAACCGCTGGGCCATCAACGATGCGCAGGGTCCGCGGAACAAGGGAGTCAAGTATGAAGAGACCGTGCAAGAGCATTACCGGGCTTTATGGAAGTTGGGAGTCCCGATCGACGTCATCGATATGGAGCAGGACTTCTCCGGATATAAACTTTTGGTAGCGCCCATGCTGTATATGGTGCGCCCAGGCGTGGGCGAGCGGATTCAACAATTTGTGGAAGCGGGCGGCACGTTTGTTGCAACGTATTGGTCGGGAATCGTCGACGAGTTTGACCTTTGCTTCCTTGGCGGATTTCCGGGCCCCCTCCGTAAGACGCTCGGCGTATGGTCGGAAGAAATCGATGCTCTGCATGATCACGATGTCAATGGGATCGTAACGAATGACGGAGGGGGGCTTGGCTTGGCCAAAGCTTATGAAGCCATTGAGCTCTGCGACCTCATTCATCTAGAGACGGCGGAGGCGCTGGCCGTTTACTCTTCCGATTTCTATGCGGGACGGCCTGCCTTGACGGTCAATCAGCTGGGGAAGGGCCGGGCCTATTATATTGCCTCCCGGAACAAGGAGCCGTTTCATTCCGATTTTTACAGGAAACTCGTTGAACAGACTGGCGTCCTTCGGGCGCTTCCAGTGGAGCTGCCTTCGGGCGTAAGCTCCTCCATTCGTACGGATGGAGAGTCGGACTACATTTTCGTGATGAACTTCTCTGGCGAAGCGAAGCGGATCACGCTGGACGGAACCCGGTACAGCGATTTTATTTCAGGCGAAGCCATAGGGGCTGAACTTGTGTTGGCTCCTTATGGAGTGAAGGTGATCATAAAAGGCGGGATTTCGTAAGCCGTCTTAGCATTCGATGCTCCGATTCGTTTACAAAACATGCCTCTTCCAGGGACAGGTGCCTTCGTAAGGTGCCTGTCCTTGCTTCATATACAGCGTAGCTCTTTTGTCTATACCATAGGATCGTCTTATCCGCACCGGATCTGACATTTCGCCCTCTTGCGCACGGGGTTCATTTTGCTTGGAAAAGGACCGGAAATGTTGGCATTATGCCCTGTGGCTTCATTTGGAGAGCGCTTACAATAGGGGGGGTCACTTGCGCAGTGAACGAAAACCAAGGAGGTATCATGATGACTGAAATTGCGAAAGGAGTTTGGTTCAGGATGTTTCTATGCGTATCGATGCTTGCGTTATCGTTTGGCTTTTCGGGTAACGGCTCCGCCGAGGCGGCGCCTGCTTTTGCAAAAGGAGCGGACATCAGCTGGGTTCCCGGTATGGAAGCTCAAGGATATAAGTGGAAGGACAAGACAGGGGTTCAGCGCGATATTCTGGACATTCTGAAGAACGATTACCAGATCAATTCCGCCCGGATTCGAGTCTGGGTCAATCCCAATATGAATGATTACATGAACGGCTATCTGAATGCGGAAAAAGCCGCCGAGCTGGCCCAGCGTGCCAAGAATAAAGGCATGAGCATTATGCTTACGCTGCATTACAGCGATTCCTGGGCGGACCCGGGACAGCAGTACAAGCCGTATGCCTGGCGTAATTTTACCTTTCAGCAGCTGATGGATGCGGTCTATTCCCATACCGTCTATGTGATGAACACCATGAAGAACAAAGGCGTGACGCTGGATTGGGTACAGGTCGGCAACGAAACCAACAACGGGATGCTGTGGGAGGACGGCAAAGCCTCGGCGAACATGAAGAATTACGCCTGGCTCGTCAATACGGGGCATAATGCAGTGAAGTCCGTCAGCAGCCAGACCAAGACGATCGTTCATTTATCGAATGGCTACGACAATGAATTGTTCAAGTGGAACATTGGCGGCTTGATCAGCAACGGCGCGAACTTTGATATTATCGGCATGTCGCTGTACCCGGAAGCAGGCGATTGGTCATCGAAGGTCGATCAAACGATTGCCAATGCCAAAGACATGACCGCCAGATATGGGAAAAGCATCATGATCAGCGAAATCGGCATGGATTACAATCAGCCCGCGGCAGCCAAGAGCTTTATCCAGAGCATTAAGACCAAGGTAAGAGGCTTAGCGGGAGGTACGGGGCTGGGCGTGTTCTACTGGGAGCCTGAAGCAGCGCCGGGATACAATGCGGGATACAACAAGGGAGCCTGGCAGGCGGACGGGAAGCCGACTATTGCCTTGGAAGGCTTTAAAGACTGAGTGTATTTAACAAGAAGAACCCTGATTCCAAGAAGGAGAAAGGGTTCTTCTCTTTGTTTGTCAGCTCTACTGGCGCACGATTTGTACCTGTTCCGCATGTTTCCCCATTTTACTCAGAAGCCCAATGAGTTGATGTTTCTCTTCCTCATCCAATCCACCCAGGGCATGCTCGATGTGTCGTTCATGCAGGGGGTATAGCTTCTGCATTAATTGCTCTCCGGGCGGAGTCAGCTCGGCGTAAATGACTCTTCTGTCCTCGGGACAGGGTTTGCGGCGCACATAACCTTTTTCAACGAGCTTATCAACTACATAGGTTACGTTTCCGCTCTGCAGGAGCAGCTGTGCCCCGATCTGCTGGATGGGCTGGCGGCCTTTATAGAACAGTACTTCCATTACGGCAAATGAAGTTGGATTAAAGCCTTCGATTTTACTGTTATTCACGACATGTTCGTTGACGCTCTTGAATGACTTGGCAAACACCCGATACAGGTGCATAGCAAGCTGTGTATCGCGTTCATGTGACACCTTCATACATTCTCCCGCCTTTGATATGGACTCATGTCCTGAATTACTTCAAATCTAAGATTACGCTGAAATGAGTAAATTCAACATGTGATTTGTCACAATCCGGCCGAAACATTTTCATTCTCCGCTCGTATCAACTACACCTCCAGCTCGATAAGCCGGAATCAGAGGGATTTAAATGAATGTTTTGCTAAATGCAACGAATCTTTGTCCATCTGCGTAATACTGAGATAAGGATTAACGGATGGGGTGTTAGGATGCATAAGATTCAAGAGAATGAATGGGGTACCGAACCGGTACTGAAGGTGGATATTCAGCAGGCGGGTTACGAACCAGGCCGCCCGCGCATACGGGATATATCGTTTCAAGTGGCACCCGGCGAACTGCTGGGGTTGATCGGTCCGAATGGAGCCGGAAAGAGCACAACCATTAAGACGGTGCTGGGGCTGCTTAAAGATAGTAAAGCTGACGTCTTTATTGCAGGTCAGCCTCCCCGATATGCTTACGTTCCCGAGCAGCCGGTGTTTTATGAGGATTTGACGCTGTGGGAGCATTTGGATTTGGCGGCTGCTGCATTTGGAATGGATGATGAACATTTCGAGAGACAGGCCGATCAGCTTCTCCGTCAGTTTGGAATGGAGCCGGTGCGCAATGAACTGCCGGGAGGCTTCTCCAAAGGAATGAAGCAGAAGATGATGCTGATGATCGGATTTCTCTCCAAGCCGGACGTCTATATTGTAGATGAACCGTTTATTGGATTGGATCCCCGAGCCACCCGAGATTTCTTGAATCTGCTGCTTGAGGAGAGAAGTCGTGGAGCCGGCGTATTGATGTCCACCCATGTGCTGGATACTGCAGAGAAAATTTGCGATCGCTTTGTGCTCATATCCGCAGGCCGGATTGCCTCGGAGGGCACGTTGGATCAAATCCGCCAGGCCGCTGATCTTCCCGGCGCATCGTTGTTTGATTGTTTCGATGCGCTGACATGAGGGAGGGAATGGACATGGATCGATCTTATCATTTTAGCCATCCGGGCTCCCTCTTTTGGCGAAGGGTGACCGCTCATTGGAAGAATCAACGCGACAATCTGGCAACCGTGGTCGACTGGATCGTAATGCTGTATATCATTGTTCCGGGTCTGCTGCTGGGAGGCGGGCTCTACCGCGAGTTATGGACGAGCCCGCTTCCCGGATGGGCCCAGTTCTTTCCGCTGCAGGCGGTGGTAGGTCTTCTGCTCTTTATGTTCTCAGGCAGAGTGCTGCTGTTCCTGGAAGAGGCTGACGTATTGTTTCTTCGCCAGCAGCGAGGCTGGATGAAGGGGTTAATGATCAGGGGCATGGCATACAGTCATACGGTCTCAGCGATCAAGGGATTGGTCGTTACAGTGCTTGCGCTGCCAATTCTGGTCAGGGAACATGAGATAACCGGCATTGCCCTGCTGACCTTGCTGATGATGACGGCTCTATGCGCCTGGTGCGCGAATTTATTAACCGCTATGATTCGCTCCAGCTATAAAGGCTGGCGGAAACATGGAATGACTTATCTCGTACGCTGGCTCTCATTCGGACTGTTAGCGCTGCTTGTTACATTTTGGCTTGAGTCCTATGCTGTATTGTGGGCAGCTGCCTTGATTCTGCTTATGGTGCTGTTTCTTCTTAGCCGCAAGCGGCTTGCCATGCAAGGAACCTTCATCGCAGATGCGCGTGAGGATGCGAAGACAAGGGTCCAGTTGACGGAGAAGCTGCTCGTTCAAGCCGTCGGCAAACCACCAAGTGTACGAAGCAAGACCTGGTTTATGCGCAAGTCCGGCCGATTGTTCAAAGGTACAGTGGAGAAGAGGTTGGCCGATGCGGGGTTAAAGGCGATTTTGCGCCACCCTGAGAGCTTGTTATTGTACATTCAGATTACGCTGGTCGGCATTCCGGCTGTCTGGCTGCCGCCGCCGATCATCAAAATCATCGTATACCTTGCTCTGGTATTGATGATGTCGTATTGGCTGAATACAAGATGGGCGGTGTTCGCCAAAGCCGAGTTTATGCAGGTGCTCCCGTTTACGAATCAGCAGCATCGTACGGCTGGCGTCCTCGCGGTCCGAACCTTGCTCGCTCTTCCCGCATTTCTTTATTCGCTCGTGGCTGGGCTAACGCTTTTGCAAGGGGGAATGGGATGGCTCGCCGTGCTTGCACTGACTGTGCTGGCAGTCATGGTTGCGCCATCGCTTATGTCTTGGCCGGTCTACAAAGAGGAGAGACACCCACAAGAATAATAAAAAGCGCGCTGGAATGCTCCAAGGGATGGGGCATACAGCGCGCTTTTATTCAAGATATTAGAAAGTATAAACTTCGAAGCTAGTGACTTCCTGATATCGCAAGAAAAACTTCATCTAACTGCGGTCTGTCATCTGTGAAAGTACGTCGATATACGTTTTTCTTATAGATATCAGAAAGTATAAACTTCGAAGCTAGTGACTTCCTGATATCGCAAGAAAAACTTCATCTAACTGCGGTCTGTCATCTGTGAAAGTACGTCGATCGACGTTTTTCTTATAGATATCAGAAAGTATAAACTTCGAAGCTAGTGACTTCCTGATATCGCAAGAAAAACTTCATCTAACTGCGGTCTGTCATCTGTGAAAGTACGTCGATCGACGTTTTTCTTATGATTTACTTACCGCTGCTGCTTCGGCAGCATGCTTGCCTGCCGTATAACCGGTTGCAAAGGCGGCCGTAATATTGTAACCGCCGGTGTATCCGTGAATATCCAGAATTTCACCGCAGAAGAAGAGGCCGGGCATCAGCTTGGATTCCATGCTTTTGGGCTGGATTTCCTTGAGGCTGACGCCGCCGCCTGTCACGAAGGCTTCCTTCAGCGAACGGGTGCCCGACGCGCGGAACGTGAACTTTTTTAGAATCGAGATAAAGGTTGTCAGCGCCGTTTTGGAGATACCGCTGCAGATCATGTCGCTGTCGATGGAGGACTTGGATAGCAGCAGGGGGATCATTCGTTCCGGCAGCATGCCCTTGAGCACGTTTTTGATGCTTTTTCTCGGCTCATCCTCCAGCCGTCCTTTGAGTTCGGCCTCAAGCTCAGCTTGAGAGCGATCGGGGAACATATCGATGGCCATGTCCACATTTACGATATCAAACTTCCGCTGCACCTGGCGGATGAACTGACTGCAGCGCAGCGCGATCGGACCGGACACCCCGAAATGGGTGAACAGCATATCTCCCCGGTGGGCAATCACTTTTTTTCCTTTCGGATTCCAGACGGAGAGCTCCAGATCCCGCAGTGACAAACCTTGCAGCTCTTTAGAGGCAATAAAAGGCTCGGTGGAGACGATAGGCACTTCGGTTGGATACAGCTCCGTGATCGTATGTCCTGCCGCCTCAGCCCAAGGATACCCGTCCCCCGTCGAACCGGTTTGCGGTACAGACTGTCCGCCGGTTGCAATGATCACGCAGGAAGACTTGATCACTTCCCCGGATTTCAGTTCGATCCCGGCCGTTCGGCCGTTCTCATAGAGAACTTTTTTCACCGGACTGTTTGTCCGGATGTCGGTACCGAGCTCCTTCACTTTGCCAATCAAGGCATTCACGACACTGGAGGCTTTATCCGTCACAGGAAACATGCGCCCATTGTCTTCTTCTTTGAGGCGAATGCCAAGGCCCTCGAAAAAAGACATGATATCCTTATTGTTCCAATGCTGAAAAGCACTATATAGAAAACGGCCGTTTCCCGGGATGTTGGCAATCAATTCATCCTGTTCTTTGGCATTCGTCACATTGCATCTTCCGCCGCCCGATATGCCAAGTTTACGGCCTAGTTTATCTCCTTTGTCAATCAGCAGAACGGAAGCTCCTCTTTCCCCTGCCGCAACACAGGACATCAATCCGGAAGGTCCGCCGCCGACGACAATAATATCATATTCAAGCATGTTTGCTCATAGCTCCTTTGGGGGTATATCAATTAATAGATGAATCTTATTATATAGGATTTTTACGAATTATCCCAAACCTCATGAATAGGACATAGGATGTAGTTTACCCGGGCTTCGAAAGAGAAATTACAAGATATTGTAATATGATGTTGCCTATGCTTTAATCAGAAATATTAGATGCGTCGTCCAATTGAGGTGATCGATCACTGTGCTGAGCCTATGGAAAGATATTTTGCTGCAAGTTTTGCTGTCTGGTACACTCATCTTTCATCTGCCGCTTCTCCTCGACAGACATCTAAAGTGCCTGAACAAGAAGAATCCGGATGATCTGCTTCGATTTCGCAAACATATTGTCATTGCATGCGGAATCAGCACTGTATTATGTGTCTTGATCTCGGCCATGAACGATTATTACGTACCGATCAACCTTGGGGTAATTCCGTTATTTTTAGGCATATTATATGGAGGTCGTCGTTCAGGGCTATTTCTTGCAGCTGTGTATATCACAAGCCAAGGGCTGATTAATGGTTGGTCCACGATCGGCCTCATCCTGAATATGCTGGTTCTGGGATATTCGCTATTACCTTGGATCACCTCTAATTTCAGGAAAGGCTCCATGACCGAGAAGATTTGTTGGCTGTGGAGCGCGCTTATTCCGGCCATGCTGATTATTGTAGCCTCCCACGCGATTGAAGGAAAGGTTAAGAATGATGCTCTGAATCCGGATACGATATTGGTGACCATTTTGTATATGCTGATCGGCATTTTTTATTCTGGAATGATTGTGTATTGGATCGAATTAACCAATGAGCGTCTGGGCGCGGGCCAATATGATGTGAAGAACAGAGAGTGGTCATCGTTAACCAAAATGATGGAGATGATTCCTTTAGGGATGGTCGCGGTAGATCGAAGCGGCAATATCATCGCCTTTAATCAACCGCTTATCCGCAGCTTTCGAAACGTGTTTCCTAATCTGTCGACCAAGGATGTGATCGGCAGACCGTTGTTTGACTTATTAGATGGCATGATTCAAAAAGAACATCTGCGCAGTCGGTTTCATAGAGCGATAGATGGAATCGAAAGCACCGGTGAGATTATGCGAAGCGCTACCAGGGTGTATTCCACGGGCATTTATCCGCTTATACATAACGAGAACGGCGACATCTTGGGTGCGGTAGGTATTATGGAAGATATTACGGAGCTGGAGCGGCTTCGGACGGAATTTATTAATGTAGAGCGTTTAAGTTTGGTTGGCCAAATGGCGGCAAGCATTACCCATGAAATTCGCAATCCGATGGCTGTCGTGCGTGGATTCTTGCAGCTGATGCAGGAGAAGAGTCCGGATACGCTGGACCATTATTACCGGATTGTCATGGAGGAGCTCGATCGGGCTAACGGTATCATCAGCGATTTTTTATCCCTCGCCCAAAACCGGGTTGCAGAAAAAGAAGAGTGTCACCTGCATGACATTATACATGAGCTCAGTCCCCTCTTGTGGGCTGACGCGAATTTGCGCGGCCAGAGCATTGAGCTGAAACTCGGAACCGAAATTCCCCATCTGCATCTGAATGCCAAGGAGATGAAACAGCTGATTCTGAACCTGTGCCGAAACGGGATGGAGGCTATGGACGACAAGGGGACGTTGACGATCGAAACCCGGGTCGATGGGGATCAGGTCCTGCTTTATGTTGCGGATACAGGAATCGGCATCTCCGAGAATGAGCTGGAGCGTTTGTTTGAGCCTTTCTTTACGACGAAGAGCAAGGGAACGGGGCTGGGACTTGCCCTGTGCATGAGCATTGTACAGCGTCATCACGGGACCATTGATGTGAAGTCGAGGCTAGGGGAAGGAACGGTTTTCATTATTTCCTTTCCCGTCCACTCTTACCTGCAAAGCTTACCGGAAACCGAGAGCGCTGCCGCTTCCGAATAAACGGATTGGTAATTAGGCATTCTAAGGTAGAGCTTAGGGTAAAGGAGGGATTCGGATGAGTAAAAATGATTCCAAACAACAGGAGCAGCAGGAGCGTGAAAACAAAGAGCGCCGTGGCGAGCCCATCGTTGACAAGAAAAAAGATGGGGTAAACTATCCTGCTACCTAGTTCAAAGAATGAAACAATGAAAGACGGGCGGTATCCTATTTTGTGATGCTGCTCGTTTTGTATTTTCTTGCTTTCACTCTTTAGGATTGTATAATATAGATATCGATGAGCTGTTATAATTCGAACAATCTTGTTTATATAAGGAGTGAAGCAGTTATGGGTATGTCTTTTGACCGATATATGCGCGATATGGTTCAACCGATGCGGGATGAGCTGACTAGCTTGGGAATCAAGGAGCTGACAACGCCTGAAGAGGTGGAGGAAGTGCTTCCGGTAGCGAAAGGTACAACGCTGGTCGTTGTAAACTCCGTATGCGGATGCGCAGCTGGGCAAGCACGTCCTGGTGTAGCTATAGCGCTTGAGAATCAGGTGAAGCCGGATCATTTGTATACCGTGTTCGCCGGACAGGATAAGGAAGCAACGGCGAAAGCCCGCGAGTATTTTGCTCCGTATCCTCCATCCTCCCCATCGATTGCGCTGTTGAAGGACGGAGAATTGGTGCATTTTATTGAGCGTCATCAAGTGGAGAATCGTTCTGCAGAAGAAATCGCGGCGGATTTGACCGACGCATTCAATCGCTACTGCCAATAATCCGGCAGTTACATAGGCCCCGAAGCATTCGGCATATTCCGAAGCCGCGGGGCTTTTGTTATAGGAGCACAGCACTTCATAAAAGAGAGAACATACTGAAAGGAGTCATCTATCATGAGCCTACAAGAACAAATTATCGCCGAACTGGGTGTCAAACCTACCATTAATGTGGAGGAAGAGGTACGCAAGCGCGTTGATTTTCTGAAAACCTATGTGAAGAACTCGGGTACTTCCGGATTGCTGATCGCCATTAGCGGCGGGATTGATTCGGCGGTGGCTGCCGGTCTGTGCAAACGGGCTACTGACGAGCTTACGGAGGAGACCGGTAAGGAATACAAGACACTAGGGGTGTTCCAGCCATACGGCGAGCAGGCTGATATTTCCGACAGCTACGCCACGGCGAAGGCCTTCGATTTGAAATATACCGTCGAGACCAATATCGAGGAAGCCGTGAACGAGGTTGCACTGGAGGTAGAGCATGGCCTGAAGAATATCGGTGTTCATAAGCATATGAGCATTCCCGGCAAAGGCAATGTGAAAGCAAGGGTGCGTATGGTGGTACAATATGCGCTGGCATTCGAACAGAATTTGATCGTGGTCGGCACGGATCATGCTTCCGAGGCGATTACCGGCTTCTATACCAAGTGGGGCGATGGAGCAGTGGACATTACGCCGCTGAGTTCCCTGAACAAGCGTCAGGTTCGGATGCTCGCATCCTATTTGGGGGTTCCGCAATCGATTCTGGACAAAGCGCCTTCTGCCGGCCTTTGGGAAGGTCAGACAGACGAGAAAGAGCTCGGAATCAGCTACGAGGATAACAGCGATTATCTGGAAGGCAAGACGATCAATCCTGATGTTCAGCAGAAGCTCGAGAGCTATTACAATAAAACCGCGCACAAGCGCAATACGATTCCAGGCATCTAACATACGAATACCCAGCAAATAGCCTTCCGGAGAAATACCCTCCGGAAGGCTATTTAATTAGCGAGGCACTAGGTTAGGTATACATGATGTTGTAGGTTGGTTTGAGAACGCCGTTGGCATATTGCTTCATATCGACCAGTTCGAGTCTTAGCCGGGGTTTGACACTGCCGAACAACGGAACGCCGTCACCAACTATTACCGGGTTGACCTTTAATACAAGCTGATCGATCAGTTGATGCTGAAGCAGGCTTCCTGCCAATTCCCCGCCGCCGCACAGCCAGAGCTTACCGTCTGTCCGTTGTTTGAGATTATGGATGTACGGGATGGCGTCCTCCTTGACTAACTCAACTTCATCATTGGATTCGAATTCTAATGACCGTGAGAATATATAATGTTTGAGTCCTTTGTAACCAGGTTCACCCGGCTTAGCCCCCATCTTAAATCCAAACTCATAGGTTTTACCGCCCATCAGCACAGCCTCAAACTCCTGAATCTCTGCCAAGAAGTCCGGAACATGCTCCCCATCGAATAAAAAGAGAGTGCGGTCGATCCTCCCATCCATCATGGCTTGATCTGCGATAAAATAGTCAAGCGAAACGGCAACGTGATAAATCAATGAGCCCATAATATGTTTCCCCCTCAATCATGCTATTTTGTACAGTCTATATGGATAAAATTTGAAACACAACAATTTTATTTAATTCATGTTGTTGTAACACTGTTGGTCTCGCGTTGAGGTACATCGACTGATACAATAAGTAGGAGTATATTTTTTTGGACAGGAAGACTGGATCCATGAAGGAGAGCGGACGATTGTGATCTACGGAATCGGACATGACGTGCTGGACATGAAGCGAATGGAGATGTTAATGACAGGCCCGCATGGAGAGAGGTTCATGCAGCGCGTGCTTACGCAGGGCGAGCAGGTCATTGCCGCCGGCAAGGGGGCGAAACGCACGGAGTTTGTTGCCGGGCGCTTTGCTGCCAAAGAGGCGATATCCAAAGCCTTTGGCTCCGGAATCGGGGGTGTAATCGGGTTTCGTGACATCGAAGTGCTGCCGGGTTCTCTTGGCAGGCCTGAGGCACGTTTATCCCAGGAAGCCTGGGACCGCCTTGGAATGGAGGAGTCCGCCCATTATGCGATTCATTTGACGATTTCGCATCAGGCCACGCTGGCTTCCGCTTTTGCCGTGGTTGAGAAGATTTAAGTAAGGATAACGAAGGAGATTACTTATAGATGTATAACAAGGAACACAAACAATACTTCAGCCACGAGCTGCTGGATTGGTATGAGATCAACAAAAGGGATTTGCCATGGCGCAGGCACCGCGATCCCTACTATATATGGGTATCTGAAATTATGCTGCAGCAGACCCGGGTGGACACGGTAATTCCTTACTTCCACCGGTTTATCGAACGGTTTCCAACGATTCAGTCGCTTGCGGATGCGCCGGAAGACGATGTATTGAAATGCTGGGAGGGCCTCGGCTATTATTCCCGGGCACGCAACCTTCAGGCTGCCGCCAGGCAGGTGACAGAGCAGTATGGTGGCGTTATGCCGAGCGGCAAAGAAGAAGTGTCGGGACTTAAAGGCATTGGTCCATATACCTCGGGTGCCATTCGCAGCATCGCATTTAACATTCCTGCCGCAGCAGTGGACAGTAACGTCATGCGTGTGCTGTCACGCTATTTTTTGATTGAAGAAGATATTATGAAGGTGAAAACCCGGACCAAGATGGAGGATCTGGTGCTGACGCTGGTTCCGGACGGGCGAGCATCGGATTTCACTCAGGCGCTGATGGAACTGGGGGCGTTGATCTGTACGCCGAAGTCTCCTAAATGTCTGGTATGTCCGGTGATGGAGCATTGTACAGCGCGGTTTGAGGGCAAAGAGGAGTCCCTTCCTATTAAGACGAAGGCCAAGCCGCCGCGTCCTGAATACCGCCTTACGGCGATTGTAGAGGGCACCGGCGTGCACGAAGGGAAGATTCTGATCCGTAAGCGTCCATCCACCGGTTTATTGGCAGGGATGTGGGAGCTGCCGCATGTAATTGTATCGACCGAAGGGAGCGGCGTACCGGCCGCGATGTCGGAGGAGACAACGATGAACCGATTGAGGGATGCCCTACTGGAAGAAGGGGTTCCGGTTCTGCCGATCGGCCATGTGATGGACGCTGAGCATACCTTTAGCCATATTCAATGGAATATGGGCGTGTACCGCTGTAAGTGGCACGAGGTTCCGCCGGCAGCCCTGCAAGCAGCAGAGAGTGCAGCGGCTTATGAGACAGGGGAGGAGAACTTTCGCTGGATTCACGTTCATGACATGGAACGTTACGCATTTCCGAATGTGTTCATTCGGATTCTGAACTCGTATTTCTCATCTTGAAGCCGAAAATCCCTTTGGAATGTAACAGCATGATATTGATATAAAAAGGCTGCTTTCGCGGTAGACAGGGTCTACAGCGGAAAGCAGCCTTTTTGGTATGATATCGGTTTTTAGTTAAGCGATATTATTTCGCGTTATCGTAACGTTTGCCGACTTCTTCCCAGTTTACTACATTCCAGAATGCGGAAATGTAATCAGGGCGTTTGTTTTGATACTTCAGGTAGTAAGCATGCTCCCAAACGTCCAGGCCGAGGAGAGGAGTTTGACCTTCCATGATCGGGCTGTCTTGGTTTGGTGTGCTGGTTACTGCCAGTTTGCCGTCTTTAACAACGAGCCAAGCCCAGCCGCTGCCAAAACGAGTTGTAGCCGCTTTTGCGAAATCTTCTTTGAATTTATCGAAGCCGCCGAGCTCGCTGTTGATGGCATCAGCCAATGCGCCAGTCGGTTGTCCGCCGCCGTTTGGTCCGATAACTTCCCAGAACAGGGAGTGGTTAGCATGGCCGCCGCCGTTGTTGCGAACCGCTGTGCGGATGCTTTCCGGTACAGCGTCAAGGTTAGCGATCAGATCCTCAAGGGATTTGCCTTGAAGCTCAGGAGCGTTCTCAAGAGCAGCGTTCAAGTTGGTTACGTAGGTATTATGGTGGCGATCATGGTGGATCTCCATCGTCTGTGCGTCGATATGAGGCTCGAGCGCGTCGTTTGCGTAAGGAAGTGCTGGTAATTGAAATGCCATAGTAAAAACCTCCTGTAAATTTAGTTTTTGGTTATGATGAAAGGGTCTTCCTTCATCAGGAAGTCTTTATCATCCCGGAACAACGTAATATGTAATCCGGCTACACTACATATATTAAACCGTTTTGGGTGATTAAATCAACTTTTATGTTTGAAAAGTCGACAGAGGGCTAATTTCTTGCACGATGGAACGTTGTTTCAGCGCAATGAATATTAATGGAAAACTTTTCTTTGAAATTTGTCGTTATATATATAGTCTTGAACAAATCTATGATTAAACGTCGATATACAAGGGATATGTCGAGGTAGAAAGGGGTCGGTACATAACATGAATAGTACAAAGCTCAGAGTGGCTGCCATTCTGATGGCTGCCATTCTGGCTGCGGCACCGCAAGTGGAAGCTGCAGCATCTAAGACGCAGCCATCGCAAATCACGAAGTCGACTGCGCAGAAGGGTGCAGCGCTCGCCTGGAGCGTGAAACTTGGCAACAACGTCACGGCAAAGCTTGACCATGCCGACATATGGCAGCAAACCGGCACGAATGTGGCGGTATTTACACTGACTTATAAAAACGGAGGGAAAAGCGCAGCGCGCCTGGTATCTTATTTTCCCAAGGTGGTGCTTCCCGGCGGTTCCGTGACGGCAGCCAATCCCATTTCCAAGGATCTTACCAAGAAGAAGGTAGAACCCGGTCAAAGCCTGAGTGTAACCTACTATGCGAAGACCGATAGCAGCTCCTTGTCCGGCATGAAGCTGGTGATGGACGTATGGAATCCGCAGGTCAAAGGCTACCTGCAGCGTGTCGGAACGTACAGGATGCCGGCCAACTATTCAGCAGCCGTACCATCCGGTTCGAGCTCCAAGCTGCAACTTGGCGGCAGTCCGGTTACCGTACAGGCTGAATCACTGGAGATCATCAAGTACGACGGGAAGGTCATCGCCAAAGTCGGGATGTATATGACGAACCATGGCGGAAAGGTATGGAATGACCGCGGGTTCGAACCGTATTTGGTGACGGGAAGTGGCAGTTCATTCCTTCTGCGTCATGAGGCAGGAGCCGAGGGTGTGCCTGTTCAGCCGAAAGAAAAGAAACTGGTTTATTACATAACAGAAGTTCCCTCCTATCTTAAAACGACCGGTTTGCGTTTCTTGTGGACCGAAAACGATGAAACGCTGAAGCTGTCGTTGCCGGTCGCATCCTTCAAGCTGCCTGCGGCAACAGCACCAAAGTGGGATGTCGCGGCTGGCGCGGCCAAGAAGTTGACCATCAAGGGCATTCCGGTCGATGCCAGAATCCGCCAGGCTTCGCTGCGCGCCGCCGGGGGACAGGGCATATGGAATATCGAGATGGCCTTCAAGAACAAAGGGAAAAAATCGGTGGAAATTCCGGCCTACGAGTATGCGATTAAAGCATCCGAAGGCTCCTTCCATCCTTACACTCCGGATAACAAGGCGGGTTTGACACTCCGTCCCGGGGAAGAGAAAACGATGGTGATGGAAATAACACTTCCGCTTGATCTCAAGCAGGACCGGTTGAAGCTGCAAATGATCGGGGCACCTGGCCCTGTCAGCTCATCCAATCCGCCGGCGAGCTCGGGTGAACCGGGCAGTGAGACGACCACCGAGGTCCAGGAGTCATTGACCCTGCCGATTGCATATTTTGCCATCCCTTACCAAACGGAACGCAAATCATCGATCGGCGTGGAGTACGACGCGCAGACGGCCAAAGGATTTGCGTACACGCTGGAATCCATGCAGCGTCTGCCATGGCAGGATCAGGATCTGATCGTTGCGAAGCTGCGTCTGCGGAATACCCAGGAATCCAAATCGCTGCCGCTGCCTGAGCTTAAAGTAAACGTCACAGCGGACGAAAAAACGACGCTGGCCGGTTCGGAGGTTATTGCGGAGGAGCAGGGTTCCCTGATTCCCCCGGGGTCATCAACCGAGGTATATGTCATGGCGCGAATCCCTTATACCAAGGATATCCGTTCGCTCCGCTTCGAGCTGTTTACGCAGCAGGATACAGCCAAAACGTCGTTCCTTACCATGACCACGTCCGGCATGACGCAGTCGATCAGCACCTTGGAGAAAGGGAAGCCGTATACGGTTACCGCGATTGGTAAGCGCGCAGAGGCGCAGGAACGGCGGACGGTCATCTATGAAGGCGTGGACTCCGATATTGTCTATTCCGAGTTCTTGCTGACCAGCAATGAACAGCGCCGCGTTCAAGCAGCAGTGCTGAAGGGGTATTTCCAAAGCACGGATGGCAAGATCTACGAAGCGGAAACCATTCAGCCGGAAGCCTCGCTTCAGCCGGGATCCAAGCAGTCGATCGTCTTTTGGGCCAGAGTGCCGAAGGGGGCTGCAAGCGAACTGGGGCTTGCTCTGGGTACGGCAATGACCGGAAGCAAGCTTGCGGAGACGGGTAAAGACGCTACCGGTGTCATGGGCGTGAAAAAATTGATGCTGAATCCGATCAGACCAGCCGTAAGCTCCGGACTGACGAACCTCGATTGGTATCCTTACCACGTTTCGGTTACGAAAGCGGTAGGACATCTGCAGGAGGGCAGTTCTTCCATTCCGCTGAATATCACGTTTGATGTAAAACGCAGCGAGAGCATCGTTGCGGCGGACTCCGGCCACAAGTTGATTTTAATCATCAAAGACAGCCTCGGACAGACACAAGAGCGTACGCTCACGCCAGGTACCGATATCCAGGTGCCGGGCACCCGGTCGGTGTCGATGGAGCTGTCGGATGAGCAATACAAAAAACTTCGCGGCGGTTGGTTTAACTTAACCCTGGTGGACGAATTCCAGAATGAGCGGATCACGCTGGGCAGCCAAAGCTACAATTTGATATTCACGCCTACTGCAGTTCCTGACGAGGAGAGTTAAATTAAGAACCGGAAAGGAATAGCGAACATGTTGCGTTTGGAAAATGTATCGCACAGCTTTAAGAACGGTAACGAAGTGTTAAAGGTGCTCCATAATATCCAGTTCGAAGTCCAGAAGGGGGAGATGATTGCCCTGCTCGGCAGTTCCGGGTCGGGCAAGTCCACGCTGCTCAACTTAATGGCAGGACTGATGAAGCCGACGGAAGGCCATATTTATATTGCCGATCAGGATATTGTCAAATACGGGGAAAACAAGCTTGCTGTCTTCCGGCGCAAGCATATCGGATTTATTTTTCAGGCCTATGAGCTGATCCCGACGCTCACGGTTCGGGAGAACGTGGAGCTTCCACTGGTCTTTCAATCCGTTTCTTCGTCCAAGCGCCGCAAGAAAGCGATGGAGCTGCTGGAGATGACGGGGATCGGCGATAAGGCTTCACTGTACCCGTCCCAGTTGTCAGGCGGACAGCAGCAGCGCGTCAGTATTGCGCGCTCGTTGATTACCGAGCCTTCCGTAATTTTTGCGGACGAGCCGACGGGCAACCTGGACACCAAGACGGAAGAAGAAATTATCCGAATTATGATGGCGCTGAATGAGTCCATGAAAACGACGTTTGTCATCGTTACCCATGAGATGGAAGTCGCTGCTCAAATGAAAAAAACGATTATGCTCCGTGACGGTTATTTGGTTCAGCCGGAGGACTATACAACGCCAGCAGCAGGACAACGGGGGCCAAACGCCCCTTCGTCCCTGTCTGGGGTCCCGGTTCATGCGGAGGAGGCAGGTGAGGTCAGCTGATAATTTTAGACAGCATACGGCTGGCATGGGGACAGATCAAACGCCGTAAAGTGGTGACAGCCCTGTGCATGACTGGTATTTCGATTGGATGCGCGGCTATTATCGTAGCGATCAGCATTGGCAACGGCGCCCAAAATTATTTGGAGACGGAAATTATAGGCGGCATGAAGCTTGACGAAATTACGGTGACTCCGCAGGGCTCAAGCGGGCAAGGGGAAGGCAGCGGCCCCGCGGTCGGAGCAGACCGTGGATTGCTGACAGATGATAAGGTTCAGGTGATTCAGGGCTTTGATCATGTCAAATCCGTTATAGCCACTAAGCAGCTCGGGTATTTTAGAGCCATTTCGTCCGACAACCTGATCAACGACGGCTTCAACGTGGTGGCCGTGGACCTGTCAAAGCTCAAAGAGCAGGGTAACAGGTTCAAGGAAGGCGGCCCGCTTGATCAGATCGGTGCTATGGTGCTCAATTACGGGGCAACAACCGGATGGAAGGATGCAGAGACGAGCGAAAGATTGATGAATATGATCAATACCGATCCCAACAATCCGAAGATATGGGAAGAATATCAGATGTATGAGAGCACCGTATCGGAAATGAACGGTAAAAATATTCAGCTGGAGCAGATGGACGGTGACAAGAAACAGCTTAGCCCGCAGCTTTATGTTGGAGGCGTGCTGGACGTGCCTACAGGGAGAGATGCCCAGTTTGCGATCTACGATCGTCAGGCCTATATTTCCTTTGATACGGCGGAATGGCTAACAAATAGTTTAAAACTGCAAAATGGGACAGCTTCGAAACAGCGGGTATACGATAGCCTAACCGTCAAAGTGGATGATCTGCAGCATATTAAACCGCTCGAGGAATTGATCTCAAAGCTTGCGCTTAATGCGAGCGACAATCTGGCTATGCGTGATCAGGTCGCTTCCCAATTGGATACATTCAAAGCGATCGCTCTCGGCATCGGCGTATTTATCCTGTTATTGGCCTCGATATCGATCATCGTAGCGATGACGATGTCTACGCATCAGCGCCGCAGACAAATCGGCATCATGAAGGTTCTGGGGGCGAATATGCCGCAAATCCGCAACATGTTCATCGTAGAAGCCAGCCTGCTCGGTTTGCTTGGCGGATTGCTTGGCATCGTATTCGCATTTTTGATCATCAAGGGACTAAATTCATTCATTATGGCTTCGGCGGGCATGTCTGGGCTGCAAATTGCGGTTACGCTGGAGACGCTGCCGATCGGCATTGCATTCGCCGTGATGACCGGAATCTTCTCGGGGATCTATCCGGCGATCAGTGCAGCAAGAACGAACGCACTTCTGGCCATCAAGCGGGATTAGGATAATGAGTTTCGGAAAGGAAGCTAAATCGGTATGATAAAAAAAATCATAAAATGGACGGTTATCGTTGCCGTGCTGGGCTTGGTGGGATATTGGGGATATGGACAGGTGAAACCGAAAGAACCCGAGATTCCCATGATGGAAGAGCCGCAGGTCATCTCATTTCCCGTAACCGAGGAAAGCATCGTCTCGACCGTGCAGGTCAAGGGAACGTCCGAATACGGGCGGGAGACCAATGTGTACGCACCTTTTGAAGCGAAAGTGGAGTCTTGGAACGTAGAGAACGGCCAGCAGATCAAGAAAGGCGATGCGCTTTTTAAATTGGAGCAAACGGCCATTCGCCAGCAGCTTCAGCAGAAGGAAGCCGAGCTGCAGAAGCGGAAGCTGGAGCAGGAGCTGAAGGAGTTCACGTTAAATCAAGACCTCGATAACGCCCCGGCGTTAGGAACGGAGGCCGAGCGCCTTAAAATGCTGGCAGACCAGGAAAATGCTCGGCTGAGCAGTCAGCTGGACGAGGTTACCAACGATATTGAACGCCAGACGCTGGCCGACTTGAATGACAGGCTGAAGAAAGCTACATACCTATCACCTGCAACAGGCCTGTTTCTGTTCGATCCGACGCAGCAGCGGCCGCAATCGGTGACGGCGAACCAGTATATCGGCAAAATCGTCGACCTGGATTCTCTTCGATTAGTGGCATATGTCGGGGAAAACGATATATTCAGCATTAAGCAGGACATGGCGGTTGAAGTAAAGCTGCCGTCCATCAAGGATCTAAAGCTGAAGGGAAAGGTGCTGGAAGTGGCCAAATTTGCCGAGACGACGGCTCAGGAGAAGCAAACCTCCCAGACGCCACAGTTTAAGGTGATCATCTCGCTGCCGAAGGAAGATCGTTTGATCGGCGGGCTGACGCTGAACGGAGATATTGTAACCAAACGAAAAGATAAGGCGGTTGTGGTTCCTAAACTTGCCGTTATGACGGACGGAGGCACCTCCTACGTCATGGTGGACAAGGGAGGCGGCCAGATTGAACGGCAGGATATCGAGACCGGCTTGCAGACGCTGGATAAAGTCGAGGTTGTGTCAGGGCTGAAAGTGGGCGACACCGTCGTTCTCCAGTAAATATCATGAACGAAAACACAGCGTTGCTCAAAGGCATATAGCCTAGAGAACGCTGTTGTTTTTTTTACTTGCCTATATCAACGGCAGGACTGGGAAAGTCCGGTTATTTTATTAAAATATAGATCTCAATCAGAAAGAAAAGGATTGGAAATTCATGGGTGTGATTTTAACAGTGAGCTAATGGTTTAACAGCAGGAAACAAACCTGTTATTCAACAAAAATATGGAATATTATCCAGCTAAAAAGATGAAAACGCTTCATATAAAGCGCTTTCAGAAGAAAACTCGTGAATTTACGAGAAAGATGTGGTTTAATGGACAAGGAAAGAGGATTTTCGGGTTTTTTGTAGTAATATAAATGTCAGGTTTGCGTTAACGGAATACTAGATTTTTGTAAACCGGGTAAACCGCATCATGCTAACGAAAAGGGAGATTTTGAAATGCATGTTCGTTCCTTTCAGTTGAGTGACTGTAACCCCGTAACCGAGCTTCTGCAGATTGCTTTATCGGAAGAATGCTACGAAAACACGATGGAGCCCTTCTCCAGACAGCTTGCTTGGGACTCCGATCTGATTATGGTGGCTGAAGAAAACGGTGAAATCGTTGGTGCCTTAATCGGTACGATCGAACGCAATCATGGTTGTTATTACCGCATTGCCATTCATCCCGACTACCGCAGAAAAGGGATTGGCAAAGCATTGATTTCGGCAATGGAACAGCGTTTTCAATCACGGAAAGTCAGTCGGATCATGGTAGCCGGAGACGAGCACAACGCCGCAGCCATGCCATTTTATGAAGCTATGGGATACGGTGCCAGCCAAATCCTGCGGTCGTTCCAGAAGCTCAGTATCCTTGGTCAATAGTAGTCATGACGAGAGCGGTACATACGAGCGGGCGCAAACGGCGGCCTTAAGCTTCGACAGAGATAAGAAACGACATTTTTTCGATATGAAGCATATCTTTCAGCCGTTGCAAATGGGTGGGAGATATGCTTTTCTATTAATGTACCTTTTTTGAAGGTGCCGCCTTTGATACCCGAAGGCGAAATCGAAGTAAAGTAGGTGTAGCATGGGACAAGTGATTTCTCCGGATTCAACTGAGCAGGGCGAGAACAACGGACCTCAGAATCAACCTGGCAAGAAGAACAGCTGGGCTGCCGAGCTTTGGGATTGGGTAAAGACGATTGCGATTGCATTTGTTATTATGGTGCTTCTAAATATGTTTGTGTTCAACCTTTCTATGGTTAAAGGTGAATCTATGCAGCCGACACTGGTAGCATCGGAGCGGCTGTTTATTAATAAAGTGGTATATCGCTTTGCCGAACCGAGCCATGGCGATGTCATTGTGCTTAAGGACCCGAGCGATGGCCCGGATAAGAAGGAGTTTCTTGTAAAGCGTGTCGTTGGCGTACCTGGGGACACCATTGAGGTAAAGGACCAGAAGCTGTACGTAAACGGAGTTGCACAGCAGGAAGGATATACCGATGTCCCGATCGAGGACCCGGGCTTTGAGCCCATAACCCTGGAAGAGGGCCGCTACTTCGTTATGGGAGATAACCGCCATCTTGGAAAGAGCAAGGACAGCCGCATGTTCGGCAGCGTGAAGGAAAGCGACATCGTGGGCAGGGCTGAATTTATTTTCTGGCCGTTGTCCGAGATCAAAAAGCTGTAGCTGAAAAGACAGAACATCATCCCAGGAAAGGAGGCGCTGGAGAATGACCTACACACTCGGCTCGTATGCTCCTCCGCCTTCGGTATGGGAGGAGCTTAAGCAGGAGCTTAAGACCGTTGCACCGGAGCTTGGCATTGATGATATCGGCTTTGCTTCGGCGGAGCCGTTCGAATCCTTGAAGGGAATATTGCAAAACCATCGGGATAAAGGGTATGAGTCGGGCTTTGAGGAGTCCGATCTGGATAAGCGGGTTACTCCGGCCCTTCCCGGTACGAAGCCGAAGTCCCTGATCGCCATTGCAATAACGTACCACTCCAAGATGGAGAACCCGCCTAAATCAGAGCCTGGCAAGTACAGGGGGATTATGGCGCGGTCTGCATGGGGAAGGGATTATCATCAGGTTCTCCGCGAGGCCATGAGCCGCCTGGAGGAATACATTAAAGAACGCGTGCCGGATGCGAAGCTTGAAAGTATGGTGGACACGGGCGCGCTTGTTGACCGGGCGGTTTCGCAGCGAGCGGGGATTGGTTTTAGCGCTAAGAACTGCGCCATCATCTCTCCGAAGTTCGGTTCCTGGATATTCCTCGGCGAAATGGTAACCAATATTCCGTTTCCGCCGGATACGCCGGTAACCGAGGACTGCGGGGAGTGCACCAAGTGCATTGACGCTTGCCCAACCGGCGCGCTTGTCGGTCCCGGGCAGCTGAATGCCCAGCGCTGCGTTTCTTTTCTAACCCAGACCAAAGGGTTTCTGGACGAAGAAGCCATGCGCAAGATCGGTAACCGGCTGTACGGCTGTGATACCTGTCAAATTGTTTGTCCGAAGAACCGGGGCAAGAATTGGACTCATCAAGAGGACTTTAAGCCCGATCCTGAAAAAGCCAAGCCGCTGCTCCTGCCCATCCTGGATATGACCAACCGGGAATTCAAGGAGGCATTTGGAGATACTTCGGCCGCTTGGCGCGGCCGAAAGCCGATTCAGCGCAATGCTGTCATCGCGCTTGGCAACTTTAAAGATATTTCAGCCGTACCGAAGCTGAGCGAGGTACTGCTGAAAGACCCGCGTCCGGAGCTGCGGGGAACCGCTGCATGGGCTCTGGGCCGTATTGGAGGCGAAGAAGCGTTGAACAACTTAGAGAAAAGCATGAAATCAGAAGGGGATTCCCAAGTACGAGATATGCTGCAGCAAGCCTTGAATAAACTGAATACACCGAGTGAGAAAGAAGCGCCTGCCGGAGCTGCGGCTGATGCTTCTTCCGCTGGCACTCCTGCTGCGGGTTCCTCTAATGGGGACAAACCGGAACAGGAGAGTCCTGTTATTCAGGGAGTTGAGCCGATGGCCATCCCTGAAGGAGGACCGGAAATGCTGTATTACGATGAACTTCAATCTCCGATTGGACCGCTGACGGTCTGCGCAACGGAGAAGGGATTATGTCTTATTGAATTTGGCAGCTTCTATGTGAAGGAAGCGGTCATCCAGCAGTGGTCACGGACCTGGGCCGGTAACGGCGGCTACCAGCGTGACGAGGCAAGGTTAGCTCCTGCGATCACGCAGTTGAAGCAGTATTTTGCAGGGGAGCTAAAGGCGTTCGACGTACAGCTGGACATGCGCGGAACCTCATTCCAATTGCAGGTGTGGGAAGCGCTGAAGTCCATTCCTTATGGAACGGTGTGTTCCTATAAGGATGTAGCCGAAACCATCGGGCGTCCTAAAGCGGTTCGTGCCGTAGGCGGAGCGAACAACAAGAACCCGGTCCCGATCATCGTGCCATGTCATCGTGTGGTAGGTGCTGACGGAGCTCTCATCGGATATGCCGGCGGGCCGGAGATCAAACGCACTCTGTTAACAATTGAAGGAGCTATGCCAGGCCGAAAAGGGTCGTAAAGGATACAATATGCATGACTAGGGCCGCTCGCTGCCATGTATCCGTTATTTTCATTTGCTGTGGCGAAAAGGACATGCTATGATAGGTTCGTATATGCGCCATTAAATGGTAAATATTAGTATAGTAGAAGGTGGTCAAGTGATGGATATAGTCATTCCGATTATTACATTGATCGTGGGTCTGGTTGGCGGATTTTTTATCGGCGTATTCTATCTCCGCAAGCAATTGGAGAAGATGCAGAACGATCCGCAAATGCTGCAGAAGATGGCAAAACAAATGGGCTATAACATGAACAGCAAGCAAATGCAGCGCGCACAGCAAATGATGAAAAATCAGCCTATGCCGGGTAAAGGGCAAGGCCGTAAACGCAAATCATAATGAAAAAAAGCCCGCTCCCGTCTAAATGAAATGACGGAGGGGCATTTCTATTTAAAAAGGCCGCTAACAGCGGCTATAAGTTAACCGTTTGCTTTTTCTATGGAACGAAAAAGGGGGATGTACCGTGGCGGGTGTAAAGGATTATGTGAACAATAAAGTAGGCGATAACCGGGAGCAGATCGAGTATCATGTAGAGCAAATATTGAAACTGATCGGTGAAGATCCCCAGCGTGAGGGACTCCTTGAGACACCGGCCCGTGTAACGCGGATGTATGAGGAGATCTTTGCGGGATACGAAGTGGATCCCAAGGATGTCCTCGGGGTTACCTTTGACGAGAATCATGAGGAATTGGTTATCGTGAAGGATATCGTATATTACAGCCAGTGCGAGCATCATATGGCGCCGTTCTTTGGCAAAGTCCATATCGGTTATGTCCCTAGCGGCAAAATCGCCGGTTTGAGCAAGCTGGCGCGTCTGGTAGAGGCGGTTACCCGCCGTCTTCAGGTGCAGGAGCGCATCACCTCGCAGATCGCTGACATTATGGTGGAGGCGCTGCAGCCAAACGGCGTGATGGTCGTTGTGGAAGGCGAGCATCTGTGCATGTGCGCGCGCGGTGTGAAGAAGCCGGGCAGCAAAACGGTCACGTCAGCTGTACGCGGTACCTTCCAGAGTGATTCTGCACAGCGTTCAGAATTTCTGTCTTTGATTAAAGACTAAGCAGGAACCAGACAATTGCAAAAGGCTTCGCCCACGGAGGCGAAGCCTTTTTTTGTGCTCAGCAACGAATGTGAGCTCATATGTTAATCGATGCAAGGCAAGGGCTTCTTAAGAGGCCCCATCCACTTGTTTCATATACTGCACATATTGGATGAGTGCTTGTTTTTGCTCCTCGATATCCCGGATGCGGCGGGACATCTCCATGAAGAAGGTTTCAATCTGATCGCGCAGCACATTGGCGGATTGTCCCTTCCAATCCTGCAGACGGGCGTACATGACCCGTGCCTCCTGTTCGTCGGCCCGAATGGCTGCCAGCAGTCCTGATAGCTCGCGTTCGGCCTGAAGCAAATCATCCAGCTCCAGCAGAATCTCTCGACTCATCTCCATCCCTCCCGGTAGTTTCGTATTGATGTTTACCCGCTGTTGTCTGTCCGTTCAAATAAATCCGCTTTGAATTTAATATACTGAACGATGTCGGTGGTATGCTGCAGATGCCATTGACTCATCGACATGATGGATGTATCCAGCTGCTGGACAATCGGCTGCAGACGTCTGCTGTGGCTGGAGAACATGTATTTGGAGAGACGCTGCCGGATTCCTTGGATTTCGGCATCACTTTGATGGGCGTGTGCTCTCCATTTCTCGGCTACGCTTCGCAGCTCGGCAGGGGTTACCTGGATGGTACCGGAGGAGCCTCCTGCGGAGCCGCCCAGGGCTCCCAGCGAGCCGCCCAAACCTAAGCCCAAATTGCTCAGCGGTCCGCCAAGACCAAACAAGAGATTGCCGTGAGAAGGGATTCTGGGCGAATCGACGGCTTTATCGGTAGAGCCGTCATAAAGACGGTTCGAAATGTAGCCATCCTCGAATCGATAGCGGTCAAGCTGATGATAATTGGGGCCGCCCAGTGTATTATCAATTTTTTCTTTTAAACTGAGACCGTCATTGGCGTCTTTATAACTGGAGTCTATGTAATAGGTAGAACCGACATGGCCATCGAAGCCGCCGAGCGCGCCGCTGGCAATAATGTCGCCTGGATGGGCGAAATTAATGATTTGGGAATCGAATTCCCCGTTCTCTGCCTTTCTTCTGGCTTCAGGGGAGAGGCTACCGATGACCGACGGAGCACTGAAGGTGACAGCCGACATGCCCGTATAGGCGGCAGCATATTGCGCGTTGGCTCCCCCTAGGGAGTGACCCGTGAGGGTGAAATCAACACCCTTGTATTTCTCCTTCATTTCCAGCGCATAATCCTCGGCTTGATACAACTGGTTGGTTCCCAATATATCCGTTTTTTTATCGATCTGCCGCGATTGTTCACCGAACCAATCCGTGACATCGTTAATCCCCGTGGCTTCTTTGACTTTGTCTACATGGTCCGCCCAAGGTGGCCGAAATTCCGGGATTTTTCTTTTGATCTCTTCAATACCAATGTCCGCATCGGCCAAATAATCGGGGAGAGCATGGGATAAGTCTTTCCCTGCCTCGGTGCCCCGGTAAGCGATAACGGCCTGATTCGTTTCCTTGTTGTAAAAAGTTACCGCATCAAAGCCTGATATGCTGTTGCTCTTATAGTCCTCAAGGACTTCCCACCCAGGCAAGTCCTCAACGGTATCTTCTTTTTTCAGATCGAGATAAGCCGCTTCTGACATCAATCGGTACGTCTCGTCATCCACTTGCGGTGAACTCAAATATACTCCCTCCTTAACATGACTCAGCAGGATCAGAACCTTTAGTTACAGCCAAAAGGCAGCACAACCCATCACTCGCCCTTAATCGCTTTTCTGAGCTCCGGGTTCATTACGAAATTAGATGTCTCGCCTGTGTTGAAATCAACGGATATTTTAAAGGTTTGTTCCGGATGATCTACTACAAACCCTTCAAGGTTGACCTTGTCCGCTACAATAGAAGGCATCATCTCTTCTTTGGTAATCTCGACATCCAAGTTGTATTTCTCTTTAAAATGCTCAACGGCTGTGGTCTTAGCCTTCGTTATGACTTCGTCCGAGCTGTCGTCTGTATTGGCTTGGTTATTGTTCACTGGCTGGCATCCTCCAACAATTAAAATGATAAGCACAAAAGCAAAAATGAAAACACGTGATTTGAACCTACTGTTCACACTGACCCATCCCTTCAGTGGTGATGTTCTGCTCTTACAGGCATGCTGAATCTTGCAGTACTAGTTTGGAACGCAGCGTTTCTCTTCGTTTCGCCTTAGGCAATGTAGAAGTGGCGCACCAAGCTTACTGTCATATCATAATCCAGCATATGGTAGCGTTCAACCGAATAAATAACCAGATATGTAGTAAAAAAGACCTAACAATAGGCTCGGGTTATTCCTTAGTTTTAATAATCTTGTCCAATTCTGGACTCATGACCAAGTGCCCGGTTTCAAGGGTCTTGTAGTTTACAGATAAATTGAAAGTCTGATCGGGATGCCCTATGACAAAACCTCCAACATCAATTTCATCGGCGACATATGTAGGTAATTTATTTTGGCTCGTTATTTGGACCTCCAGATCGTACGTTTCCTTAAAGTATTGAATCGCAGCATTGCTTGCTGCAACGATGGATTCATTGCCATGGCGATTGTCATTGTTGATGGAAGACGGATGGCCGCATCCTACGGATACAAAAAAAAGGATGAGTAAGGTAAGCAATCCCGACCCCTTTATCCAATGTGCTCCAGTGTACAGAGAATCACCCCTTTGAATAAGGATAAAGCCCTCCTTAAACTCCATAATGAAGTAAGGAGGGCTATAGACATCATACCCAATATTAACCAATGTGAAGCAACCCAGCAAGGCTTTAAATTAAAAAGGCTTCCATTTCAGCTCACTGGCATGCTTGAAACGCTCCGCAACCGCTGGCCAGTAGACCACGTTCCACCAATCCTTGATGTAATCCTTGCGTTTACTTTGATGTTTGAGGTAGTAGGCGTGCTCCCATACATCCAGTGCCAGAAGAGGTACGACGTCCCACTGGGAGAGGTTCTGATGCTTCTCGGCCTGCAGAATTTCCAGTCGATGGCTGCGCGGACTCCAGACGAGGATTGCCCAGCCGCCGCCTTCCACTTTGTCTGCAGCTTCGGAGAAGTGCTTTTTAAAGCGATCGAAGTTTCCGAAATCCTTCTTGATCTGCTGAGCAAGCTCCCCGCCCGGTTCCCCACCGCCCTGCGGGTTCATAATGTCCCAGAAGATCGTGTGCAAATAGTGGCCGGCTCCGTGAAAAGCCAGCTCGCGTTCCCAATGCTTCACCAGCTCGAAATCGCCGCTTTTTCTGGCTGCCTCCAGTTTTTTCTCCGCTTTGTTTAAACCGTCGACGTAGCTTTGGTGATGGATATCGTGATGAATCCGCATGGTTTTCTCGTCGATATGAGGCTCCAGCGCATTATATGCGTAAGGCAGCGGAGGAAGGCGATGTCCGCCAATCGGTACGGCCTTGCCGCTGTCTCCCATGCCTTGAATGGACAGATCAGCCTCAGAGCGAGATGGCGGTGGGGAGGAGGCCTCGTGAAGCGTTATGGATTGCACCGGCATCTCCACATCCATAAATCTCTCCAGCGCTCCAGCGGAGTTGAGCGTCTCCAGCGCGTTCAGGAAGTATTCGGACTCCCGAATCACATGGTGCAGCACCGTGCTGGCGAGCGGCACTTTCCGAACAGCCTCACTATGCTCCTTTAAGCCATGCAGTTGGCGGATGAACTCTCTGGATTGCTCGCAGGAAGCGCGCAGCAGCTGTTCGACCTGGGCCAGCACCTGCGGCGAAGGAGGCCCGTCATAACGGAGAATGTGGCGCAGAAGTTCGTCTGCTGCTTTTTCCGTGTCGGAGAACACCACGGCCCATTGATCCAGCATTTTGACATAGTCCGGCTCCAGCTCCGGCACAACGGCTTTGATAAGGCCAGTATGCTTCCTTTCCTGATGTTTCCAATAGCGAATCTCTTCGAGTAATCGTACCGGGAGCTTTGCTCCGTAAATAAATAACATGTCCGTTCCCTCCAGTATCAGGTTCACTAAACACACTATATTCACGTGACGGCCTGTATTATGAGGGGGAAATAAAAATACCCCCGCCGCATCAAAGCAGCAGGGGGAAGTGGATCGTATGATCAATAAAGCATCAGGATTCATCCGGTGTTTCGAGTTTTCCTAGAAAGGTGGATACTCTGCGCAGATATTCTTTAGGGTGCTCACGGAAGATAAGCTCATGATGCGCATCCTCTACAATCCAGGAATCCGAATCCGTATGGGTTTGGTTGGAAGCAATCTTCTCGGCGATCGGGTAAGGTGCCTTGTCGTCTTTCGTTCCGTGAATGAACAAGGTCGGGAACGGATAATCGTGCTTCTTCACCTCATTGTACGGGATCTGATCCAGGCTGGTGCCATTGAGCACTGGGAAGAGCAGCTCCAGAATCTCCAGGGACGGATGACGAGGAAGATTGATCTGGTTGTGAATGTTGTGGTAAAGCGTGTCCGGCTCCAATAAAAAGGCGCTGTCCAGAATCATGGCATCTACATCCTTGGTCTCAAGCCCTGCCTGCAGCGCCGTACCGGCACCCATGGAGAAGCCCCAGACGACAATTTGCTTCGCGCCGCGCTGCTTCACATGTTCAATGGCCCCGAGAAGCTGGCGTTTCTCTTCCTTGCCCCCGGTTGCCACTTCCTTGCTGGTCTGTGAGGCAAAACCGTAATCAAACATCAGCACATTAAAATTCATGTTGTGCGCGTAATGGGCGATATCGTACATCGGTACCCAGGTTTCCTCCCGGTTAGCGCCGTATCCGTGGCTGAGCACGATGGTTTTGGAGGAGTTCTCGGCCGGGATATACCATCCATTTATATTTCGTTTGCCGTCAATGGAGTGGAACGTGATATTCTCGTAATTCATATCTTTAGCAAGCTTGGGATTGGAGTAGAGCGGAGCAACCGTCGGATTCGACAAAACCCATGCAATATAGGCATGAAGCGCAATAAAACAGAAAACCAGGAAAAAAACGACAGATAATAACAACGCTAATATAATATGCTTTAAACGAACCAAGCCTGTCGACAGCTCGGCTGGCGTGTCATTTAATTGGGAGAGTGGGGCATTACTACCAGTCGTTGTGCTCATAAGTGGCCCCTCCTTACCATATAGTCTGGATTTGTTTCGTTAACATGAAAGAGGTGGAATTATAATAATCGTATGCCCGGATGCCTATAAAGTCAATGCAAATCCATAGATTGTAAGACAACTGTAAAGTCCCTGTCTCGATGGTTTACTTTTGAGAAGAATTCTCATATAATTCTTGTAACCAGGTTTCATAGAATGAAACAGGAGAGGAGCTGGTCGGGATGGAAGACCGTAAATTGACGGTGCGTGCTGTAGAGCGGGCGCTTGATATATTGATGTGTTTTACGAAAGGCAGTGAACTTGCCCTCACAGAGATTTCTACCCTTATCGGATTACATAAAAGTACCGTTCATCGGCTGCTAACAACGCTGGAAGACAACGGATTCGTTGTGCGTAACAAAGAGACGGAGAAATATCGGCTCGGCTTGAAGATATGGGAGCTGTCCATGCATCTGTCTCAAAGCGACGACCCGGCGATTCGCCTTCTGCCCGCGATGGAGGCCTTACGGGATCAGCTTGGGGAAACGGTGAGCTTGTATTTAAGAGACGGTTCGGATCGTCTTCGGATTCAAGCGGTTCAGAGCAACCAGGGCATTCGGCGGGTCGCCCAGGTCGGAGTGCGACTTCCGTTGTCGGTTGGCGCATCCAGCAAGGTACTGGTGGCCTTTGCGCCACCGGCCGATCAGGAGGAGCTGCTGAATGCGCCGGATTGGCCGGAATCCGTCGACCGGATCGTTTACCGGCAGCAGCTGGCCGAAATACTGGAGAAGGGATACGCGATCAGCATCGAAGAGCGCGAGCCTGGAGCCGCTGCGGTATCGGTACCCATCTTTGACCGGAATGGTCAAGTGGCGGCAGCACTGTCGATGTCAGGGCCAGTCACCCGCCTGTCAGCGGAAACGCTTCGCGAACATGCGCCAATCCTGATGGAGGCGGCACGGGAAATGGGAATGATGATTTAATTCATTCTATTGCGAGAGTGCGGACAGCATCACTATAAGTTATTGAATGACCGGGCGGCCCCATGTGATACAGCTGCCCGGTCATTTTTTATGCGGGAACGAGCGTTCGATAACGAGCAAAAAGACCTTACCCATGATCTTGGTGATCGTAGGAACGGTCCTTTTTGCCGTGACGGCATCGCTATGTAATAGGCAAGGCCAGCTTAAGTCAGCTTCGTGTTCTTTTCCTTCATTTTCTGATTAAGGATCTCTTGAAAGGTGAGGGCTTTATCCGTCGTTTCGTCCTTCTTAGGCGCTGCCACCGGCTGCGGCCGTTGGTATTGATATTGGAACGAAGCTAACGTATGTATTTTGATCATAGGTACTTTCCTCCTGGGTATGGATTTTCCGGAAATGTTTTTTACCAATTAACCTTCATGGCGTCATCCGAAACGGAAAATCCAATATTCAGGAAAAAAGTACCGAAAAATAACAAAATCCCCATCATCCATAAGCGGATGATGGGGATTTGTTCCTAAGGCTAAAGCGCCTGTAGGGTGTGTCTTATTGGTTCGATGCGATCATTTGACGCAGTACCGTTTGGAGGATACCTCCATTGTGGTAGTAGTCCACGTCCACCATGCTGTCGAGGCGGGCGATAGCTTGGAACTCGAATTGGGTTCCGTCTTCACGCGTAACGACAACGGTCAATTCCTGACCAGGCTTCACATCGTTGCTGAGGCCCAGAATATCGAATGTCTCGCGGCCGTTCAGACCAAGGCTCTTCCAGCCGTGACCTTCCTGGAACTGGAGCGGAAGCACGCCCATGCCCACAAGGTTGGAGCGGTGAATACGCTCGAAGCTTTCAGCCAGCACGGCTTTGACGCCGAGGAGATACGTACCTTTTGCCGCCCAGTCACGGGAGCTTCCTGTACCGTATTCTTTACCGGCGATAACGACGAGGTTCTGTCCGCCTGCTTGATAATTCATCGAAGCATCATAGATGGACATCACTTCTTCCGTTGGCAGGTAAGTCGTAACGCCGCCTTCCGTCCCTGGAGCTACCTGGTTACGGATCCGGATGTTAGCGAAGGTACCGCGCATCATGACTTCGTGGTTACCACGGCGGGAGCCGTAGGAATTGAAGTCTTTGCGCTCCACGTTGCGGTCGCTCAGATATTTACCGGCCGGGCTGTTCACTGCAATGTTACCCGCTGGGGAGATATGGTCCGTTGTAACGGAATCGCCCAAGAGAGCCAGCACGCGCGCTTCCTTGATGTCCTGGATGTCGTTCAGGCCGTTGCCCAGGCCTTCAAAGAATGGCGGGTTCTGGATGTAAGTGGATTGATCGTCCCACTCGTACAGTTCGCCTTCAGGAACAGGAATCTTGTTCCAACGCTCATTGGCGGTAAACACATTCTCGTATTTCTCACGGAAAGCGTCAGGGCTAACGGCTTGACCGATCGCTTCGCGGATTTCCGCACTCGTTGGCCAGATGTCTTTCAGATAGACAGGCTCATTGTTCGGATCGTAGCCGATCGGTTCGTTCTGCAGGTCGATGTTCACTGTGCCTGCCAGAGCGTAAGCAACAACCAATGGCGGCGAAGCCAGGTAGTTGGCTTTGACTTGAGCATGCACGCGGCCTTCAAAGTTACGGTTACCCGACAATACGGCGGCTACCGTCATGTCGTTGTCGGCAATCGCTTCGCTCACTTCATCCGGCAATGGACCGGAGTTACCGATACAAGTTGCGCAGCCATAGCCTGCAACATAGAAGCCGAGAGCTTCAAGGTAGTGCAAGAGACCGGACTTCTCGAGGTAGTCGGTTACGACAAGGGAACCTGGGGTCAAGCTGCTCTTCACATAGCCAGGCTTCGTCAGGCCGCGTTCAACGGCTTTCTTCGCCAGGAGACCTGCGCCGAGCATAACGCTTGGGTTGGACGTGTTCGTACAGCTGGTGATGGCTGCGATAACAACGGCACCCGTTCCCATTTCACTGGTAGAGCCGTCTTTATGATTGACTTTAACGGTTTCCGCAATTTTCTCATCGCTGAGGCCGTATCCGCCTTTGTCGATTGGCGTACGGATGATATCGTTAAAGTTCTGTTTCATGTTGGTAAGCTCGATACGGTCTTGCGGACGCTTCGGTCCAGCCAAGCTCGGTACAACCGAAGCGAGATCCAATTCGATCACATCAGAGAACTCAGGGTCCGGCGTATCTGCCGTACGGAACATGTTTTGCGCTTTATAGTAGCTCTCCACGAGCTCAACCTGCTCATCGGTACGGCCCGTATTCCGGAGATAAGCCAAGGTTTCGCTATCAACCGGGAAGAAGCCGATGGTAGCGCCGTATTCCGGAGCCATGTTGGCAACCGTTGCGCGGTCAGCCAGGCTGATGTTAGCAAGACCAGGACCGTAGAATTCTACGAATTTGCCTACAACGCCTTTCTTGCGGAGAAGCTCGGTTACTGTGAGGGCAAGGTCGGTCGCTGTTGCGCCTTCCGCCAGGCTGCCCGTCAGCTTGAAGCCGATAACTTCAGGCGTTACAAAATACAGCGGTTGGCCGAGCATGCCGGCTTCCGCCTCGATACCGCCTACGCCCCAGCCCACAACGCCAAGACCGTTGATCATGGTTGTATGGGAGTCCGTACCTACGAGGGAATCAGGGAAGACCAGCGTTTCGCCGTCAACCGTCTTCGTAGCCGCTACGGAAGCAAGGTATTCCAGGTTAACCTGGTGAACGATCCCCGTTCCAGGAGGAACTGCGCGGAAGTTGTTGAATGCCGTTTGAGCCCAGCGGAGGAAGCGGTAACGCTCTTCGTTACGCTCAAATTCAAGCTTCATATTCGTTTCCAGAGCTTGATCGGTACCAAAAGCGTCAACCATGACGGAATGGTCGATAACGAGGTCAACCGGAACGAGAGGGTTGATCTGTTTAGGGTCGCCGCCGGATTTTTTAACGGTGTCACGCATAGCTGCAAGGTCTACGACAACCGGAACACCGGTGAAGTCCTGCAATACGATACGGGCAGGAATGAACGGAATTTCCTTGTTGTTGTCGCGTCCTTCATTCCACTTGGACAAGAGTTTTACATGATCTTCGGTAATTGCACGTCCGTCGAACTGACGAACGGCTGCTTCCAGCAGCACCCGAATGGAGAAAGGAAGCTTGGATACACTGCCGTATCCTTGCTCTTCGAGAGCCTGCAGGCTGAAATAACGGTAACTTTTACCGCCCACCTCCAGGTTGCGGGAGATGGAGAATTGATCCTTTGCTGGCATTGATGAACCTCCTTAAGTCATTTCATAAATCGAATAAAGACAGTTTGAGATAAATCCTCTTTCGTTTCACTAGGTGAAACCTAATTTCATAAATTAACTACTTTAAGTATACCGTTTTCAACTCGCTGCGTAAAGCATTTTTTATAGAAGAAACGTATTTCAAAAAGGTGAAAACAAGCCTGTTTTTTACCCGAATACAGTCGCTGTGATCCCGGTGTTTCTGTATTCTCTTGACCGAAGTACATAGCCCGAACATTTTCTTCATATAGTTGTGATAGGGAACAGCGTGAAAGGCAAGGTTAGAGGAGGAGAGTAGATGAACAGTCTGAAGCAAGCAGAGAAGCCTTGGAAGCAAGCTCTATATATTTACGTCAATCAATATAACCAAAATCGCGTGGACTATTCTTCAGGCCTGAAAGAGCAGATTGTAGCGGATCTGAATTTCCTGGTAGAGAGAGGAGAAAGGCAGTTTCGGCTGCAGTCGTGGTATGCGCAGCGGGAGGCAATGCCGCTTAAGAGCGAGACTCGTGCCCGCCTCCTGCGCATTCTGAGGGAGACGGAGGATGATGTGGTCGCGGACGTGCGGCTTCACAGCGTATTTTATTATGAAAAAAGAGGGATGACGCACCGGGAGGATACGGTTTTTAAAGAGCGGCTGACGCTGATCCGGGACGGGGATGCCTGGTTGATCGTAGGCATCGAACGTCTGCAGGATGAACGCCATCCCCTGCAAAGAGCCGATGTTCCGGCAGCAGGCGCGGATGTGGCTGGTAGAGAGCCGTCGACTCCCTTTATGAACGGACGCGTATACGCCGCCGGCAGCAGCCCGCGGTCCGGCCGTTACGAGCGTGAAGCCGCAGCTGCATATGCCGACCGTTGGTGGGATTCCGGGAATCCGGAGTTTGAGGAATTTGACGTGGATTGCACGAATTATATCTCCCAGTGCCTCTTTGCAGGCAAAGCCCCAATCCACTATACTGGTAAAAGAGAAACGGGATGGTGGTACAAGGGGTACGTAAACCAACGGGAATGGTGGAGCTACAGCTGGGCGGTATCGAACAGCTTTGCGCATTATTTGAACGCCAGTGCCTCGGGGCTGCGGGCCGAGCGGGTGGAGCGTCCCGAGCAGCTGATGCTGGGGGATGTCATCGTATACGACTGGGATGGTGACGGCGCGTTTCAGCACAGCACCATCGTGACGGCGTTTGACGCGGGCGGTATGCCGCTCGTTAATGCACATACGGTGTCCAGCCGTCATCGCTATTGGGACTACCGGGATTCCTACGCTTGGAATGATAACACCGAATACCGGTTTTACCATATCCCCGATTATTTTTAAGATGACAGCATGTCGTGCTGCAATACGGACAAGAGAGAGGTTAACATGGGACAGGATAAATTGACGGTAGGTTTAGTATACGGGGGTAAATCCGGCGAGCATGAGGTGTCGCTATCCACGGCATTCGCGGTCATGAACGCTTTTGATTTTGATAAATATGAGATTGTTCCGTTTTATATTTCCAAGCAGGGTAGCTGGAGAATCGGCAGCAAGCTGTCGGCTCCTTTTGCCCAGCTGGAGGAATTGAAGCTGGCTGAAGGGGAAGGCACGCAAACCGCGCTGAACGCCGTGTTCAGCAGATTGTATGGCCAAGAGAGTCAGGCGGTGGATATTATGTTCCCGCTGCTTCACGGGACGTTCGGTGAGGACGGAACGATTCAGGGACTGTTCGAAATGGCGGACATTCCTTATGTGGGAACCGGCGTGCTTGCATCGGCAGCGGGGATGGATAAAGTCGTGATGAAGAAGCTCTTCGCACAAGCAGGGCTGCCGCAATGTGAGTACTGTTATTTCAATCGTACCCAGTGGGAGCGGAGCCAGCATGAAGTGCTGAAGGATATCGAGGATAAACTCGGTTACCCGAGCTTCGTTAAACCGGCCAACCTGGGTTCAAGCGTCGGGATATCCAAGGCTAAGAACCGGGAGCAGCTTAAGGCGGCGATTGAATCCGCGCTCCGGTTCGATGACAAGATCATCGTAGAAGAGTTCGTGAATGCACGCGAAGTGGAGGTCAGCGTGCTCGGCAATGATGAGCCGATGGCATCCGTTCCGGGTGAAATTGTCTCTTCCAGTGAATACTACGACTATGCGGCCAAATATACGGATGGACAATCACAGATGCAAATTCCGGCCGAAATCGAGCCGGATACGGCTGATCGTCTGCGCGACCTCGCCATTACCGCGTTCAAAGCGATTGAAGGCGGCGGCATTACTCGGGCCGACTTCTTTGTCCGCCGTTCGGACGGCGCGATTCTGATCAATGAAGTGAACACGATGCCTGGCTTCACGCCGTTCAGCATGTACCCGCTCTTGTGGCGGGAAACGGGCGTGTCCTACCGCGAGCTGCTTGACCGGATGATCGAGCTGGGTCTTGAGCGGTACAACCGCAAGCAATCCCTGATTTATGAGAACCAGGCGTAAGCCGTCACAATAGGATATGAAACACCAGGGGGAGTCCGCGCTATTTAATACGGCTCCCCTTGAGTCTAATATTATGGGATGAAAGGAAGATACGTATTATGGGATTTCAAACCGAATTCAATTCCGTTTGTAAGTTTAAGAGTGAGCAGGAGCTCTATGAGCTGCTGGAATACGGCCGCGGTAAAATGCTGAAGGACGGGCTCCGGGTATTTCCGACAGGACAGAAGGTTATTGCTTATACGCCGGATAATCAGGCGGTGGCCATCGTCCTGATCACTGCATGCGTATCGGAGATTAACTTCCAGGGCCGCGAGGTCACTTCGGTCGAACTGCAGCTGATCCGCAAATTGACTGATGAGGAAGCACGCGTACAAACAGCGCTGGCTCACGAAATGTTCTTTGGAGATCATGCATGATTGTCCGTTTCGGTTATGTGGCCATGTCCACGGTCGTGCAGAATGCTTCTCCTTCCAAGACGATGACCATGAAGAGTTTTATGAAGCTGAATGACCGTGAGGCCGGCTTACACAAACTGGAGCGGATCGCGAATGAGAATCTACATAATACCCTTCGGCTTCTAAAGCATAATGCGGCTCACGATATCAAGGTGTACCGCTTCTCGTCCAAACTGATTCCGCTGGCCACGCATCAGGATATGCAGGATTGGAATCCGTTCCCGGCTTTGCGGGAAGGCTTTAAGGCTATTGGGGAATTCGTGAAAAAGCACGGAATGCGGGTCTCCTTTCATCCGGATCATTTCACGGTGCTGAGCACGCCGCGTCCCGAAGTGCTGGCCAATTCGATCCGTGATCTGGAGTCGCACGTCCATATGCTGCGGGCGATGGAGCTGCCTGCTTCGATGAAGAACAACATCCACATCGGGGGAGCTTATGGGGACAAGCCCTCGGCAGCGGCGCGATTCGTTGAACATTTTCATGAGCTTGCGCCGCACATCAAGGAACGATTGACCCTTGAAAATGACGATAAAACCTTTACCGCCCAGGAAACGTTGGCCGTATGTAAGCAGACCGGGCTGCCGATGGTACTGGACATTCATCACCAGTGGGTCAATAACGATGGCGAGGCACCCTGGGAGCTGTGGCCGGATATCCTTCGCACCTGGGAGACGCCGCTTGCGCAGGCCGATTCGGACCGGGCGCAGCCGCTCCCGCCCAAGATTCACGTATCCAGTCCCAAGAGCCCTACCGATATCCGCAGCCATGCGGATGGGGTGGATGTCGTGCCATTGCTGGCGTTTTTACGGAATATTGCGGGGGCTACGTCGAAGGTAGACGTCATGATTGAAGCGAAGATGAAGGACGGCGCCTTGTTTGATCTGATGAAGGATTTGGGAGATTATACGGAAGAGGGCGTAACCATTCTCGACGGTGCTTCCATCGAAGTAAACCCATAACCGGGTAAGATGAGATTGTTAACACTTGCAAGTTGATGGATTTTGGGTTACGTTGGAAGTATCCAAACAGAGATTCCCCTTAACACATGACATCGGATAAAAAAGTTCGTTCTCGCCAAGCATTCAGGTGCACAGCATAGGACGGACTTTTATTGAAATAGGCGGAATTTTCGCATGGTTGCCCTTTCGATTACCGCCATGACTGAATAGGATGTAGGGATTGTCAAAAATCACTAGATTTATATAGAAAGTAGAGTGAATGCTTTGAACGAGAATGAAAAGATTCCTTATGTTGTCAGCAGTAAGAGCTACACCGCCGTTGCGATTAATTGCGCCGCCAAAGCGGGAGAGTGGATTAAGAGCAAACTCGGTACCGTCAAGCAGTTGAGCACCAAGTCTTCGGCACAGGATATCGTAACCGAGGTGGACAAAGGCGCGGAGCAGATGATCCGCAAGCTGATTTTGACGCACTTTCCGGATCATGCGATCCTCGGAGAAGAAGGGGTTGCCCCGGGTAGCGATGCCTACAATAAGGCACTCGAGGACGCCAAGGACGAAGAGTATCTCTGGATTATTGACCCTGTGGACGGAACGACGAACTATGTTCATGGATTTCCGTTTTACTCCGTGTCGATTGCACTGGCTCATCATGGAGAAGTCATTGTCGGCGTTATTTACGACCCTTCCCGGGACGAGTTGTTTGTTGCGGAAAAAGGAAAAGGAGCCTACGTTCACGGCAACCCTACCTATGTTTCCAAGGAAGATCAATTGTCGGACAGCTTGCTGGCCACGGGCTTCCCGCTGGACAGCACGGTCAACCTGCCGCTGAATATGGCGGAGCTGCAGGCGCTGCTGCCGATGGTCCGCAATGTAAGAGCAGGCGGCTCCGCTGCGCTTCATCTTGCTTATGTGGCTGCCGGCCGCCTCAGCGGATACTGGGAGCACGGCTTGAGCGCTTGGGATGTTGCTGCAGGCGCACTATTGGTTCAGGAATCCGGCGGTAAAGTAACCGATACGGAAGGAAAGCCATATGATCTGTCGGTGCGTCATTTGGCGGCAACCAACGGGCTGATTCATCAGCGTTTTCTGGATACACTAAAAGACGCCGGCGAAGCTTTGGTTCGCTAAACGGCCTGGGACGACAGAGAAATGCAGGTCACTTACAACCGCTTGATAAAGGAGTGTGCTTACGATGAATGAGAAGTCGGATCAGGATTTGGAGCGCCAGCTCAGCGAGATGTTAACGGACGGTGAAATGCAGAAGAAGGATCGGGAGAAGGAGGAGCGCAGGCTTCTCTCTCCGAAATACGAGATCCGGATTCAGACGCAGCTTGATCCTATTGTGGAAGAGACGCAGAAGTACCGCAGCATGGCGAAGGAAGTGGATGATCGCTATGACAAGTACATGGATAAGGCAGTTAAGAAGGATAAGCCTGAGGATTCAGGTGAAGAAGCTTGATAGCGCTTTAAGGGATGGGATGTTTACGAAGTGGGACATTTCTATTCGTTAAAGGCCCGAACCAGGAATGGACAGCATAGAGCGTGCTGTCCATTTTTTTATGATGGCTGGCCAAGATCACACTGTTCTAGGCTGGCTCAAGTTGGTGTGACTATGGTTGACCTTGACCACATAGGGGGGAGATCATGCGAGTTCGGATTCAAATATGTCATGTTCTGGGAGGCGCATCCGGGGCAGCCTCCATGCTGCTATGGTGCATCCTTATCTTTTTCAACCCTTATTCCGATGAGACCAGCTGGAAACCAGCCTTAACTACGTTCGTTATGCTGTTTCTTCCAGCCAGCTTGGCGATGCTCGGGGTGCTTTATTCCTACCGGTTGCTGCTGCTGGTTGCTTTTGGATGGTCGATATTGCCAAGCCTGTATCTGGCAGCCACGCCTGGGATATTTGCTTGGTTTGGAGCTACATCTCTTGGCTATTTATTCGCTTATCTTCTCATGAAACCTTATCGTCCTGGTTGAGTTCAGTACCATTAATAGGTTGCTGGTGGTAAAATAAGGCTGTACTAAGATATTGACGTTGAGGGAGTGAAGGCATGTTCAAACAATGGAAGAAGGGGCTGGCGGCAGTAACCGGCACCTTGACGCTCGCGGTGGCACTGGTTGGACCGAGCGTTGCGCCGGCTTATGCCGATGAGGTTACAGCCAAGGATACATATCATATTGTAGCGCTGGGGGACTCGTTGACTGTCGGGTATGAGCCGGGAATGGATCTGAACAGCAAGCCTTACGGTTTTGTTGACCGGCTGTATGAGCAAGGTTTGTTCCACGGCCGGACCGAGGTAACGAATCTGGGGATCGGCGGATTGAAAACCGATGGGCTGAACCATTACGTCAAGGCCGTCTTGGATGAACGCGCAATTACGGCGGAAGAGCTGCAGCCTGGGCTAAGCGGCATCGATCCACGCACGAAGCAGATTGGCGCTGACGCAGCGAAAGCCAAGCCGATTATCGCGGGTGCGGATCTGATAACCATTACGATCGGCGGCAATGACATGATGAGTCTGGTCAGTACCGTGGAAACATTAAGCGATGAACAGTTGAAAACAAAGATGCAGGAACTGTTCAAGATCTATACCGATAATGTCTCATCCGTCATTACCAACTTGCGCGCCATCAATCCGGATGCCGCAATTGTGGTGGCGGACCAGTATAATCCAGTGCCCAAAGTCGCTGACGAGATCGCATATGCTAAACTGCTTGCAGCATCCGGAGAGTTTACGAAGCTGGTGGAAGGCGTAGCTGACAGTTTTGCCACTCAGGGCGTGAATATTAAGGTAGCCCATGTGGCGAAGAAGTTCGTGGGCTCCGAGCTGACGATGACCCATATCCTGAAAGACGATATTCATCCGAACCAATATGGATATGAGACGATGGCCGGTGTGTTCGCAGAGACGATCTGGGGCAGCTACAAGAATCCCGCTGTTCAAGAACAGGGGCAGCCGATGCGCATCATCGTGAAGGGGCAGGAGCTGAACACGCCGTATAAGCCGATTCTTCGCGATAATCTGAATTACGTAGCGATACAGGATATCGTAGATGCAGTGGGGGCGACGACCACATGGGAAAATAAAACGTCCAGTGCAACGATTACGTTTGGAGATCAGACGGTGGTAGTGAAGATCGGTGCCAAAACCGTTCAAGTTAACGGAACGGCTGTACCGATCGATACGCCGGCTTTCCTGCAAAAAGTAGGAAAAGAGGATAAAACCTACGTCCCGCTCGCGGTGATTGCATCCGGTCTTGGTTTTGACGTTCAATACAGCACCAAATTGCGTACCGCATTCATTAATTTGTAATCCCATAAGCAAGCTGCATCGGCTGGAAGGAGCCGATGCAGCTTTTTTTGTCATTAGCGTTTTTGTGATGTTTTTAACATAAGTAACTCCAGGCAGATGGTACAATACGACATCATTTCCTTTCATCGGTTTGATATCAGATCAGATTTTTAACCCATTTCAATGACATATGGAAAGTGGCAGATCCGTGAAATGGGCAGGGGAAGGCTTATGGAATGTCGAATCTTGGAAGAAACATAGATATGGCATTATAGGGGGATCAAGGAATGAATGGACCGATGATCGTTACGTTGTCTGTTTTGGCCGTGGCATCCGCATTGTTCATGTCGGGAAAAGTGCGGTCGGATTTGGTCGCGATCGGCGTGTTGATGGTACTTATGCTAACGGACATTTTAAGTCCGGCTGAAGCCCTTTCGGGCTTTTCCAATTCGGTTGTCATCATGATGATCGGTTTGTTTGTTGTGGGCGGGGGGATTTTTCATACCGGATTAGCCAAGATGGCAAGCGGAAAGCTGCTGAAGCTTGGAGGGGGAAGCGAGACCCGGCTCTTGATTATGATCATGCTGGTAACGTCGCTCATTGGCGGATTCGTCAGTAATACCGGCACGGTAGCGGTCATGCTGCCCATTGTTGTCAGTCTGGCGTTCAGCGCCGAGATTAGTCCGGGGCGGCTGCTGATGCCCCTTGCTTTTGCCAGCAGCTTGGGGGGCATGCTCACGTTAATCGGCACACCGCCGAATCTCGTGATTCAGGAGACGCTGATCAACGCAGGATACGAACGGCTGTCGTTCTTTGCTTTTTTGCCGATCGGACTTGTCTGTTTGGCAACGGGGATCCTCGCGATATTGTTCCTTCGCCGTTTTCTTCCCAGCAATGAAGAAGGGGGTGCAGGTAAACAGGGCGGGCGCTCGCTTCGAGAGCTGGCCAAACAGTATCGGCTGACCCAGAACCTGTATCGGATTCAGGTTAGTGCCGATTCCTCCATTCGATCCAAAACATTGCGGGAGCTGGACATTCCGGCGAGGTTCGAAGTGAACGTCATTGAAATCCGCCGTAAAATGTCGGCCAAGAATCAATTCTTCAAAACGATCAACCAGGAAATCGCCGGTCCCGAGACCATGATTGAGGAAGACGATATTCTGTATGTAAACGGCCCGTTCGAGCGGGCCTCGGAGTTTGCGGAGACGTATGGGCTTGTCATGCTGGACCAGCGTGTACCCGAGCATCGAAAACGTACGGAGGAGTCGCAGTACGCCACGAGTGACGTCGGCATTGCCGAGGTGATGCTGACTCCGTCCTCTCGCCTGATTGGCCGGCTCGTCAAGCACTCGGGTTTCCGCGAGAAATATCGGGTGAACATATTGGGGATTCAGCGAAAAGAACAGTATCTTCTGCATCATCTGAAGGAAGAGAAAATGCGCTTTGGCGACGCGCTGCTCGTTCAGGGAACATGGAAGGATATAGCCCTTCTGGCGGCCGAGCAAACGGATGTCGTGGTGGTGGGGCAGCCCGTGGAGGAGTCGCGCAAAGTGACGATGGACCACAAAGCGCCGATTGCGGCCGGGATTATGCTCTTGATGGTGATCCTGCTGGTGACCGAATGGATTCCGGCGGTGGCCTCCGTGATGATTGCCGCGGTGTTGATGGTGGTGTTCGGATGCGTGCGTAACATGGAGGAGGCCTACAAGACGGTCAACTGGGAGAGCATCGTACTCATTGGCGGCATGATTCCGATGTCCATTGCCATCGAGAAAACGGGAGCCGCCACGCTGATCTCGGATATGCTGGTCCATTCACTGGGAAGCTATGGTTCGCTTGCCCTGCTGGCAGGAGTGTACTTCACCACCTCGCTGTTAACGATGTTCATCAGCAATACGGCTTGCGCCGTATTATTCGCGCCGATTGCGTTATCGGCTGCGATCCAGATGGGAGCCAGTCCGTATCCGTTTCTGTTCGCCGTCTCCATTGGAGCGAGTATGTGCTTTGCCTCACCGTTCTCCACGCCGCCGAACGCGCTCGTTATGTCGGCTGGCCGTTATAAATTCAGCCATTATGTGAAGGTCGGATTGCCGCTTCAACTGGTGATCGGCCTGGTCATGATGGCGGTACTGCCGCTGTTCTTTCCGTTCTAAAGGAGAACCGGCACATAACACCCGCATGTTCCATCCGATGAGGATTGCGCATGCGGGTGTTATTCCATTTTGGGGGCAGCATGTCGTGAAGCCTTGTCCGATCAGTACCCCCTTACTCCTCGATCGATCGACTCCCGCCAGACACGCCCGCCGCTTTTGCAGGAAATCGCCTGTCGTAAGGCTAATACATCCACTTAGGACTTTCTGCCTGATCGTAAAAATACGCATCATTTCCGTAGAAATGACTACGCTGATGCCGCTGGATTGTTGCTATGCTTGAGAAAGCCGGAGGTGCAAGGGCCGATGAAGAACCGCTTGAAAAATCCACTGGGCCGAATGAATATCAAGCAGCAGATGATTCTGCTGTTCCTGGTGCTGGTCATTCCGTTGTTTGCGCTGAACGCCTACGGGAATTCCATGGCCGGTCAAATCCTGAAGCGCCATGTGACCAATGCTTATATCGAACTGAACAAGCAGAACTTTAAGCTGATTAACCGTGATATTGAAACCGTTAACAAAGTGACCTCCACGGTCATCCAAAATTCGCAGATCCAGCAGCTGGATCCCTTTGCCGAGGACACCGTTCTCGCGCGCGTCAAAAACTACGAGCGGCTGGAAAAGATGCTGCTGTCCTTCTCCCAAGAGACGGATGAACGCGAGCCGGTTTATTACTCGCTCTATGTGTATGACCCGAACAACAGCTATTTCTTTGCTCCCTATTACCCTGACCGCCGAAAAGCGGGGGTATATTTTTTCTCCGACGAGAAGGAGAAGCCGGCATGGTTCGATGAAGCCGTGGCGATGAAAGGGAACGGGTATCTCAAGCGCATAGCGAATCTGTCGCCGCCGGTACAAGGGCGCCAGGATCAAGAGACCTTAAGCTATGTAAGGGCCGTGAACAATATTTATAAGGGCGGAACCATCGGCGTTCTGGTGGTCACGAATTTAGACGCCCGGATCGGCGAGTCGTTATCGACGGTTTCGATTCCGGATGGGGAGCTGTATTTTACGGATGGGAACGACCATATCCTGACTTCGTCGGTACAAGGCATGGCAGGGAGGCTGGAATTGCCCCCTGAAGCGGATCCGGGTCAATCCACGATCGGCATCATGGACGTGATCACGTCGGATTTTATCTATGTTATTGACTATAACTACGTGCTCAATCAGAAGCTGGTCTACAAGGTGCCCGTCAAAACGCTGCTCGCCCAGCAAAGCGAGATGAAACGTGTTATCCAGGTCATCTCCATCGCCTACTTTGCCGTGGGTCTCATTATCGTTTTTTATTTCTGGCAGTCGCTGATGACGCCGCTCCAGAAGCTGGCGCATTTTGTGAGAAGGTATGAACCGGGGAACGTCGTGCCGGAAACCCCCTACAGGCGCAGAAAAGATGAAGTCAGTGTCCTCATCTCCACGATCTATGACATGGCCCGCCGATTGAATGATCTGATCCACTACAAATACCGTATGGATCTGAAGCAGAAGGAAGCGCAGCTGCAGCTGCTGTATCAGCAGATTAACCCCCATTTGCTGTATAACACCTTGGAAAGCATCTATTGGAAGAGCACGATGGAGGGCAATACCGAGTCCGCCGAGATGATCAAGGATTTGTCCAAATTGATGAAGATCAGTCTCAGCCGTGGGCGGGATCTCATCACGCTTGGGGAAGAGCTTGAGCATGCGGGGGCTTATATCAATCTGCAGCTGAACCGTTACGATTATCAGTTTACCGTCCACTGGGAAGTGCCCGAGTCCTTGCTGGTGAACCAAGTGCCGAAGATTACGCTGCAGCCGCTGCTGGAGAACGCGATCATTCATGGCATTAAAAATATGGGCGAGGACGGAATCATCCGGATTTCAGGCCATATAGAAGAGGGACAATGCCGGATCGTCATTGAAGATAACGGCTTCCGCCCCGTAAACTACGAGTCCATCCACAGGCTGCTCCATGATGAAGCGCCGGACCCTTCGCTGGGCTACGGCATCCGCAATATCCAGGAGCGGCTCCAGCTGCATTTTGGAAGCGGCTGCGGTCTGCAATATAAACCAAGAGAAGAAGGGGGAACCCGCGTGACGATCACGATTCCCCGAATAGATGAAACAACCATTATCGCAACCGGACAGGAGGTTTCCTGATGTATAACATTTTGGTGGTAGATGACGAGCCTTTGATCTGCAAGGGCTTGGCCGGGCTGTTAACGTCCTCGGGCCTGGCCATCGATGGGATTGCTACGGCCTACAGCGGGCAGGAAGCACTGGATTACATACGGATGGGAGATATCGACCTGCTGGTCACCGATATCCAGATGGGCGAGATGAACGGCATCGAGCTGATGCAGCAGGCCAAGATCGTGAAGCCGTGGGTTCAGACGATCATTATTTCAGCCCATGAAACATTTCAATATGCACAGCGGGCGCTCCAGCTCGGTGCCAAGGATTATTTGATCAAACCGCTGAACAGCGAGCAGTTTCTGGATTCGGTTCGCAGCGTTCTGCTCAAGATGGATCGACCGGCGCCTCAGATAGAGCCATTTCTCATGGCCGATAACGAGCATTTTCGGATGGAGGAGACTCCGTCCGAACGAATAGAGCGGCTGAATCAGCGGCTCTCCACGGAGCGGGATCAGCCGCAACTGGCCGGCCTAGACGAATCGGAGCTGGGCTTGATCGGTCCTTATTTTGCCGTTATCAAGATGAAGCTGGGCTTAAGGGAAGACAGCAGCGCTTCTTTTTCAAGGAAAGATATAAGCCTGATTCAATATGCCGCGCTGAATGTCGCCAAGGAGCTGCTGGAGCAGGAGCCGCACGCCTTCGTATTCTATTCGCCGGAGCGGGACATCAACATCATCCTCCAATGGAGCGAGCAGGAGATGGAGGAGAATGCGGGCGGCAAGATCCAGCATCTGGAGATGATCGGCCGGAGTCTGCACCACCATGTGGAGCTGTACCTGAAACGAAGCTGTACCGTTGGGATCAGCCAAATATTGAGGGGGCCCGAATTTTTGAGTGTGCTCAGCCGTCAGGCGGACAAAGCGATGCTGTGGAGCGAGCAGCTGCAGGACTTCCACGTGTTTTATTACGGGGATTTCAATTGGCACAACTATGCCCAGGAGACGTCGCATGAGGTGCTCTCGAGCCAGGGCAATCGGATCGTGGAGAATACAAGGCAATATATCGAGGAGCATTACCGCCAGAAGGGATTGACGATTCACGAGATAGCCAAGAACAATCACGTGAGCCCGAACTATTTGAGTTATCTGTTCAAAAAATATACCGGCAGCAGCCTGTGGGAGTATGTCGTGAAGCTGCGGATGGAGGAGAGCAGGTCCCTGATTCTGAGCACGGATCTCCGCCGCTACGAAATCGCGGAGCGAGTCGGCTATGAATCTCCGGAGCATTTCAGCAAAATCTTCAAAAAATATTACGGCGTCAGCCCCAGCGAGCTAAAGAAGTAAGAACGGCTATACTTCACATAGTTTTAGACATGTTGTAAGACTCCCTGTCTTTTTACAATTAAAGCTGGACATTTAATTAAGGAATGAGGGAGTCAGATGGAAGAAACGGCCATGCCGCAAGGCCAGGCTCGGATAGAGCCCGGTCATCGCACCCGACAGGAGCACAAGCGCAAGCCGCTGTGGAAGAAGTACATATGGGGGTATATGTTCCTCGTTCCAGCCATTGCGATCTTTATCGTCTTTTTGTGGGTGCCGATCTTGAAAGGGGTCTTTTACAGCTTTTTTCATATCGATTTCGTAAAAGGAAACACCTTCGTCGGGTTCGATAATTATGCCAAGGTTCTCAGCAATCCCGATCTGCTGGTTTCCGTTCGAAATACATTGTATTTTATGCTGTTAACGCTGGTCATCGGCTTCTGGGTGCCCATCGCGGCCTCTATCGCCATCTCGGAGCTGAAGCTGTTCCAGGGCTTCGCCCGGATTGCGGCGTATCTACCGTTTGTCGTGCCCGGCGTCGTGCTTTACGGCATGTGGAGGTGGATGTATGACCCGGTAGGTCCGATCAACGCCCTGTTCGGCTTCTTTGGGGCAGAACCGGTATCCTTTATTTCGGATAGCCGTTTCTCCATGGTGTCGCTGGTCGTGATGGAGACATGGCAGCAATTTGGCTCGGCGATGCTGATCTATCTGGCCGGCGTGCTCAGCATACCGAAGGATTGGTATGAAGCCGCAGAGATCGACGGTGCGGGCGTATGGGCCCGGATTAAATACATTACGCTCCCCTCGATGCGCAATTTGATTATGCTCATGCTGATCCTGCAGCTGATCGGCACTTCGCAGGCGTACCAGTCGCAGCTTGCAATGCTGGACGGCGGACCGAACAAGGCCACGCTCACCTATGCGCTTCTAACCGTAAAATACGCGTTTAACCAGCTGGATTACGGGGCAGGAACCGCGATGGGCATCTTGATGTTCCTGGTGCTGAGTTTGCTGGGCATCCTGCAATTCAAGATGAACAGGGAGGAGTACTAGGATGAAAGAGAGAGGCATACTGTCCGCTTCGGATCTGAGAAAACCGTGGAACAAGGCGATATACGGATTGATGGTGCTGTGCATTGCGGTGATGATCTTTACGATGCTGTATCCAATCGGCATGACGATGTTTAACGGGCTGAAGAGCAATCAGGAGATCAATACGTTTCCGCCGCGCTTTTTCCCGTCGGAATGGCATTGGGATAACTTCCCGAAGGGGTGGGAATACATCGATCTGCCGATGTTTCTGAAGAATACGCTGCTTATTTTTGGCGGCAATCTGCTGGTGACGATTCTGGTACTGGGCTTGGCGGCATTCAGCATTTCCCGTATCCGGGTTCCCTATCACCGCGTCATCTATTTCTTCATTCTCATGACCTTGTTTATTCCGGCGTCGAGTTACATGATTCCGAACTTCGTCAATTTGAAGGAGCTGGGGCTGCTGAATTCCTACTGGGCCTTCTGGCTGCCGGCCGGAGCGAATGCGTACTTCTTCCTGCTGATCAAAAACTTCTTCGATGGCATTCATCCGGAGATCTTCGAGGCGGCACGCATCGATGGCGCTTCGGAGTTGAGCAGCTTCCTGCGAATTGCCGTACCGCTGTCTGTCCCGATTTTTGCAACGCTGGCGATTTTTATCTTCTCCACGGCATGGAATGACTGGTTCTGGCCGTCGCTGGTCATGCAGACGCAGGACAAGTACACGCTGGCCACGGCCATCTACAAGTATGTCATCAACGCAAGGAGCCTGGACAGCAGCATAAAATTCGCGATCCTGTTCATGGTTATGGTGCCGCCGATCTTCGTATTTCTGGTGTTCCAGAAATTCATTATGCGCAGCGTCAGTCTCTCGGCTGTTAAAGGGTAGGGCAGCGTGTACACCATCGTAGCCCTGCACATGATCGTCATATGAATGCACATCGTCCTTTCCGAGTTTCAATTTTATGATGGAGATAAGAAAGAACATTATCAATTCAATCAGGAAAAGGGGAGTATCCATGCGCAAGTTCTCAGCATTACTGATCTGCCTTATGCTGTTCAGCTCCTTGCTCGCCGCTTGCGGCGGAGGCAAAGCAGCGCCGGAGGCCGGCAATAAAGACGGAGGGACTGCCAATTCAGGCGGAACGACTGCAACGCAGACGGATGAACCGAAACAGGATATCGCGGATCAAAAGATAACGATCAAGATCCACTATCCGCTGCCGGATGATACAACGCTGCGTCAGCAGGAGGATGATAAAATCGCCCGTTTTCAGGCGAAATATCCGAACGTGACCATCGTGAAGGACGACTGGCAGTACAGCGTCAACGAAATTGGGGTCAAGATGGCTTCGAACGAAGCGCCGACATTTTATAACACTTGGGCTACGGAAGCACAGCTGCTCGTAGAGCGGGGCTGGGTGGCCGACATCACGGAGTTCTGGAACGAGTGGGAATACAAGGACGACATGAATCCCGTGCTCCAGGATCAATTCATCGTGGACGGCAAGGTGTATGGCGTTACGCAGAACGGGTATATCACGTCAACGATCGTGAACAAGAAGCTGCTGGATGCGAAGGGCGTACCGGTTCCGCCGATGGATTGGACGTGGGACGACATGTACAACACGGCGAAAGGGGCCGCAGATCCGAAGGCCGGCATATCCGGCATCGCGCCGATGGGCAAAGGTAATGAAGCGGGCTGGAACTGGACCAACTTCCTGTTCGAAGCCGGCGGGGATATCGAAGTGAACGAGGGTGGCAAAGTGAAGGCCGTGTTTAACTCGGAAGCCGGCGTGAAGGCGCTGGATTTCTATAAAAAGCTGAGATGGGAAGCGAATGCCATTCCGCAGGACTGGGCTCTCGGTTGGGGCGATGCCGTCAGCTCGTTCCAGCAGGGACGTACGGCGATGGTCATTGCAGGCGCATTTGACGTGATCCAGCCGGCATTGAACGAGGGCGGCATGAAGCCTGAGGATGTGCTGGCATATCCGATGCCTGCCATGGAGAAAGGCGGAGCGCATCACGGCATTTTGGGCGGTAATTATTTGGTCATCAACCCGAATGTCACGAAGGAAGAGCAGGAAATGGCTTTCCGTTACATCACGTTTGATTATTTTACGGATGATGCGCTGAAATCGGTGGAAGATACGATTAATGCCCGCAAAGCCGAAGGCAAATACTTTGTACCGACGCCGCTGGAATATTTCAGCGATGATTCCGAGTATGCCGCGAAGGTAAAAGCCATCTACGATAAGTACGACAACGTCTACAAATATGATCCGCAGCTCTTCAGCCTGTTGGAAGGCAAACCGGAAGCGCAATTCGGCACGCAGGATTATTATGCGGCGATGTCCAACGTTGTACAGGAGTCGTTCTCGAAGGAAGGCACGGATTCCAAGAAACAGCTGGATGAAACAGCCAAGCTGGTTCAGGAGAACTTCTTCGATAAGATCGAACAGAAGTAAGGGAGCGGCTGCCCCGAATGGGATTGGGGAGAATTCTGCAGCACAGTAAAGAGAGACGCCGGGGCGGCGTCTCTCTTTGCTTTCTCATATCCTTGGAAATAGTTGCTCAAGCCGGACGAAAGGTCAGCCCTTCTTAAACACGGTCGCCTGATTCGTGTCCGGATCCCGAAACTGCCACAGGCGACTTTTTTTATATTGGTATAATGATTGCTATTATGACAGCCCTAAGCCAAGTGACATCACGCTGCTTACTTGGAATCCGTCTTCGGAATGATTGTTTTGGCAATGCGGATCAGCTCTTCGGCAGCGATGTCACCCGTGGTAGAGTTGAGCGAAAGCATGTAGTGATGTCCGGTGGTTGGTTCTTCATAGACCCAGTCCAGCTGCGCCAGCTGCTCCGAGTTTCCGCCGCTCCACGTTTTTTGCAGCACGTCCTGCCCGTTGATCTCGATTTTCCGGCTGGTCATGCCCGTGCTCTCGTCCCAGTAGGAGGTCACGCTCCCGTGGTCCCCGTTATTCAGAATGGTAAGGGAGACTTTTTTATTGCCGCTGGCATAATATACAGTCGAAAGCCAGAATTGATCGGTGAACTTCACCGGCATCAGGGCGTAGTCCTTCCCGGAGGCTTTGGCTTTTTCAAGCAGCTTTTTGGCGATGTCGGCTTTTTCCTGCTCGGTCAGCGGGGTCACATCAGTCTCGCGTTCCATGTGCACGCTGGCGTTTTTGAACGTATATGTGCCCGAACCGGACAGTTCCTTGGCCAGCGGCAAACCGGGCACGTTCACCATGCTTTGCAGCTTGGCGAAATCCTTGACGGCATGCGGAGTGGATTTGATGTCGATGACATGCTTTGGATTATCCGGTACAACATAAATGATGGCGGCTTCACCCGGTTTGATCTGTTCGTCCCAGATGGTGTTCATGAGATGTATGCGGTTCAGTTCCTTTTTTGAATAGTTTTTTGGTGAAGGCGCCTGAGCGTCCGATTTCTCCTCATAGAGAACTTCCCCTTTGCTGTTGGTTAAGGAATGGTACTGTACGGCGGCAAATCCGGTCGATGCGGTAAGCAGCATGCCGGCCATTAAGAGAATGCTAACTTTGTATTTCACAAAAAATCGCTCCTTTTTAAGTTGTTTTTCCCGAATTTGGTTCATGACGTGTTCCTGGAGGGCCGTCCCCGGCGGTTCAACCCTTTGAAAGAGTGGTTTCAGGTCCTGATCGTTGTCCTTGCTCATTCGTTTCTTCCCCCTCTGCCATGGCGTAATGTTTGCGGAACTTGGCTGCGGCCCGCTCATATTTTTTCCTGAGATAGGTCGTGTTGTGTTTCAAAATCAGGCTGATCTCTTGATAGCTCTTGTCCTCGACACAGCGCAGGATGAGCAGGCTTCGTTCCTCGGCGGTCAGCCTGGCCAGCGCCCGGAGCACGGATGGATTGTAGTATTTGTGCTCGATGACCTGATCGACATGCCGGTTATCCTGATCCTTCTGATACAGAAAGGGGAGGAATCGGGATAGCTTTCGCTTGCGGAGGTAGTCGATGCACTGGTTGCAGGCGATGCTGTACAGCCAGGCTTCGAAGGGCTTGTCCGGTTCGAATTTAGATAGATTGCGGTAAGCTTTCAGAAAAGCTTCCTGGGTGCAATCTTCGGCTTCGGCATAGTCGCCAAGCATGTGATAGCAATAGTTGAAGATGGCTTTATTGCAACGGTTCATGATCAGCTCATATTTGTCGATCTCTCCCTTCAAAACATCAGCAACGATCTGATGGAATGCTGGTTCATCCAAGTGGTTTCACCCCTTTACAATTTGTATTACGTTTGGGCAAAGCACAAATGTGACAAATGGATTCAATAAATTTTGTTTGCAGGAGAGCGCAGTCGCCAAGATCGGGTTGAAGTAAAGGAGCGGCTGTCCCCGGATGGGATTTTGGAGAAGTCTGCAGCACAACAAAGAGAGACGCCGGAGCGGCGTCTCTCTTTGCTGTTTCATATCCTTACGATCGGGAGTTGACTTGGACCAGTGGTCAGCCCTCCTCGAGCACGACTGCCTGATTCGATAATTTGAATCAAGGGTACCGCAACGTCCCGCATATCTTAATAGATCTCGCTCGCATCCGCCGGCAGCTGCCGGACATGCTGCAGGAAGCCCGTTACGCGCTGATCCTGCCCCATATCATATTCAAAGCCCAGCTGCTCAGCGACATCCAGCGCGGTTCTGCGGAACAGCGCTCCCATCGTAAACAACGCCTCCCACACTTCTTCGTAGGTTCCGCGAGGGTAGGTGGACATCAGCTCGTTCCAGCTGTCCGCAGACAGGTAGTTTTTCAAGTACTTGCCGTTCTTGCCCACGCTGAGCGAGAAATCGGTCTGGGCGCCCACCTGCCACTCCAGCATTTTCATCAGCATCGGCCGCATGATGTTGTGGAAGTGGTCTTGGGCATACAGTATTTCTTCCCGCCACAAGCCCTTGGCTACATACGTGGATACCCACCAGAACTCATTGCAGCAATCCTCGAAAAAGGCTGCGGACGGACGCTTTACCCAAAAATCCTCGTCAGACGGAGCCGGAATCGCCGGGAACGCCTGATCTTTATCCATTAGGATTTGGATCAGTTTGTCCTCCTTGCAGTATTTTTCCTTCTCCTCGATGGGAATCAGGGTCATGTCAATCCGGTTGCCGTCGGTAAACAACATCAGGTACGAGAACCAGCCTCCAAGATCCGGAGGGAACAGGGCCATGTCTTCGGGCGTCTGCAGAATAATCCGTTCACCGAAGACGTCGATCCAATCCGGGTCCTGAATAAAGCTCTCCATGTCCGTAACATGAAAGCTGATATCGTAATCCTGAAATATATCCTTAGGCACGTTGGGATTCGTTCGGGAGCCTTCCAGGGTAACGGCCCGAACCCGTTCGTCGCGGGCTGCGTAGCCCAATACCAAATCCATCATTTCTTGCTCGCTTCTCATGTTATCCAGCCTCCGCATTCATATTTAGATTGCTCACGATTTGAATCGGGCAGGTCAGGAGGTCCACGAATTCGGACCGTGGAAGCACGGCAGGGATGTGGAGCATGTTATAACTTGTTCAGCCGCTTTTTCATGAGGAGATCTCCTTTCGCGGGTTATGCATTTATCTATATTAATTATCTATATTAATTCTTCATGGCCTTAAAAGATTCCTCCGCAGCCTCAAGCGTAGCCTCAATGTCGGCATCCGTATGGGCTGTGGTCATGAACCAGGCCTCGTACTTGGAAGGAGCCAGGTTCACGCCGCGGTCCAGCATATGGCGGAAGAAAGCGGCGAACGCTTCGCCGTCGGTGTCCTGCGCTTCGTCATAATTCGTGACCGGGTGATCGCAGAAGTGAGTGGAGAAGGAGCCCCGGATGCGGTTGATTGTGAGCGGAATGCCGTGGCGGTCGGCGGATGCCTGCAAGCCTTCCGTCAGCTTGATGGTCAAGCGCTCCATTTCTTCATATACGCCTTCACCCTGCAGAACCTCCAAGCAAGCGATTCCGGCGGCGATGGAGGCTGGATTACCCGCCATGGTTCCTGCCTGATAAGCAGGACCGAGCGGTGCGACCTGTTCCATCACGTGTTTACGGCCGCCATAGGCGCCGATAGGCAGACCGCCGCCGATGATTTTGCCAAGCGCCGTAAGATCCGGCTGAATCGCCTCGTGATTGTCCAGACCCGCATAAGTTTGGGTAGATCCGTAGTGGAAGCGGAAAGCGCTGATTACTTCGTCATAGATGACCAATGAGCCGTTATCGTGCGTCATCTGGCATAGGCCTTCGAGGAATCCCGGTTTCGGCATGACCATCCCGAAGTTGCCAACGATCGGCTCTACCATAACGGCGGCCACATCATCGCCCCATGCGTCGAGGGCGGCCCGCAAGCCATCCAGATCGTTGAACGGAACGGTAATGACTTCCGTCGCAATGCTGGCCGGGATCCCGGCGCTGTCCGGAATGCCGAGCGTGGAAGGACCGGAGCCTGCTGCCACGAGGACAAGATCGGAATGGCCATGGTAGCAGCCGGCGAACTTGATGATTTTGTTGCGCTTGGTGTAGGCGCGGGCCACCCGGATCGTGGTCATGAGCGCCTCGGTGCCGGAATTGACGAAACGCACCTTGTCCATGGACGGGATGGCAGCCTTCAGCATTTTGGCCAAGGTGATCTCAAGCTCCGTAGGCGTACCGTAGAGGGTGCCGTTTTGAGCGGCTGCCGTGATTGCGGCCGTAATATGCGGATGGGCATGTCCGGTTATGATCGGGCCATAGGCTGCCAAATAATCGATGTAGCGATTGCCGTCCTCGTCCCAGAAGTGAGCTCCATTCGCGCGTTTCATGAAAACGGGGGCACCGCCGCCTACGGCTTTGAACGAACGGGAGGGGCTGTTTACGCCGCCTACGATATGCTGCAGCGCTTCTTGATATAGAGTTTCTGAACGGTTTCTTGATGTTGTCATCATCATTAACTTCCTTTCTTCATGAAGCAGGACAGGCAGCTAAAATGACGTAGCTCCTGTCCTGCTTGCTGTAAGTGTATTAGTTACGATCCGTTGTTGCAGATGGAACAGTAGAGCTATCCGAATGACCATTCTCAGAATCGTCATTCTCAGAACCAGTGGTTTCAGAATTGCTGTCCGTACCTTGGCTGCCTTCTGTCTCAGGATCAGGCGTTGGCGGATTTAAGATGTCCTGGATATACTGTTTCAGCGTATCCGAATTGCCGACCGTTAGAACGGCTGCCCCGCCGATATGTTCTTCCTTCAGGAGCTTCATCGGAGGCACCTGTTCGCTGCCGCTCATTTTACTCTTGTAGGCAACGTTCGCAAGCTTCCACATATCCTCAACATCGAGATTGGTATCGATATAAGGGCTGACGGACTTCAGAATGTCCGGAAGCTTCATGATGGAAGTGGTGGTCTGCATTTTCTTGGCTACGGCCTTCAAGAGCTCGCGCTGACGCTCGGTGCGGGTAAAGTCGCCCATCGCATCATAGCGGAACCGGACATATTGCAGCGCCGCATTGCCATCCAGATGCTGCATGCCTTGCTTCAGTTCGATGTCGTATTCGTTTTTGTCTGCTTTACTGGAATAATTCATGTCCTTCTCAACATAGAAATCAACTCCGCCAACGGAATCAACCAGCTTCATGAAACCCTGGAAATCCGTATAGACGTAGTATTGAACCGGAATGCCCAGCAGATCGCCAACAGCCTTCATGGCCGTATTCGGGCCGTGTGTAATGGCCGTATTGATTCGGTTTCGGTCATATCCGGGTATTTCTACGTAAGTATCGCGCAAAATAGAGAACAAGTGCATTTTCTTCTTCACGGGATCAATCGAGGCAACAAGCATACTGTCGGATCGAGGAATTTCGCCTTCCTCAAAACCGCGCGCATCCACGCCCATCAGCAGAATGTTAACCGTCTCCGTTCCTTCCCACTCGGGTGGTGCCGGAACTTTGGCATCTACCTTTTCGATTTCACGAAAAGGGGAGGATTCACCTGATTTCTGAAGACTTTGCAAGCCGTCGTAGAACGATGCCGCATAATAAATGCCATAACCAATAATAGCGGCAAGGATGAGGCTGACACTCCATATAATCGTCTTCTTTGTTTTTTTGGTCATTGTGTTCTTCCTTTCGGATTACGCTGATGAATGAATTCGATAGAACATTTGAACATTCGACATTCATTCTATTATAATTTTTTTCGAAAAGACAATCAATTTTCGGGACTAAAGTCCGTATTTTAGGAGTTGAGACTTATCGCAGATCAAACGCAGTTGACAGTTGGAAGCCTGGTGCCGGATTTTTCACTTCCGGCTTCGAACGGGGAGAAGGTAGCTTTAAGCGATTTTCGTGGACGTAAAGTCGTGCTGTTCTTCTATCCGAAAAATATGACCCCAACCTGCACGGAAGAGGCTTGCAGCTTCCGGGACCATTATGGAAGCTTGGAGCAGGCAGGGGCAGTCGTGATCGGGATTAGCCCGGATCCTCTGAAATCCCATGCCAAATTCATCGATAAGCATAGCCTGCCCTACTTGCTCTTGTCTGATGAGGAGCATAAGGTAAGCGAAATGTTTGACGTGTGGCAGATGAAGAAGATGTTCGGCCGCGAGTATATGGGTATTGTACGCTCGACCTTCCTAATTGATGAGCAGGGAAAGCTGGCCGCCGAGTGGCGGAAAGTGAAAGTAAAAGGTCATGTCGAAGCGGTTCTCGCAGCCGTGCTGTCATAGCTATATGAAGAACGGTCCCTCAGCATGCCTGAACAGGCATGATAAGGGACCTTTTTTTAAAATAAATAAGACCAGAGGTATAGGTCGGCGAAGGGAGAGTAGGGGGCCACCGGCTCTCGCAGCGGCTCGCCCGCGTTTGGCTGTTTACCGAAAACGAGCTGTTTCGGGCCGGCAGACATAGGATCCGCTGTATGCTGTAAAAACGAGCTGTTTTTGAGCCCATTTGGACACTCGATCCGCTATTTACCGATAACCGATCCATTTGGTAGGCCATCCGGACAGAGGATCCGTTAATGCACCCAAAATCACGAATTTAGCCCGCAATATCTTGCAATAGCGGATCTCATGTCCTCATACCTCCATTAAAGGGCAGAAAACAAAGGAATAGCGGAACCACAGTCCTCGAATATCATCAAGTACCGCTAATCCAGGAGAATCAAGCTGTTTGGGAGTACCATGCCTTGTTGCCGTCATTCGCCTGGTCCCGTCGATTCCAGGGCCCAGTCACAAGGGCTTTTAGCGCGTTCACGGCATTGCCCCAAGAAGGTTCCGTTGCTCTCAAGGAGGGCGGATACGACATTGCCGGAAGAAACGGAGAAGACTCGCACGAACGTACCATTTTCTTGTTTGCCCGGATGTTCTATCATCCCTTCCGGTTGTAAAATATCAAATCCTAGTCTTTTTTTGAAACGTCCTCCATATAATCTATCAGGAAGCCGAACTCATAGAAACGATGGAGGTAGAGTTGATAATGAAAAATATGGTGCGGGTAACATCAATTGCGGTATTTTTCGGCGTGTTGGCATTGCTGATCATGATCGGTATGGGGCTTGAGGTCCAGCGGCCGATAGACATATATGTGGAACAGGCTCCTCTGGCATCGGCGCCAATGACAGTAACTCGGCAGGATGTACAGGTTAAGCCCGAAGAGGCCAACCTGCCAATCGTCACGACTGCATTCAAGAATACACCGGCCGCGAACGCCGCACCTGTTCAATATAAGAAACAAAGTGACAAAACGGTATACCTGACATTTGACGACGGGCCATCGGATCTGACGCTGGATGTTCTGGATATTTTGAAGCGCGAAGGAATTAAAGGCACATTTTTTGTACTGGGCAAGGAGGCGGAGACCCGTCCCGAAATTATCAACCGCATCTATGAGGAAGGCCATGTGATTGGGAATCATACATATGATCATCGTTATGACGAGCTCTACGGGCATTTTCAGGATTTCTGGGGGCAGATTAAGAAAACGGAGGAAATCATTCGTTTAATTACGGGGGAACGGCCGCAGCTGGTCAGAGCTCCCGGGGGACGGCCGGACATTTTGATGAAGCCTATTTTCAATACATGAAGCAGGGGGGATATCATGTATTCGATTGGAACGTCGACAGCGGCGATTCCAAGTATCGAGGCGTTCCGGTTAAAGACATCGTCAAAGGGGCAACCACGAAAGTGAATGGCAATGAGGCGATCGTGCTTCTTCATGACGGTAAAGGGCATGCTGAGAGCGTCAAGGCCCTTCCGGAGATTATTTCCTATTATAAAAAGCAAGGTTATGCCTTTGACGTATTGTCTACTGAAGTCCAGCCTGTTCAATTTCGTGCACAGCAGAGTGCACGTAAGGCTTCGCAGCCTTCAAAGCAGTGGATTCGCGAACATGTCACAGCCAATGCCGCGCTATTTGAGACCGGGAGAACGCTGGCTGTGGAATTTGGAGGAATGGAGACTGCATTCGCGGCAGGTGAATACAAAATGGTGGACGGCCGGTTGATGGTACCGCTGCGTTCCCTGGTGGAGCGGCTCGGCGGAAGCGTGACCTGGAAGTCTCACAACAAGACGGTGCAGGTGACACTTGCAGGGAATCGCTGGGAAGCGGACCCGGTGGGTGGATTGCTATTCCCCATGCAAACAGGGGGCAAACCGGTGTCTTCGGATATTCATTTGATCGGCGGTACCGCTTGGATTCCGCTTCGGGAAGCGCTTGACTTTTCCGGCCGCCCTGTTACAAGAGTTACATATGAAGAAAGCGAGTATCGCGTTCTAACTTTGTAGTCGAAAATTGCATTTTATGTTTGTAATTATGCTTCACAAGTTATAGACTAGTACTTAGAGATATTTATCACAATCCCTAAGATTGTTTCCGAATAAAGGAGGGGGAAGTTTCCCCCTGCTTTATTTTTGGCGATAGTGAGTCACCCATAAGTTCGCACTTTTGTAAGTGATGCATAATAGATACCGGTTATCCCAAAATTAAAGCTAGCCGGTTCGATCGTCGCCAAGTTCATCTTGGGAATTCACTTAAAGAAAAGGAGGCAATTCTTTATGACAGAAACATCTTCTCCACAGCCGTCCGAAACTCCGGAAAATGTTGTAGGAAACCAAGAAGCTGCGGCGTCCAGCCGTCCTGATGTGCTGCTCGAACAACTGCTCAAGCCCGAGGTTCAGGAATCCCTCACAACTCTCGTGGACAATCTTCCAAAACTTACGGAAATGCTGACCGTCATGACTAAAGCTTATGACTTCGGTAAATCCGTAGCTACGGATCCCGTGCTTGCGGAAGACACCATGGCTTCCCTTAGCGGATTCGCGAAGCCAATCACGACAGCAGCAAAAAGCGTTGCATCTGCAGCCATCGAAGCCGGAGACCGTGTACACGCTCAAGGCGACCAAGCTCAGATCGGCGTATTTGGTCTGATGAAAATGCTGAAAGATCCTCAGGTTCAAAAGGGTCTTCGCTATGCTCAGGCTTTTTTGGACGTTCTTAACGAGCGCGACCAACAAAACAAGCGTTAATCCATAATCATACGAAGAACGGAGGATGGTCATGTCTAAACATATTTTAATTTTGGGCGGAGGCTATGGCGGCTTGCTTAGTGCGCTTTCTGCACGCGAGCATTTTGGTGCTGCTGCAAAAATCACGCTGATCAACCGTTTCCCAACCCATCAGATCATTACGGAATTGCACCGTCTGGCAGCAGGCAACATCGCAGAGAAAGCAGTAGCTTTGCCGCTCGACAAGCTTCTGCGCGGCGCGAACGTTGACCTGCGCATCGGCAACGTAAAGGAAATCAAGCCGGATGAGCGTTCGGTTTCCCTCGATGACGGCGGAAACTTCACCTATGATGCCCTGGTTATCGCACTGGGCAGCGAAACGGCATTCTTCGGCATTCCGGGACTGCAAGAGAACAGCTTCATTCTGAAGTCCGTGAACGATGCTAATCGTCTGCGTGCTCATGTGGAGTCCCGCATTGCGGAATACAGCAAAACGAAAAACAAAGCGGACGCTACCATCGTGGTTGGCGGCGGCGGCTTGACTGGCGTTGAGCTTGTTGGTGAATATGCCGATATGAGAAGCGAGCTGGCTCGAAAATACGGTATCGACCCACAAGAAATCACGCTTTATTGTGTTGAAGCAGCTCCTTCGATTCTGCCGGGCTTCCCTGCTGAATTGGTTGACCGCGCGACTACAAGCCTGCAGAAACGCGGCGTGAACTTCCTGACCGGATTGCCGATCACCAAAATGGACGGTACAACCGTTGAACTGAAAGACGGCAGCACGATCGAAACCAGCACATTGGTATGGACTGGCGGCGTACAGGGCAACTCCGTTGTGGCTAACTGCGGCATCGAAGTCAATCGCGGACGTGCGGTTGTTAACGAATTCCTGCAATCCGCATCTCACCCTGATGTATACGTTGCAGGCGACAGCGCGGTGGTTATGGGACCAGAAGGTCGTCCATACCCGCCAACGGCACAGCTTGCATGGCAAATGGGCGAGCTGATCGGCTACAACATCTTCGCTCAATTGAACGGCGGCGCACCAGCTTCGTTCACACCGGTATTCTCCGGTACGCTCGGCAGCTTGGGACGTAAAGATGCCATCGGTACCATTGGCGCTAACAAGACCCAATTGAAAGGTCTGCCTGCAACCTTGATGAAGGAAGCAAGTAACATGCGTTACCTGTCCCACATCAACGGTTTGTTTACACTGGCTTACTAAGCCTAGAAGGCGGCATTATATCCACATATAAAGAGATGGACCCGAAATTTTCGGGTCCATTTCTTTTTTATTTGCGCAGCCCAAACATAAGCAGATGGACTTAGGGACATCGACATGAAAACATAATACGATGATTACACCCGGGAGCGAGGGATACAGCAGGACCTTCATGGTGCTCCGGAGCGGGATGTTAGAGAAGGAGGTAAGGGAAAGGCAGAAGGTGAAGAGGAAGAAGAAAGAAGGTCAAACAGTTATGTAAGCGCTATCGTAAAAGGTTCGCAGTTTTCATTTTATGAAACGGAGGGAGCTTGTATGCGGGGATATCATCGTCTTCATTCCATTGTCACTCAACTGTTTTTGTTTTTTTTCATCGGCACAACACTCCCGGTTCTTATTATGGGGTTCCTGTCGTATAACAAATCGGCCTCGATCGTGGAGGAACAGGTCAGTAAAGTGGCTTCCCTCACCATCACTCAAGTCAGTGACAAGCTGAACATGTTCTTCAAGAAGCTGGACGACTCCTCGATGATGGTGCTGAACAGCAAGGTGGTTCACGGCATACTAGAGGATCAGAATATCAGTAAGTATGACCTGACCTTGAAGGTGAAGGAGGGGAAGGACCTGCTGACCTCCATCATGATTAACTCGCCGGAGATATTGGACGTGTACGTGTTTGACGTGCAGCGTAACAATTCGGTTCTCAGTGCCGATTCCTTGATGTCCATCCCGGACCAGTGGGATTCTCCATGGTATCGATCGATTCTGGAGGCGAACGGACAGGCGGTATGGTTCGGCTTGTCGGATACCTCCTACCTGAAGCAAACGGGAATGGGATTTCCGGTCTTCGGACTAGGTCGGGCGATTCGGAGCTGGGATACAGGGGAGATTGTCGGAGTCATGTTTATCGAGATTATGGGGGATGTCCTGATCGATGAATTAAACCACGTCCAGTTCGGGGACACGGGGTATATGTACGTGGCCAATGACGAGAATCGTTACTTCTATCATCCGGATCCTTCGATGTACGGGAGGCAGTCCCGGATCAAGCTGCCCTCGGATTTGACGGAATATAACTTGAACAACAACAAAACGCTGATGATCCCCTCGCGCCTGAACAACGGCTGGCATGTGGTAGGCATGGTGCCGCTGAAGGAACTAACGGCCGATTCCGCCAGCATCCGGAGCTTCACGGTCTGGATTGTATTCGGATCGATTCTGGCAGCGATCGGCATGGGTTATTTTATGACGCGGAGAATCGGCAATCCGCTCGTTCACCTGAGCCGCTTGATGCGCAGAAGCGAGGCAGGCGATTTATCGGTCCGCAGCAAGAATGTAGGACCCAGCGAGATTGGTCAGCTGGGCAGAAGCTTCAACAAAATGATAGAGCAGATCGACCTCCTAATCCGGCGCATCGCCGCGGAGGAGTCCGAGAAGAAAAAAGCCGAAATCCGCGCGCTGCGGTATCAGATCAATCCCCACTTTCTCTACAATACGCTGAACTCGATCCGCTGGATGGCCAAGCTGAACCGGACGAATGACGTGGATCAATCGGTTACGGCCCTTGTTCATCTGCTGGAGGGGAGCCTGGAGCGCAATGGGGTGTTCATACGCCTTGGCGATGAACTGGAGCTGCTTCGCAAATATATGATCATTCAGAATTACCGCTATGACCACCAAATCGAGTTAAGGATCGATTGCCCTGAGGAGATGGAGGGCCTTTATGTTCCCCGGATGCTGCTGCAGCCGATCGTGGAGAATGCGATCTTTCACGGAATTGCCCCGCTTGATGAAAGGGGCGTCATTCAGATCCGGATAACATCGCAGCAGCAGGATGTCATGGTGCGGATCGAGGACAATGGAATCGGCATTAAGCCTGAACGAATAAAAGGACTGCTGTCCTATGAGCAGGATCACTCCAAGCATGGCATGACCCATATCGGCCTGCGTCATGTTCACCAAACGGTTCAGCTGTATTACGGCAGCAGATATGGGGTATGGGTGGAAAGCCCGGAAGACGGAGGAACGCGGGTCACAATCACGTTTGCGAGACAAAGGGGGGACGATTATGTACAGAGTGCTGCTCGTGGATGACGAAGCGATCGCGCGTACGGGACTGCGCTCGACCTTCGACTGGGAGAAATACGGTTACCGGCTTGTGGGCGAGGCCTCGAATGGACAGCGGGCCATGAAGTGGATCGTAAACGGGGATTTGGACATTCTGATCACGGATATCGCGATGCCGGTCATGGACGGGTTGGAACTGACCCGTCGGACAAGGGAGCTTTGTCCTTGGGTAAAGGTACTGCTGCTCAGCTGTCATAGCGATTTCGAATACGTGCGCGAAGGCATCAGGCTTGGCGCTTCCGATTACATTCTCAAGCCGACGCTCGATGCGGACTCTCTGGGTGCCGTGCTTGATCACATGCGTCTGAAGCTGGAAGAGGAGAAGCAGATGCAGCGGATTCTGACCGAGCATGAGCAGCAGCAGCGGCTGAATAAGAAGAAGGCCGCCGAGAAAATGCTCTTTCAGGCTCTTTCCGGAGAGCCGGGCGCAATCGCCAGCCTGGAAGCACGAAATCTTAACGGCGCTTATATGCTGGCCGTGCTCCAGCTTGATTCTGACCCAGGGGCTGGCACGGCAGGGGTGCAGCACAAGGATTGGCATGACGAGATCGAGCGATTAATGGAACAGCTGTATGACCAGGTGCCGGAGGCGCTGGCAGTTCGGCTGGAGACGGACCGGATCGCTGTATGCTTGCCGTTAGGGGACGAAGCAAATCGGCAGGTTTTAGAGCACGAAGCGGCTATCCATCTGCCGATCCGATGCACCATGGGGCTCAGCAGGAGATATAACGGCATGGATAAGCTGCAGGAAGCGTTTCGAGAAGCTAGCGAGAGCCTGGAGGGCCTCTTCTTCCATCGAGATCAACAGATTCTTCGGGCAGAGGAGCTCCCTCTTACCGATGCCGATTTGGCCCAGAAGACGTCTGCTTCCGAGATGCATGCCCTTAGAGCCGCCCTGTCGGTCGGAAACATGGTCAAAACCGAAGAGCGGCTGCAGTCGGTCATGCAGCGCTGGCAGCCCGGACGGATGAAGAAGCAGGAGGTTCTCCGGGAAGCAGAGGAACTTCTGAGCTTGCTCGCTATGTTTCATCTTCCCGGCGGCCCGCCGCTTCCGCAGATCGGGGAAGTGGGCAAGCTTCGTTCGGTGGAGGAAGTGAAAGAGCTGGTGCTCCAAGGCTTCCATGCCTTGCGTGAGGAGGCTATGCGGCACCCCTTACCGGAATCCACGCTGCATGAGCGGATCGTGCTGCAGGCCGTTCAATATATTAAGGCCCACTTTGCCGAGCCGATCTCCTTGCAGGAGGTGGCGGACGAAGTGGCTGTAAGCCGCAACTATTTTAGCGAAATGTTTAAGCGCGTCACCGGACATAACTTCATTGACTATGTGATTGATCTGCGGCTGAAACGGGCCAAGGAGCTGCTCTCCACCACATCGCTGCGCGTGTATGAGGTAGCGGATCGCTCCGGATTCAATGACGTGAAATACTTCAGCAAACTGTTCAAGAAGTTGGTAGGCATGACGCCCGCGGAATACCAGGGACAGCATCGAAAATAATGGGAATTTCATAGGATCGGAAAAGAATCCACTTTTTCGGAACAAAATCCGTTCAAAAGCTTTTTGTCAAAATTTTATAATTAAAGCGTTTACAAGAGCTTACCAGCGAGTCCAAATCTGGTTTGAATGGAGGAAATGAAATGACAAGGAAACAGGTGAGAGGGTCATTGCTTGCAATCATTCTTCTACTATCATCCATACTCCAAGCGTGTGGAGGCGGTGGAACATCAGAAGGTGGGGAGTCCGGAAGCGGTGAGAAGGTCAAGATCAAATGGGCGACCTGGGGAAATCCCGGCGAGCTTACCCGCTTTCAGGAGCTCACGAAGGACTTTAATAAGAAGCACTCGGACATTGAGGTCGAATTTATTCCGATTCCGGGCGAATATGATCAGAAAATATTAACCCAATTAACAGGAGGGACCGCCCCGGATATCTTCTATGCAGGGGACGCCTTGGTCGTGAAACTGATCGAGAATCAGAGCATTGAGAATTTGACGCCGTATATGGACGCACCGGAAAGCGTGATCAAGAAGGAGGATTATTTTGAAGGCTTGTGGGGCGCAGCCGTTCGGGACGGTCAGACCTTCGGGGTGCCGGTGGACTGTAATCCGATGGTGCTGTGGTACAACAAGAAGGTGCTGAAGGAAGCAGGGATCACCGAGATGCCGGCCGACCTTCAGGCGAACGGACAGTGGACCTGGGACAAATTCAAGGAAATGTCGGACAAGATTCGGGACAGCAAAAAGTACGGCTACGTGCTGGATAACTCCTGGAACAGCTATCACAGCTGGGTTACTTCCAACGGCGGCCGGGTATACGACGACGAAGGGAACTTCGTAGCGGCTTCGGATCCGAAGGCGATGGAGGCGTTCCGCTTCCTGTACGACAACGTGAAATCCAAAAACATTACCTTCTCCGGCACGCTTCCCAAAGGGCAGGGCGGGGATGCCATGTTTATGTCCAACCAGGTCGGATTCGTTGCTGCAGGCCGCTGGTACCTGCCGCTGTTCAAGAAGAATCAAGGACTTGAATATGACGTGGTCACATGGCCAACCAATACCGGCAATAAAATCGAGCCGGCCGGTATCCCGACCGCATACATGGTGATGAACAAGGCATCGAAGAATAAGGAAGCGGCATACACCTTCTTCTCCGAGTACGTAAGCAAAGAGGGTCAACGTTTCCGCCTGCAGGGCGGCGGCAATGCGGTCCCGTCGGTACAGGGAACGGATGAAGTGGTGCTGGAAGGCAATCTGCCGGAGCATGCCCAGTTATTCCTGGACGCGCGTGAGATCGGGTATTCCCTGACTCCGTTCGAGGCCGGTATTCCCGGACTTAGCCAGGATATTACGTCCAAGTTCGAGGCGTTGTGGCTGAAAGATCAGGATCTGGAAAGCTCCTTGAAGGATATTCAGGATATGGCCAACAAGAAAATTCAGGATTACAAGAGCGTCAAGAATTGATCCAGCTCTGGGGAGGAACGGTGAGATGAAATGAACACGCAGCCTGCAGGAAGCTCCGGAGCCGCTCCTTCTCCGGAGCGGATTCCGGAGAGGAGAACGACCTTAAAGAGCAAGACGTCCGACGGTTTATGGGGCTACTTTTTTATCTTTCCCCAGATGATCGGCTTGATCGCTTTTTCATTGGTCCCTCTCATCTCGGCTTTTGTCATCAGCATGATGAACTGGGACGGCATGGGAGCCAAGAAGTTTATCGGTCTCCAAAATTTCGTGTCCCAGCTTCAGGATGAGGAGTTCCACATCGCACTGGTGAACACGGTGTATTACACGATTTTGTCGGTACCGACAGGCATCGTTCTCGCCATGCTGGTAGCGGTAGGCTTGAACCGGGTTCGAGGGAAGATTCTGTACCGGCTGATCTACTTCATGCCGAACATTACGATGTCCGTTGCCGTCGCCGTTGTGTTTATGTGGCTGTTCAACGCCGACTTCGGCCTTATTAACATGTACCTGCAGCAGTGGTTCGGGATAACGGGCCCCTCCTGGCTGACGGATTCCAGGTACGTGATGCCTTCGATTGCCCTGCTGAGCGTCTGGATGGGGCTGGGAGGCAACATGGTGCTGTTCCTTGCCGGGCTTCAGGGCATATCGAGAAGTTATTACGAGGCAGCCGAAATTGACGGCGCCGGCAAATGGCAGCAGCTGATCCATATTACGATACCGCTGCTGTCCCCGACGACCTTTTTCGTAACGATCATGTCCATTATCGGTTCCTTTCAGGTGTTCGACCAGTCGTTTGTCATGACCTCCGGCGGGCCGGCGAAGGCAAGTTATACGCTTGTCTATCACATCTACGAGACCGCCTTTGCGGACTTTACCTTTGGCAAGAGCACGGCATCGGCGGTCATCCTGTTCGTGATGATTCTGTCGCTTACCTTGTTCCAGATGAAAATGTCCAAGCGGTGGGTGCATTACGAAGACTGATGGTCGAACCTTTAGGAAGGAGGGAAAATGAATGATACATCGGGGATTGAGGATGTCCACCGTGGTGCTGCATATCGTGCTGGTCCTAGGCGCCTGCATGATGGCCCTGCCGTTTGTGTGGATGGTGCTGAGCTCGCTCAAGGATTTGTCGCAAGTATTCGTCGTTCCGCCCAAGTGGATTCCGGACCCGTTCATCTGGTCCAACTATAAGGATTCACTGACGGCGCTGCCGTTCGGGCGTGCGTATTTCAACAGCTTCTACATCAATATAATCGTCGTGGTTTCACAGCTGGTTACCTGCTCCATGGCGGCTTATGCTTTTGCCAAAATCACGTACCCGTTCCGGGAGCCGCTGTTCATTCTGTTTCTGGCAACCATGATGGTGCCCGGACAAGTGACCATTATTCCGCTTTATCTGATCATGAAAAATATCGGATGGCTGGATACGCATCTGGCGATTATCGTCCCTTCTGCGCTGCTGAACGCCTTCGGGGTGTTTCTGCTCCGGCAATTCTTCAGAGGCATTCCGAAGGAGATGGAAGAGGCTGCCATCGTGGACGGTGCGAATCGCTGGACGATCTACGCCCGGATCATGCTTCCTCTAATCAAACCGGCTTTATCGGCACTCGGAATTTTCACCTTTCTCGGGATGTGGAACAACTTCTTTAACCCGCTGATATTTCTCAGCAGCACGGATAAGTTTACCGTGCCGATGATGCTGAATTTGTACCGGGGCATGTATTCAACGGATTGGACACTGATGATGGCGGGGGCCTCCATTGCGCTCGTCCCGGTTCTCATCGTGTATATCATCGGGCAGAAATATATTATTGAAGGCGTTACTTTATCCGGAATTAAGGGGTAGGCGAGCTTAAGCAGCCCGTAAGCGGAGTTCTTGTATAGGAACCCCGCTTACGGGTTATTTGTGTTCTGACCAGGATACCAATATAAAGCAGAGGAGCTGCAGTATATTCTCACAGATATACTAGTATGGTAGTATAAGGTAAAATGAGTGCGCTTACATCTAACATATCATGAAAGGGGACGAGGGTATTGTTCAATGTACTTCTGGTGGACGATGAACCGTGGGTTCTGGAAGGACTTCGAACCATGATCGATTGGAACCGGTTTGGATTTCAAATATGCGGAGAAGCCCTGAGCGCTCCGGAAGCGCTAAAGTTAATGGAACAGTTGAAGCCCGAGCTGGTGATGACGGATATCCACATGCCAGTCCTGAACGGCCTGGAATTGATTGAGCACAGCAAACGGATACTGCCCCTTCCTCCGAAATTCGTTATTTTGAGCGGATATGATGATTTTGGATACGCGCATCAAGCCATGCGCCAACGGGTCGCCGAGTATTTGCTGAAACCGATTGATGACGAGGAGATCGAGGCAGTGCTTGCCAAGCTCAGCCATGAGATCCGGGACGAACGAGACGCTGAACGCAGCTACCGGAAGAAAGTGGGCCTTGCCGTCCATTATTTGTTGAACCGGCTCATTCGGGAAGAGTTGAGTCCTGATTTGGCCGAGCAAGCCAGCAATGCGATGCAGATCCAGGGCGAGCCGCTGCTGCAGTGCCTATTGATTGAAACAGGGATTACTGAAACGGGAGTGGATTGGATCGAATGGATGACCGATTACGGGCCACCGAGCTTACTGGGATGCTTCCAGGACAATAGCGGGAGCATCGGAGTGGTGCTGCATGTCGAGCATTCGACTCCGGATGAGGTCATGGAGACTGCGCTGCAGTTGCAGTCTGCTCTGGCCCGGGAGCTTGAAGGGCCGGTTATCGTGGCGTTAAGCGGCACAGGGGAGGGAATCCAGGCGATCGGAAAGCTTTACAGGCAAAGCGCGGAGGTGCGCGACGATAAGCGAAGCCAAGGCCGAAGCGGCGTGTTTTGTTGCCAAGAACCGAGAGGAGACGAGCGGCTCCGGGGACTTCCCTGCGGATGGATGGACGAATTGCTTTCCATGATTATGGCGGGGGAGCATGCGTCCATCGAGTCATGCTTGGCGCGGATTTTTGCGGCCATGCCCGATCATCTCCTCCACCTGAGGGCTTTTCAAGCCGATGTGGCCGATCTGGAATTGAAGCTGTGTCGAAGAATCGCGGAAATGAATGGAGATCCGGATCTATTCATGAACCGGCTGCAAAGGAAGCTTGGTCATCTGAGGGATGCTTGCCATAAAGCGCCGTTGAAGAATTATATGCGGTTGCTCGCGTTTGAGGCCGCTTCGCAGCTGGAAGAGTTAAGCAAGCTTAACGAGCACAACACCATTTTTCAAGTGATTCAGTATGTCGACCGGGAGTACCGGAGCAGGCTTCAGCTTCAGGATTTGGCACGACATTTCCATATGAACGCCACCTATTTGGGGCAGCTGTTCAAGAAGCATGCTGGCAAGCCGTTCAAGGAATACCTGAATGACAAGCGGATCGAGGAGGCCAAGCTGCTGCTGAAACGGAGCGGAATGAAGGTTTCCGAGATTGCGCTCCATGTCGGGTTCCCGAACGCGGACTATTTTATCCATAAGTTTAAGTTGACAACCGGGATTCTGCCCTCGAATTACAAGAATCATGTTGAAAGCAAGCAGCGCTAAACCGGGAGGGTGCCTTCATGAAGAGAATGTTCAGGCTGGGGAATTTCGTGAACGATATTCCGTTGAAAACTAAATTTTTTCTTATTTTTGTCATGGGTGTACTGCTGCCTATTCTGGTGGTCAACCTCATCTTTATGGATCGGATGTCGGAGCTGATCCGGGAGAGAGAGGAGCAGAACCTCGATATCTCGATGGAGCGGGCTAGGAAGGATATTCATAATTTCATCGACGGCGGGGTGGCTGTAAGTCATGCGCTGAGTACGGATAAGACCCTTTACGAAATGCTCGATCGCGAGTATGAGTCCCAGCTGGACTTCTACGAAACCTTTGATGAACAGCTCCGGAATCGGGTAACGAGCTACATACCGGTTAACAACCAGATTCAGCGGATTAGCATCTTCACCGAAAATTCCACCATTGTGTCCGGCGGCAATTATCATGTGATCAACGATAACGTGCTCGAGAGCGACTGGTATGCGTTGTGGAAGAGCTCGGCCCATCCGGTGCTGGTGGCGGCATACAGGGCTACGGAGGCAAGCAATTCGGCTTCGACGGTTCCGTATTTAAGCGTCATTGAGAAGATGGATTATTTTGATAGCTATTCCACTTATGAGAAGCTGCTTCGCATCGACATCGACCTGAGCAAGATCTATGACGTTATTGTACGGGAACGCGATTATCTGGATATGTATTTGGTGAACGAGAACAATGAGATTATTATGTCGGCCAGCAGCGGTTATGAAAGAGGGAAGTACAGCGCATATTCGAAGCTTGACCTGGAGCAATACGACGAAGAGGATCGGCATGTGTTCTCGATCGGAACGGCCAGGTACGTGAAGGGGTGGAAGCTGATCGGCATCAACCGGGGGAGCCGGATTACGAGCGCCATGCTGGATATGCAGCTGTTTACCGTTGTATTGGCAGCGGTTGTTACGCTGGTTGCGGCGGTCTTTATTACCGTTATGCTCCGGTCCTACAATTACCGGGTGAAGCGTTTGTCCCGTCATATGCAGAAGGTGAGCAACGAGAAATTCGACTTGATTGAACTGGACGAAGGCCGGGACGAAATCGGCGGACTCATCCGGAATTTCAATCAGATGACAGCGAAGATGAACTCCCTGATCAACAATGTGTACAAGCTGGAGATTCAGAAGAAAAGCCTGGAGATGGAGCGGGTTCGGGCTGAATTGAACTTTTTGCAGAGCCAGATGAATCCCCATTTCCTGTTCAATACCCTGAATGCGATATTGGTGGTCTGCACGAAGAATCGATACACGGATGTGACGGATATTATCAAAAGCTTGTCCAAGCTGCTTCGCAGACTCCTGAGCTGGAGAGAGGATTTGGTCTCCGTGGAGGAGGAAATCAGATTTATCGAAATGTATCTCAAAATCGAAAAATTTCGCTTTCGGGATAAATTCGAATATCAATTCAACATCGATATGGAAGCGCTTCATTATAAAATTCCGAAAATGAGCATTCAGCCGCTCGTTGAGAATGCATGCAAATATGGCCTTCAGGCGATGGATGGAGCGGGTCTGGTGACCATAAGCGCTTCGGTTGCCCGTGATTATCTTCGCATCGTCATTACGGATAGCGGTAAGGGCATTGAGCAAAGCAAGCTACGGGACATTATTCTCTCGGTTCGCAACGAGCAGTTCTCGGGCAACAGCTTCGGCATTCGAAACGTATATCGGCGGCTGGAGCTGTACTACGACGATCATGTCATTTTCAACATTGCCAGCACCCCGAATCAAGGGACAACCGTTTCATTCGAGATTCCGATCCGGCTGTTGGAGTCTCGGGAGCATGAAGGCGGAGAGGGGGAGAACCATGCCTTTCAAAGTGCTGCTGATCGATGACGAACCGGGTGCGCTGGAAGGGCTGGCGCTGTGGATCGATTGGGAACGCTTGGGGTTTAGCGTCTGCGGAACCGCGGGCAACGGAGTGGAAGGCTTGAAGATGATTCATGGGCTTGCGCCGGATTTGGTCATTACCGATGTAAACATGCCGCTAATGGACGGGCTTCATATGATTGAAACCTGGCAGCAGCACTACCGGGATAGCGGTGTGAAATTTGCCATCATGAGCGGCTACAGTGAATTTGAATATGCAAGGAAGGCATTGCGGCACGGCATCCATCACTACATGCTGAAGCCTATTATTGCAGAGGAAGCCGAGGAGGAGCTCGGCAAGATTCATGCTGAGCTGATGCAGGAGCATCGCAGATTAAGCCTGAGCGCGATTGCTAAGAGGGAAGAGGATGTTTCGCTGATCATGCAAACGCTCTTGGAGATGCCGCTTAGGGCTAGCGGCCTGTCGAGGCTTCAGGTTTTATCCTCCGCCCATCAAGAGTGGAACGTATGTCTGATCCAAGCAGAGTCTGCCTTGTTTCCTGACGTCAAGGAAACCGTCGCCCGCTTGTCAGCCCACGCGAATTCGGAGTATGTCATCGATCTGGAATCGAACCGGCTTGGTTTGGTGAACGGTTATTCCCCTGACAACGGGAGCGTACCCTCAGGCACGATCCGCGAGCTGGTCCGCCATTATGCAGGACAGCGGCTGTTTATGGCTGTAGGAGAAGGCCAGCAGTCTCTGGTGCATATCCGTCGCTGCTACGAAACCGCCAAGGAAGCCATCGAGCATCAATTTTACGATCCGGCGTACGGCGGGATGATTTCATATGAAGAGGTACGGGATCGGCCGTTTCATTATCGTTACCCCACGAACCTGATGGATGATGTCATCAGGTCCGTGGAACTCCTAGACAAGAAGGGATACCGCGAGGCTGCCGGATTGGCTGCGTCCAGGTTTGCGGAGCAGCGAATCGCGCCGGGGATCGTGAAGAAAATGGTGATCCATGTTTTGTATAAAATCATGGATTTGGTGAGGGAGGCGGAAGGTGCGGAAGCTCGAATCCTGGCAGCCAAATCCAATGCAGCTGGATTAACGGACGGAACCTTCCATTTGAACGACTTGATGGGAGAGCTGCTGCGCTTCGGGGAAGAGTGCATCGAGCTTCTTCTCAAGGAGCAGGCCCGGCATTCGCAAGGCATAATCCAGGAGATTAACGATTATATTCGGCAGCACTACCGGGAGAATCTGACCATTAAGCGATTGGCGGAGCTTTTTTATCTGCATCCCGTCTATCTCGGCCAGCTGCTGATGCGTAAGAATGGGATTGGCTTCAACGAACTCATACATAATTTGCGGATTGAGGAAGCGGCCGCGCTGTTGAAGCAGAACAAGCTGAAGAACAGCGAAATCGCCGAAAGGGTCGGCTACACCCACTACAACCAATTCCTTAAGCATTTCGAAAAAAGATGGGGCATGGCACCGAATGAGTTCAAGAAGAAGATGTTCTAAAGTTTTTAAGGTTAATGCTTTAATTATAGTATAGTCCGCCTTTGAAAGCGCTTTTAAAATAAAGGAAGGTTACATGAAGAGGCGTATCGACCAACGATGTAACCACATTATGACGGAGGTGCTTTTATGGGGGGTAAGACAAAATCATGGCTTCGGCTCGGCACGGTGTTGCTGTTGTCGCTTTGCATCGTCCTTACGGGCTGCGGGGGTGGAAACGGGAATAGCGGGGCCCAGCCGGAAGCAAAGGACTCCGCAGAACAAACAACACCCGGGACGGACGGGGATAAGATCGAACCATTTGAGGTGAGTGTTTTTATCGGTCAGCCCGACCAGCAACCAACACCTGACAACAAGATTTATAAATTAATCAGGGAAAAGACAGGAGCATCCTTCAAATTCGAGTTCCTGGCAGGCGATATTGACCAGAAGCTCGGCGTTATGATTGCAGGCGGCGATTATCCGGACATGATGACAGCGAATCAAAAGCTGACAGCTGCCGGTGCCTTTATCCCGCTCGAGGATTTGATTGAAGAACATGCGCCAAACTTGAAGAAGCATTATGAGAAGTACTGGAACATGATGAAAGACCCGAATGACGGTCATATTTACAATCTTCCAAATTACGGTGTAACGAATGCTGATGTTACCTCGTCTTATTATTCGGGCCCAGCCTTCTGGATTCAGAAGGACGTATTGGCAGAGGCAGGATATCCAGAGGTTAAAACCTTGGATCAATATTTTGACATCATTAAACAATACAAGGAAAAGCATCCGACCATTGACGGTACCCCGACGATCGGCTTTGAAATTCTGAACTATGACTGGAAAAACTGGGGCCTGTTCAATGCTCCTCAGCATTTGATCGGTCATCCGAATGACGGCGGTGTAGTTGTTAAAGACGGCAAGGCGGAAATTTTTGCCGATAAGGACTATGCCAAACGTTATTATAAAAAACTGAACGAAATGAATGCCCTGGGTATCATCGATAAGGAAACGTTCACCCAGAACTTTGACCAGTATATGGCGAAAATCTCCAGCGGCGCAGTTCTTGGCATGTTTGACCAGCACTGGAACTTCCAAAGCGCAGAGGACGCGCTGATTACCCAGAAGAAAGATGAAAGAACGTATGTCGGTCTTCCGCTTGTATTTGATGAAAGTATCAAGGATCATTACAAAGATCGTCCGGCTCTGAACCTCAATAACGGTTTCGGGATCACGGTCAACGCATCCGAAGAGCAGGCGATCAGAATTATCAAATTGTTGGATACGCTGATTCAAGAAGATTGGCAAAAAATCTTGTCCTGGGGGATCGAGGGGGAAGATTACATTGTCAAGGACGGCCGCTTCATGAAAACGCAAGAGCAGCGCGATCTGTTTACCGATGCAACCTGGAAGCTCGCGAATAAAGCCGATTCTTTCCACGGTCAAGCACCAAAAATGGAAGGTTTATTCTCGGACAGCAACGCTACAGACGGCGCTGCACAGCCTGAAGAAATGGTAGCCGCTTTGAGAGAGTATGACAAGAACTTCCTTGCCCAATACGGTTTCAACAGCTATGTTGACTTCTTCAGTCCAGCTCCTGAGAACGAGATTGCTTACCCGGCATGGTCTGTCGACCTGGTAGACGGATCTGAAGCGAAAATCGTGAATACGAAGCAAAATGAGTTGTCCACGAAGTACTTACCAAAAGCCATTCTTGCTAAACCGGAAGAATTCGACAGCGTCTGGGATGAGTACGTCACTGATATCCGCAAGCTCAACATCAAGGCTTACGAGGATCGGATTAATGAAGTGCTGCAATGGAGAAGAGACACTTGGTCTGTTAAGTAAAGCAGCGGAAGGTACATGAATCGGAATGGGGAAGGCTCCTTGCCTTCCTTTTTACGAAATATAGGGTTTTGGGGAGAACAAACTTATGGAAGAGACCGTAGTCAAAGACTCTGCCGTCCGCAAGCCTAAGACAAACAAGAAAATCACCTGGGCCGTCCTCAAAGAACAGAGACAGTTGATCTATATGTCGGTGCCTCTGATGGCTTACATCATCTTGTTTGCCTACGTTCCTATTTGGGGATGGACCATGGCTTTCCAGAACTACAAGCCGGCTAGAGACTTTAGTGAACAGACGTGGGTAGGATTTAAACATTTTGAATTTCTTTTTAAGGATGAAAGTTTCCTGCAAGTGCTTCGCAATACGCTCGCAATGAGTGTTATCAATATGATTCTCGGCTTTACGACTGCAATTATCCTTGCATTGTTACTGAATGAAATCAAGAAAGTGGTTTGGAAAAGAACCGTACAGACGATCTCCTATCTTCCGCACTTTCTATCCTGGATCATCGTAACCGGGATTGTGGCGACGAGCTTGGCTTCGAACGGAATCATCAATGATATCCTTATGAAGCTGCATCTCATCAAGGAGCCGATCCAATGGCTCAGTGAAGGCAAATACTTCTGGGGAATCGTCGGGGCGTCGCATGTTTGGAAAGAAGTCGGCTGGAATACGATTATATATTTGGCTGCGATGGCATCCATCGACCCGGCGCTTTATGAGGCTGCCGATATGGACGGGGCAAGCCGCTATCGGAAAATGTTCCATGTCACTTTGCCGGGCATTAAGCCAACGATCATCATTCTGTTGATCATGCAGGTCGGTCACATTCTGGAAGCAGGCTTCGAGGTTCAATACTTGCTGGGCAACGGTCTTGTTGTCGACTGGTCGCAAACGATTGACATTTTCGTGCTGAAGTACGGGCTTGCCCAAGGCAATTACTCATTAGCAACGGCTGCCGGTATATTTAAAACGGTCGTTAGTGTGACGCTGTTATTGATTGCAAACGGAGTCGCGAAACGGCTAGGGGAAGAGAGGCTGCTATAATGGCAAATCAAACAATCAGCCCTGGGCCAGCAACTGCTGCCGCAGCGCCTAAATCCGTCAGAAAAAAAAGAGTAGAGCCGATCCTTTTTAATACATTCAATACCTTGTTTATGATTGGTCTTGTCGTTGTCACATTATATCCGTTTCTGAACACGATCGTCGTTTCCCTGAATGCGGGGAATGATACGATCCGGGGCGGAATCTATCTCTGGCCGAGGGAATTTACCTGGCAGAACTACAAGGCGGTATTCGCTTCGGGAACGATATATGACGCGTTCTGGATTTCCGTGGCAAGAACAGTGCTTTCAACGCTGCTGAATCTGGTCTTGACCACGATGCTGGCGTATACGCTGAGCCGTCGGGAATATGTATTCCGCAAGCCGATTACATTGATCTTTATTCTGACGATGTACTTTAACGCCGGCTTGATTCCTGGATATTTTCTGATGAAGGACTTGCACCTGCTGAATTCGTTCTGGGTATATGTGATCCCGTCGATGATCAGCGCATTTAATATGATCGTTATCCGGACGTATATCGGAACGATTCCGGAAAGCTTGGTCGAATCGGCAAGAATTGACGGAGCCGGAGATTTTAAAATCTTCATCCGGATCATCTTCCCGCTGTGTAAGCCGGTGTTGGCAACCATTGCGCTGTTCGTGGCCGTGGGGGCTTGGAACTCCTGGTTCGATGCATTCATCTATACCTCCTCCCGCCAAGAGCTGAGCACTTTGCAGTATGAGCTGATGAAGCTGCTGTCATCCAGTATGAACGCGAACAGCAACCCGGCAGTGGCTGCAGGAGCCGGGATGACGCAGGACGCTGCGGTGAACATGGTAACGCCGATTTCGATTCGCGCTGCCGTAACGGTCGTGGCATCGGTTCCGATTCTGCTGGTTTATCCGTTCATGCAGAAATATTTCGTAGTCGGATTGAACGTGGGCAGCGTCAAGGAATAATCCAGGTTTCGCTATATGACAGACCATAAATGCAACCAATGAGGAGGCAAGCATTTCGTGTCTAAGAGAACAATCATTAGGAGGATCAGCCTGATGCTGATCGCGTCCCTGCTGCTCATTCCGCCCAGCCGGAGTGCGGCGGCAGTTGAACCGGTCCAAACGTCCGCTGATCAGAATCTTGTGATTCATCATCATTTTGATGGAGGGACGGAAGGGTGGTTTAAGCGGGGGACGGAGACGGTGACCTCCGCTACCTATGCTTATGAAGGGACAGGGAGCTTGTTGACGGAGGGAAGGACGGCGAACTGGAACGGACCGGGATTTGATCTATCCGCCACGAACCGGCTGGACAAAGGAGCTACCTATGAAATTTCCGCATATGTCCATTTGAAGGAGGACACCCAAGGGACTCAGCAGCTTCAGCTTGCCATGCAGCAAACCGGAGCCGAGCCGGAATATGTGAACTTCAGCAGTTCGGTCGATGTAACTGCTGACGGGTGGGTAGAGGTGAAGGGCCATTATAAATACGATGCTAACGCTTCGGCCTTGCAGGTATATCTGCAGAGTCCAAGCAGTGCGGACGCCGCTTATTATATGGACGAATTCAAGGTCCGGTTGATTGAGCCGGCACCAGACCCGGGTATTGAGATACCGGGGGGAAAGAATACGGTCGTATGGGATTTTGAAGACGGAACGACGATGGATTGGGGACCACGCGATTCGGAGACCGTAGAAGCTGTCCCAGAAGCAGCCCATAGCGGCGGCTACGGCTTAAAGGTCCATGAGCGGGCGAACAGCTGGAACGGGCCCAGCCAAGACGTTAAAGACATCATGGTGAGCCAAAAAACGTATACGATCTCAGCCTATGCGAGGCTTGAGCAGGCACCTGCCGCTCCGGTCAAAATATCCCTTTCGATGGAGAACAAAGCAGCGGGCGCAGCAGAAACGTCCTATACAACCGTTGCCTCAGCCTCCGCGAGCGGCACGGAGTGGGTGGAGCTGAAAGGAACCTTTGGCTTCACTTCGGATATGGAAACATTGAAGCTGTATATGGAAACCTCGGATCTTTCCAATTTCTATATCGATGACATTAAGCTCGCACTGCCGGGCTCGATTCAGACGGATATTCCCGCGCTGAAGGATGTGTATGCGGATTATTTCGAGATCGGGGCAGCCGTGGAGCCCAAGCATCTGTCCGGCGTGCACAAGGAGCTTCTGGATTACCATTACAACTCGCTTGTTGCCGAGAACGTGATGAAGCCGGAATCTCTCAGTCCGAGAGAGGGAACCTATAACTTTACCAACGCGGATCTCATCAGGGATTATGCCAGGGATCATGGCATGAACCTCCGGTTCCATACGCTGCTGTGGCATCAGCAAGGCGCCGAATGGATGCTGAAGGATGATCAGGGCCAATATCTCGAAGCCACGCCGGAGAATAAAGCGCTCGTCCTTCAGAGACTGGAAGCTTATATCCATGAGGTGGTTGGCCGCTACAAGGGAGATGCCCGCGATTGGGACGTCGTGAACGAGGTCATTGACGAAGGGCGTCCGGACGGCATGCGGGACAGCCAGTGGTACCGGATAACGGGGCTCGACTATATCCGGACCGCCTTTCATGCGGCACGAGATGCAGCCGGACCCGAGGCCAAGCTCTACATCAACGATTACAGCACGCACAACCCGAAGAAACGCGATTATTTGCTGAATCTTGTAAAACAGCTGAAGGCAGAAGGCGTTCCAATCGATGGCGTGGGCCATCAAACGCACATCAATATCAGCGGGCCGTCCATCCAGCAAATCTCGGATTCCATCCGGATGTTTGGCGAGGCCGGCTTTGATAATCAGCTTACCGAGCTGGACGTTTCGGTGTACACGAACAATACCGACACCTACCAGACCGTTCCCCAGGAATTGCTCGACAAGCAAGGCTATCGGTACAAAGAGCTGTTTGAAGAATTGAAGCGGCTGGATCAAATGGGCGCCGATGCAGGCGTGGAAGGGGGCTGGATCAGCAATGTCACCCTTTGGGGGATCGCAGACGACCATACCTGGCTGCATGACCGTCCCGCGGGTACGGGACGACAGGATGCCCCGTTTCCTTTTGACAAGCAGTATCAGGCCAAGCCAGCCTATTGGGGGATGGTCGATCCTTCCAGGCTAACGATAGTAAGAAAGACCGGAATGGCCGTGGAGGGCAAGGCGGTTGTTGACGGACAACCGGATTTTGCCTGGAATCTGGTTCCGGCCTTTAAGACGGAGCAGCTTGGCTCGCTATCTGCCGAATTTAAGACGCTATGGGACAGGGACCATGTCTACGTCAAGGTTGACGTGTCGGACGGCTCGATATCTCCCGGAGATCAGGCCGAAATATTCGCTGTAGTGAACGGTGCTGTGCAAAAAGCCGAGATTCAGCGTGGAGCCGCCAATACGGTCGAGACCGCTGCGGGTTACGCTGGGGAAGCCCTCCTCCAGTTAAACGGAGCAGGAGCGCTGGGCGGCGAGATTTATTTCGATGTCCGAGTAACGGATTCCGGCTCGGATGACGGCTCCGAGCATGGCAAGAACGGAGCGGTGGTGTCCTGGAGCGATCCAAGGCATGCCCAGGACAGCGATCAGGAGGGACTCGGCATTCTAACGCTCTCCGCTGCGCCGAAATCGGCCCAGGCCGGCTATGGCACCCCAACGGTAGACGGCGAACTCGACGGCATCTGGAAGGATGCCGGGGAACTGGCAACCGACGTGTGGGTCGAGGGAAACAGCGGCGCGACCGCCACATTCCGGACGCTATGGGATGAGGATCACCTGTACGTTTATGCCATTATTAGCGACAGCTTGTTATCGGATGCGAGTCCCAACGTATGGGAGCAGGATTCGGTAGAGATTTTTGTGGATCAGAATAATGGAAAGACGGATGTTTACCAAGAAGATGATGGACAGTACCGGATGAACTTCAACAATGCGCGTTCCTTCGGCGGTCATGCGGGCGAGGATAATTTCGCATCCGCTGCGAAGGTTATCGAAGGCGGATATGTCGTTGAAGCAGCGATCCGCCTGGATAAGATCAAACCTGAGAAAGGGACGGTGATCGGTTTCGATTTTCAGGTGAACAACGATGAAGACGGCCAAGGTACAAGAGACAGTGTGGCTATATGGTCGGATCCGACCGGCCAATCCTATCAGAACACGACCCGATTCGGCGTGCTGGAATTTACGAAGAGCTCCGCTCCCGGCGGAGGAAATGGAAACGGCGGAGAACAGAGTGGGGGCGGCAACAGTGGAAGCGGCGGAACTGCGGGCGGTGGCGGAAGCAGTCCGAGTCCAGCTCCAAGTACGTCTTCACTCGAAATCCGGAACCATGACGGGCGGATCACGGTTGGAGTCTCGAGCCGAGTGCTTCAGCAGGCAATGGAAAAGGCAGTGGCTGGAACTACCGGAACGAAGCGGGCGCTTGTTAACGTTCCGGCGCAGAGAGGAGCCCAGTCCTATGACATTCTGCTGCCGGGTAAGTGGCTGCTGGAGAATCCGCAGGCCGTTCTCCTAGTCCAAACGGAGTTCGGTACGCTGGAAATGCCAAGCGTGTTGATTCAGGGGACCGGTGTAACGGATACGGAAACCGTAACGCTGCGTCTGGAGAAATCGTCGGGCGGCAATCTGGATGCGGCCCTTCGCGAGAAGATCGGCGATCGTCCGGTGTTCCGGGCAGAGGTTCTTGCTGGCGAGAGGGCTTTGTCCTGGAAACAGGGTAAGCATCGTCTCATCTGGTCGGTGCCTTATTCCCCCACCGAGGAAGAGCTTGCACGACCGAATCATATCATGGTTTGGCATATCGACTCTAACGGGCGCGGGGTTCCGCTTTCCAGCAGCCGGTATAACTCCGCAGATGGGATCGTTCGTGCTGCGCTGCCGCATGGCGGCACGTTTGCAGTCGCCTCCGCATACAAGACGTTTCATGACCTGAAGCATGTGCCGTGGGCGATCGATGCAATCGAAACGATGGCATCTCGCGGGATCATTCAAGGTGAGACCGAAACAAGATTCAATCCGTTGAACCCGATTACTCGAGCCGAATTCCTCGTTCTGCTCGTACGCGCGTTGGAGCTGGAAGGCTCGGGCGAAGGCCGGGCAGCGTTCGGAGATGTTTTGCCTTCGGCATATTATTACGAAGACGTGCAGATCGCCGCAGAGCTTGGGCTCGTTCAAGGTGTCGGAGGAAACCGTTTCTTGCCGGACACGCCAATGAAACGCCAGGACATGATGGTAACGACGCAGCGTGCTCTGGAGGCAGCCGGCAAGAAGCTGGAAGGACAGGGGTCACTGGATTCTTTTGCTGATGGGGATCAGGTCGCCGAGTATGCTAAATCGAGTGCAGCAGCGCTTGCAGGTTCGGACATCGTGAACGGAATGAACGGCAAAATCGAGCCGAAAGCATACTTTACGCGTGCTCAGGCGGCTGTGATCCTTGACCGGATTTGGAATTGGAATGATTAAGGCTGTGAATCGTTAATACGATGATCAGACTTGAACGATGAAAGGCAGAATGGAACGATGAAAGCCAGAATGAAAATTATGAATGAGTTGGAGGCCAGCCTGTATAACGGGCTGGCCTTTTTTGTGTAAATGCCGATTAGGCCAGGCGGACCGTACGCTATAAATCATGCAAGACAGGCCAATGCTTTTCTAGCAAATGACGTCTATCTTCTTGCTTTCTTGGAAAACCTATTCATAGATTCAAAATTCCAAGTTACCGCTATCTAATAATCTATGAATATAGGTTGGGGGTTGATGTTCTTGTTTAGTTCATCCGTTCATGCTGAAGAAGCGAACCACCCGGAGTGGGCACCCGAGCTTCTGGGGAGGGTTACCAAACGGATCGGGAGTGTCATTGTCGGACATGAGGAGCAAATCTCGTTAACGATGATTGCCTTGCTGGCCGGAGGACATGTGCTGCTGGAGGATGTGCCGGGAGTCGGGAAGACCATGCTAGTGAAGTCGGTGGCCTCGTTAATTGGCTGCGATTTCAGCCGAATTCAGTTTACGTATGATTTGATGCCAGGGGATATTACAGGGGCGTCGGTCTATTATCCGCATACGGGAGAATTCGTATTCAGGCCAGGACCCGTGATGTCCAATATTGTGTTGGCCGATGAGATCAACCGGGCATCGCCGCGGGCGCAATCCGCGCTGCTGGAGGCGATGGAAGAGGGGCGCGTCACCGTGGACGGCCATACGTATCCGCTGCCTGCCCCGTTCTTCCTCCTGGCAACGCAAAATCCGTACGAATATGAAGGCACAAGCCGCCTGCCGGAAGCGCAGCTGGACCGCTTTTTGATGAGATTATCGCTGGGATATCCCAATATGGAGGGTGAATTGGAGCTGCTGGAGCGGGGGATGGGCAGTTCCAGACTGGACGATCTGAAGCCCCTCATGATGGGATCCGAACTCATACGAATGCAGCAGATGGTTTCCCGCGTATTTGTGGATGACACCATAAAACGTTATATGGTCAGTGTGGCCGATGCATCCCGAAAACAGCAGGGAGTGTCCTTAGGGATTAGTCCGAGAGGGACATTGGCGTGGCTCCGCGCTTCACAGGCGGCTGCCTTTTTGACAGGACGAATGTATGTCATCCCTGATGACTGCCTGCGCGTTGCCGTTCCTGTGCTCACCCACCGGCTTCATCTGTCTCATGAGGCACGCGCTGCCGGCATAACGCCTTATGAAATGGTGGAGTCCATCATTACGAGGTTTGATCTGCCGCGCCAGCGAAGCCGGAAGGGGAATCCGTCATGAAACGCCGTCTGCTGGAATGGTCGAGAGGAGTGGCCATCTGGTCCGTTTCTTTGGGTCTTTATGTTTGGTTAGGCGGGGAATCGCTGCGGCTTGTATGGTGGGCAAGCACGATTTTATTGCTTGGCGGAGCTTTGACGAGTTTGCTGGGTCCAACACGAATCACCATTGCGCATACAAGCTCCCCTTCATGCATACAAGCGGGAGATTCTGCTCAGATGACGGTTCAAGTAACCTATCGTTCTCTTCTGCCCGTGCCGTGGCTTATCATAACCGACCGGTTCGGCATCAGGGAATACCGTAAGCTGCTGTTCCCCGGCATGAAGCGAAGGCTCGAGTATACCTACAGACTGAACCAGGTTCCCCGCGGAGTCTGGTCTTCGATCTATAGCGAGGTGGAATGGGGCGATATGTTCGGCTGGTTCAGAACAAGCCGGAGGGTGAAAAGCGATACTGGCGGCATAATTGTGCTGCCAAGACCCGCCGAGTGGCCGGAGGCCCAAGTGCCCATGCATGCAAGCGTCATGGACTTCGAAGATGAACGGGTACGCTTCCATGTTTGGAATGAAATGAGAGGATCGGGCGTGCGCGACTATGTTCCCGGTGATCCCATGAACCGGATTCATTGGAAGAATTCCGCGAAGCTGGGACGCCTGCAATCCTTCATGCCGCATGAGGGATATGGATCAAGGCAGGGGGTTGTGCTGGATACATCGCTCCAAGGGTATGCAGGTCTTGGCGCCTTGAAACCGGAGGATGCATTTGAAGACGCGGTATCTGCGGCAGCAGGATTTGTATCCCGGCTCATCCGCTACAAAGTTCCCTATCAACTATATATCGATGGGGCTGGGATAGAGGATCGGCGAAACGAATACAAGGACGTGTTCAAGGGCCAGCAGGACACGTTAGTTCCGTTTGCCTCCGTTCAGCTAACCGGGAACGATCCTGTACGGGACCGAAGCTTCGTGAAGTCTCTTTCTCCCTCGCAAAAGAATAAGGATTGGGCGATTATTACGGGCGTTTTTCATGAGGGAGCGGCTGTCGCAGCAATCCACCTGCTGAATGAGGGCAGCAGAAAGGTTACCATCTTCTGTACGCAAAGTGTAAAACGTCTGAAATCGGCTGGTAACTCAGGCTTAGAGGTGAGTCCATTAGAGAATCAGGCGTTGCCTGAGTGGGCACGGGAGTTTTTCAACAAAGGCGGAAAGCTGGTTTACTTGCATGAAAAGTGGACAGAGAGGAAGCCAATGAAGATAGGAGGTGCCGACCATGAGCGGACCGGGAAGCTCGCCCGTTAGGGATGGAGGCCATCGTAAGGCCGGAATATCCGGAGCCTGGAATGTACCCTCTATTTTCGTCTCCCGATTGATGCACGGAACGATTCTTCATCGTATATTGATTACGCTGCCGGTTATGGGACTGCTGTCAGAGTGGCTATTGCCGCTTCGGGATGCAGGTGACATGGGCAGCCATCTTATGCTGCAAACCTTATTCATCTGGGCTTTATTCTTGCTGCTCCAAGGATTGTTCACGCTGCGGGGCTGGGTATGGCTGCCGCTGAACGCCGTTCTGGTGGTCTGGCTATGTGCCCGGTTGTTTGAATATAGCCATCCGTTGGCATGGCTGTCCGATTATGCTTCGGAGACACTACCGGGTGACGTTTCGGCATTCGGAAATGCGTGGGAGTTTACTGCCTTAAGCCAGGAGACGAGAACGATCATTCTGCTTGTCGGCTGGGCTATCATGGTATCCGCGGTCCATATGCTGGCTTTGTATCGCCGAACCGTGTGGTTGTTTGGCGGTTCGACGCTGGTTTATTTGGCGGTGCTGGAATCTGCCATGGAAGAAAGCATCTATGGCGATATGCTGCGTGCGGTGCTGTACATTTTGCTGGCCCAGGGCATGATGCTGATCCTAAAGCTGAAGCAGGAAACCGTGGAGGGAACCTCTTTTGAATTGGACATCCCTGAGCCTGTTCGATCCGGCCGCTTGTCCGGGCTGCCTGTGCTTCGCTGGAGTCTGGTGGTGCTGCTTGCTTCCGGTCTGATCGCCGGTATTACCCGAGTGGGGGGGTTATTAGCGAGCCGTCGGCAGGCGTGGGATTAACGGTGTCCGAAATGGCGGCACGTCTGACGGGATGGGGAGACCTTGTCTGGGGAAACAGGGAACCGTCGATTCCTGCCTCCCAGGTTGCCGGATACGCTTCCCAGGGAAAAGATTTGGGAGGTCCGTTAACGCTGAGTGATGCGTTGTATTTTACCGCGCAGTCGCCTGAACCGACTTATTGGCGAGGAGACACATATAATCGGTATGATGGACGGAAGTGGGAGGCGGATCCTTCCATCCGCAAGCCCGTGAAGCTGTCCGAGGACCTGAGTGGCATCCTGCCCTATTGGGAGCGTCCTTCCGGAGACAAGCTTGTCCAGACACTGACTTTTGAACAAGATACTCCGATCCAGTCCGTGCTGTCAGGAGGCATTATTACCAGCGTAAAGGAGATCCATTTCTCCAAAGAGAGAGGTACACCGAGGCTCGCCGTTGACAGGCTGTCCGAAACGGTATCCTTGCAGGGCGAAAGGGCGGTATCCGGTTATACCATAGAAACTTTATATAGTCAGCCTGAGGAGCAATCGCTCCGCAGTGCAACCAACAACGATCCTGAATATATGAAGGAAATGTACCTCCAGCTTCCCGAGCAGCTGCCCCTCAGGGTGAGGGATTTAGCAAGGGAGATCACATTGGACGCTGTGAACAGGTATGAAAAGGCGAAAGCTATCGAATCCTATTTGGAGCAGAACTATACCTATTCCCTGCAAACGTCCGTGCCTCCGGAAGGCAAGGATTTTACCGATTATTTTTTGTTTGATACGAAGGAAGGATACTGCGTTCATTTTGCTACGACGATGACCGTGCTGCTTCGATCCGAAGGCATCCCGGCACGCTACGTGACTGGATTTGCACCGGGTGAGCGGGTGGCAGGTACGGTTGACCGTTATGAGGTAGCCCAAAAGAATGCGCATGCATGGGTTGAGGTTTTTTTTCCGGGACAAGGCTGGGTGCTGTTCGATCCGACCCCGGGCTTTAGCATCGAGCAGATGTCCACGCCTCCACTGGTTGGTGATTCCGGTTCTGCCGGGCTTAAGTACTGGAACAGCCTGTGGAACTCCATGATTTACGGAGCCGTTAAAGTACTTTTTCTGATAACCGCCATCGGTCCTGTGATGTTTGGGGGCGTGCTACTATTAGTTCTTCCCATCCTGGTGGCGGTTGTTTATCAAATTCCGACCGTGCGCCAAAGTTTGGCCTTTCTGAGGATGGCCAGAACGATAGCGGTAAGCGGGCGGGAGGGACTCGTATCGATTTCGGTATGGGTTTGGGACAAGCTCCAGCGAAGGTTTGGAGATTTGGAAAAAGGGCAGACCATGCGTCAATACGTCAATGCCTTGTCGATTGCCGATGCCGAATTCAGGGCGGAGCTGGAGCAGTTTGCGCAGCGCTGGGAGCGGGCGGCATTCGATGACGAACCGTGGTCCCGTACCGAAAAAGCACTCTTTTTACGCCAATGTATTCGAATTGTCAAAAAACTGGCATGAAAACAAAAGCCCCTCTTTCTTGACGGTATGAATTAGGGTTGCGTATAATTAATTTCATTAATCAAGGGAGGCCCGGTAATGAATAAGCCTAATGAAATCATCGTCGTTTTAGACTTCGGTGGACAGTACAACCAACTTATAGCACGACGCATTCGCGATCTCGGCGTTTATAGTGAGCTTCTGCCATACAACACGTCCGCTCAGAAAATTAAAGAACTTTCCCCGCGCGGCATTGTTTTCTCAGGAGGTCCTTCCAGCGTGTATTCCGAGAATGCACCGCATGTGGACCCCGCCATTTATGATCTGGGACTGCCGATCTTCGGCATTTGCTACGGCATGCAGCTGATGGCTCAACAGCTGGACGGAAAAGTAGAACGTGCTTCGAAACGTGAATACGGCAAAGCCGAATTGGAGTTTGCACCGAACTCAACGCTTGTAAAAGGGATTGAGCAAAAACAAACGGTATGGATGAGTCATGGTGATCACGTGGTATCGCTGCCTTCCGGCTTTAAGCTGGATGCAGGAACGGAATCCGCTCCGATCGCCGCGATGAGTAACGAGGATAAGAAGCTGTACGCCGTGCAGTTCCATCCGGAAGTTCGTCACTCCGTCCATGGTAATGAAATGATCAAGAATTTCTTGTACGAAGTGTGCGGATGCGAAGGCAACTGGAGCATGGAGACTTTTATCGAGGACCAGGTCCGTGAAATCCGTGAAGTCGTTGGCGAGCAAAAAGTGCTGTGCGCACTGAGCGGCGGCGTGGATTCCTCCGTTGTGGCCATGCTGATTCACAAGGCAATCGGCGATCAGCTGACATGCATGTTCATCGATCATGGACTGCTGCGCAAGGGCGAAGCTGAGAGCGTTATGGAAACCTTCGTCGGCAAGTTTGATATGAAGGTCGTTAAGATTGACGCTCAGGAACGCTTCATGTCCAAGTTGAAAGGCGTAGACGATCCGGAGAAAAAACGGAAAATCATCGGCAACGAGTTCATCTACGTATTCGATGAGGAGTCCAGCAAGTTTGATGATTTTGCATTCTTGGCTCAAGGCACGCTGTATACCGATATCGTTGAGAGCGGTACGGACACGGCGCATACGATCAAATCCCACCACAATGTCGGCGGGCTGCCAGAAGACATGAAATTCACGCTGATTGAGCCGTTGAAAGCTCTCTTTAAGGATGAGGTTCGTAAAGTCGGCGAGGAGTTGGGCTTACCGGATGAGATCGTTCACCGTCAGCCTTTCCCTGGCCCAGGTCTTGCGATCCGCGTACTGGGTGAAGTAACGGAGGACAAGCTGCAAATCGTTCGTGATTCCGACTACATCCTGCGTGAAGAGATCGCGAAGGCGGGATTGGATCGCGAGATCTGGCAGTATTTCACGGCGCTTCCGAACATGAAGAGTGTCGGCGTCATGGGTGATGCACGTACGTATTCCTACACCGTAGGTATCCGTGCCGTAACCTCCATCGACGGCATGACAGCGGACTGGGCGCGTATCCCATGGGATGTGCTGGAGAAAATCTCCGTTCGTATCGTGAACGAAGTCGAGAACGTCAACCGCATCGTGTATGACGTGACTTCCAAACCGCCAGCAACGATCGAGTGGGAATAGTTTTTATACAGCTGTACTAAACCCAAAAACCTTCAAATCCACACCTGTGGAATTGAAGGTTTTTTTTGTGTGCTTATACGACCAAAACCGTTCTCCTCTGGACGGGTAAATGCCATTGGTTTTATTGCATGCATCTTTTGTGAATTAAGATAAATAATACGTTAGGGTGCAAAAGTCAGGTGCGAGCGTTAAGGGAGGTTGAACCAAGACCTAAACCTGTGAGGAGGAAAAAGAATGAAGGCTATCGTCATTGATCGTTATGGGGGCAAGGAAGAACTACAGGAAAGAGAAGTGCCTACCCCCTCACCGCAAGCGCATCAGGTCTTAGTTAAGGTGGCCGCCACCTCGATAAATCCAATAGACTGGAAGCTCCGTGAGGGCTATTTAAAACAAATGATGGATTGGGAGTTTCCGATTATTTTGGGTTGGGATGTGGCCGGGACGATTTCGGAAATTGGGGACGAGGTAACGGATTGGAAGGTGGGAGACGAAGTGTTTGCCCGTCCGGAAACGACCCGTTTTGGCACATATGCCGAATATACTTTGGTGGATGATCACCTGCTGGCGCGTAAGCCTGCTGCTATCTCATGGGAGGAAGCCGCATCCGTTCCGCTCGCAGGACTGACGGCTTGGCAGGCGCTGTTTACATATGGTGAACTGACTCATGGAGAGAAGGTATTGATTCACGCAGGCGCAGGTGGCGTTGGCATGTTCGCAATCCAGTTTGCCAAACAAGCGGGCGCCTATGTGATTACGACAGCCAGTGAGCGTAATCATGAGCTGTTGGCTTCACTCGGAGCTGATCAGATGATTGACTATCGCACGACCCCTTTTGAAGATGTTTTATCGGATGTGGATGTCGTGTTCGATACGATGGGCGGTGACGTTCAGAAGAACAGCTTTAAAGTGCTGAAGAAACATACCGGGCGAATCATATCCATTGTCAGCGATTTTGATGAAGAGCTGGTAAGACAATACGACGTAACCGCCAAAAATATATGGCTGGATCCCAATGGTCAGCAGCTTCAGGAAATAGCAGCCCTGTTGGAGCAAAAAAAAGTAAGATCCGTAGTCGGAGCTATGTTTCCTTTTTCGCAAAAAGGGCTCTACGATGCTCACGCATTAAGTGAGACCCACCATGCTGTCGGTAAAATAGCCATAAGTTTCTCCTAAGGAGCACAGTGATCCCTGTTTATTCTGCGTGTGGAAACCATCCGGTTTGGATCGCGTCTGCTGCCATCGAGTGAAATGAGAGGGCTAGGTGGGGAGCGTAAGGACAGCTAAGATTTAAAAATTGAAAACGAATGTACCTCGCGAGCGGATTTGAGGGGTCATGTGCACATTGTCCCTGTTCCGGGGGTGTATTTTGTCGTATGTAGTTCGGTTGTCCTAGAATGAATAGGTTGTGGAATATCAAATCCCGAACGTTTCTTTAAATTGACAAGCACAATATTCGTTTTTGTTATTGACAAGGTTGGGCTTCTCGTCCTAGAATATGTGTAGAAACTGACATGACAACTACAAATAACGAGCTTTTTCGTATAATCCCGGGAATGGGCCCGGGAGTCTCTACAGGTCACCGTAATGATCTCGCTACGAAAAGAAGAGCGGCAATATAATGATGCGGACTCGTCCAGCATTCGAGATATCGGCCTGCAAGATGGAGCAGCGTTCCATTAAGCAGCAGGTTATTCGATAAGGATGCTGCCCTGCAGCATGCGAATGATTGTTTTGCGGCTCTTTTTTCAAGCGACGGCCCTGGGGATTTATCCTTAGGGTCTTTTTTGTATGTTGCCGGTCATTAATTTTAAGGGGGATATCTCTACAATGGAGCGTTTCTTTAAACTAAAGGAACACGGAACAAATGTAAGAACCGAGATTATCGCAGGCTTGACGACCTTTATGACCATGGCTTACATCCTGCTGGTCAACAATCTGTTCCTTGGCCCTGATGGCGCAGGTATTCCGCAGGAAGGCGTATTTTTCGCTACTGCAGTAGGTGCCGGTCTTGTGACGATGGCCATGGGTTTCTTCGTTAACATTCCGGTTGCGTTGGCACCCGGTATGGGTTTGAACGCGTATTTCATGACGGTGGTATTAAGCTCGAACGGTGCGATTACTTGGCAGGCCGCACTCGGTGCAGTGTTCATCTCCGGTATCGTATTTATCATTCTCACGGTAACCAAAGTCCGCCAAATGCTGCTGACTGCAGTTCCGAACAACTTAAAGATTGCCATTACGGTCGGTATCGGCTTGTTCATTACCATCGTAGGTCTTAAGCTAGGCAACATTGTGACGGCTTCCATTAACCCGGGAACGGATATTACTCATCCGGTACCAGGCGGTGCCTTCAATCTTGGCCTTGGGAATTTCGTTGAGAACAAGGATACGCTGCTTGCGATCATCGGGCTGTTCCTGATCGCCATCCTGATGGTCCTGAAACTGAAAGGCGCTCTGCTTATTGGTATCGTGCTCACGACGCTGATTGGCATTCCGATGGGAGTAACCGATCTGTCAGGTCTGAGCACTGCAAGCTGGATTCCTTCATTTGATAATCTGGCTGTCGGACAGATGGACTTGAAGGGCGCGCTTGGCATTGGTCTTATCGAAGTTATTTTCATCTTTACATTCGTTGAACTATTCGATACGTTCGGTACATTGGTTGGTACCGCAGGTCGTGCGGGACTCCTCAAGAACAAAGAGGAAGGCGAGAAGAAGCTTGGTAAAGCGATGCTCGTGGATGCCGGCGGCGTAAGCGCAGGCGCATTTCTTGGAACAAGTACAATCACAGCTTTCGTGGAAAGTACTTCGGGTGTCGCCGAGGGTGGACGTACAGGCTTGACCGCTGTTACTACTGGCGTGCTCTTTATATTGGCATTGTTCTTGGCTCCGATTGCTCTGGTTGTTCCTTCGGCTGCTACCGCGCCGGCACTCGTAATTGTCGGTGTGCTGATGATGAGTCAGGTTCGGGATATCGAGTGGGATGATTTCATGCAGGCATTCCCGGCATTCTTGACCATCATCCTGATGCCTTTCACTGGCGGTATCGCTAACGGCATCTCTGCTGGTATCATTGCTTATGTCATCCTTGCGGTATTCGGCAAGTTGATCGGACGCACAGATACTAAGGTGCATTGGCTGATGTGGATCTTGTTTGTGATCATCCTGATCCGATACGCTTTCCTCGGTGCCGAGTAATTTCGGAATACTACTATATAAATGAATAAATAGAGCGAAGGCTTCGGGTATCCATCCGGAGCTTTCGCTTTTTTATGACTGCCAATGCAGGTAGGGGTAATTGCTAAGATAACAGGATGTTGGGGAAGCTAGGGTTAAGTTAGTCATATTAGTATAGAAAGGGTTTGTCACCGAGTAGACGTGTCATCAAGAGCATTATATTAATAGAAAGCATTCTATAAAAAAAACTTTTCGAAAAAGACTTGCATTCTTGATCTGCACATGGTATATTATATTTCCGGCCAAGAAATACGGTCGAAACAAACGCTAGAGACAACAAGCCAAAATGAATTTGAAAAATTA